>NZ_JACJPG010000368.1 GCF_014695955.1 Leptolyngbya sp. FACHB-36 | reverse complement strand
ATGGGCGAGCGGTTTTTCCGATCGGGCTACAACGTATTAATTCCGAGGCTGCCGGGACACGGACACGCAGGCAACTGGAATCGAAAAAATCCACCGCCGCTGCCTACCGATGCCGCCGTGTATCAGCAGTTTGGGCTGGAGTGGCTAAAGCAGGCGCAGCGCTTGAGCAATCGCGCCGCCTCTCCAGAGGAAAACCGCGTCATTGTGAGTGGGCTATCTGGCGGCGGTGCTCTAACCGCGTGGCTAGCGCTACAGCAGCCGCAGGCAATTGATCGCGCTCTGCTGTTTGCCGCGTACCTCAGCAGCAGCAGCAAACTCGTAGATTTGGTCGTCCGATCGTCCGATCGTTACTTCGAGTGGACACAAGACGGCTCCGGAACGCCTTGTGTACGCGGCTATAAAGGCTTTGCCTTTCCAGCACTGCGGGCACTGTTAGATCTCGGACGCGACGTTCTACACCGCGCCAAGCAGCATCCCCCTTCGCCGCCGATGTTCATCCTGTCGAGCGAGTCAGATATTGCCGTTTCCAGTGCCGACCACAAAGCGCTGTCTGAGGACCTGTTGCCGCATCAGCCTGTTACCTGGTATCACCGCTTCAGCCGAGCCTTAGACATTCCTCATACGATGATGACGCAGGCAGAAGGCAATCCCTGGGCTGGAGTACTGAATTCAATGGCAAAGGCGTTTGTAGAAAGCAACCTGACGTGGGCAGAGGTCGAGGAAATTGGCTACCGCATGACCGATGGCAAAACCTTTAACACCGTGGTTGCAGAGCTGGGACTTCAGCAAAACGTTTCGCCCGACATGCCCGCGATGATGACGATGGTGGATAAGCGATCAATCGTCGAGGCACGCAATCCCAACTACAGCGCCAGTGGGTTTTAACCGCTTCCCGGAAAGTGTTCAATCTGGGCGTAGCCGCTGAAGATAAGCTGCTTACCCTGAGTTTCCAGACGGTTGATTCGCATCGTCACGCCATCAAGGTCGAAGCGATCAAGGTCCACCATGCCGTTGAGAATGTCCGCAAAGGTCATCGACAGCACCTCGGACACGCCGCGCACAGCTTCTGGAACATCTGCCGCATCGAACTGAGGATCTTGGAACAGAATGCGCCGCCGCCGCTCTACCGCTAAGGTTGCCCGCAGACTCAAAGGCACAGTGCCATTGGGCAACTCGGTTTTGGCAAGAATCTTAATTTGGTTATCGGGCAGCAGTTGCAGTGCCACATCCGAGAACGAGACAGGTTCACCACCCGACAGGCTGAGCAACTCTGGCGAATCGATGTTGCACAGGCGCTTCTGGACCAGTTCGGATTTGAAGGCTCGATTAATGCCTGCTTCAGTCAGCACGACTTGCGCCACCGCTTGAGTTGGCTGGCGCAGGCGAATTTTGCCGCCGAGGACGGAACTAAAGTCGATCGACACCGCATCGGTTTCAAACGACATTTCCTCGACCCAAAAATCGCGCCGGATGACTAATTGCCGCCCAGTCATCTTGAAGCTGTCAATGCTTCCCTGTAGCAGCTTGCTAGAGGGGTGACAGCGGATTAGAACCTCGACCGTTTCGCTTTGAGTGAACAAATGGCGAATCGATTGACTAGCAACCGTACTCAGCATTCGTTCCCCAAAGTCAGCACCGGGAGGAGATGCAGTGAAACCACCAAACATGCACTGAATCATCCTGAACGTCTTTGCCCTTTGTAACAAATTGTAAATGACTCGACAAGCCCTAGCGATTGGAAATTCTGAGGCGATCGATAAGAAAATTCGCAGTTCGCGGTGCGCAGTTAGGGCTGAGATGGACGCTGGGACGGCGTTGTAGCCGTGGAACGATCGTGCTCCAATCCACTCAATAGCGTTGCCCAATCAACCGGACCAAATTCGTCTTTAGCGCTGACCTCGATCGTTCGATTGCAGGCATTTGGCTGCTCCAGCACCTCAACGCACAAGGTTGCAGCGTCTTCGCGGCTGATTTTACCGCGTAGCGTGTCGCCTTGGGAAACAGTGAGCAAGTGCCCGCCAGATTCCTCAGTCAGGGCGCAGGGACGCAGAATGGCGTAGGGAATGCCGCTCGATCGCACGACATCCTCGCCGCGCAGCTTCCAGGTGAGGATGCCGCCAAGCTGGTCATTCAGGCGCACGGCGGGAGGTTCTTCGTCTAGATTGAGTCCGGGACGACCAGGGCGCGTTACGCCTGCCGAACTCACCAGTACGACCTGCGGCAAAGCGGGTCCACCATACGCCCAAATTGAGCCGATATGGAGCGCAAACGATCCAGGGGCAAATGTGGGGTTTAATCCGCCGTCGTACTCAAACTTGCTGAGCATCAGTTGCAGCGATCGCACCCGCTCAGCCCGAATCGGTGGAGCATTGGACAGTGTTTTGGCTCGGAAGACGGGGATCAAGTCAGCAAACGGAATCTCCACGTCGATCCAGCGATCGTTCACGGTGTCAAACGAGTCAGAGTAGGCAATGCTGTCCCAGCCGTCATCGTCGCGCAGCAAAAACTTGTAGCGCTTGCCGTCGCCCTTGACTCGCAGTTTGATCCCCGTGTAGCCTGCCAGGTTCAGCGCCGGGTCTAAATTTCGGGTGCGAATCGAAGCAAAACCGCCAGAATTCGCTGTCGAGACGTTCCCTGTAAACAGTGCCCCCTGATCGACTGGACGAATTCCACTCTGGCTGACGCCGCCCATTACCACGTCGTCCAGTGCGCCCCAGAGGGCGGCAATGCTCGACTGCTGCGTGGTGAAGTCGAACAGTTGCGTTTCGGTGGCTGGATACGCCTTTAGCGACGGCGCGATCGCCTCCAGCAAATTTTGCACGCCGCGATAGTCCACAGATTCTGGCGTGTCGCCCACCACCTCTGGCAGGTAGAACTGGATGCCCTGGTAGTATTTGGCGCGATCGGGCGTGTCGCCTTCCACGGGCTGCACACGCGGTCCCGTACAGAAAATGACCGCGCGAACGTTATTCACCACCGCAGGCGTCAGGGTCTCCGGAATCGTGATGTCCGCATCAATGATGTCTACCTCGGCTCCCAGCACCTCGCGACCGCGCTGGAGGTCTCGCACCAGTGCTCGCACCGCGTAGCCCCGCTCGTTGAGCCGCTGCACTACCCGTTTCCCAACGCCTCCCGTTGCCCCTACCACCAGAACCACACCCGACGATTGAGCCGTGAGAGACGATTGAGTCATAGGACCTTGCACAAGGCGCTGAAGCCAACTGAGGACGGGAATCGCATCGAAGTACGCGATCGTGGTGAAGAAGCGACTAGGATTCCAGGAGGAAGTCGTGTCAGGCATAGAAGTTTGCGGATGAGTGGAGTATTGGCGCGATCGCGTTTAAGGTCATAGGTAGTTGGGTTTACCAATCCCATTCTCCCCTTCCCCGCCTCATGCTGCAATTTCATCCCCTCGGCATCGGACAGCAGGTGATCGAAACTTCCCTCGGCACCATGGTCTACTACACGCCTGTCGGACAGCCGTGGTCGATTCCGTCTCCGGACGCGCCGCCGCTGCTGTTTTTGCACAATTTTGGTGGCGGCGCGTCCGGCTACGAGTGGTCCAAAGTCTATCCAGCGTTTTTGGATGCTTACCGAGTGCTGGTTCCCGATCTGATCGGCTGGGGACAGTCCGATCGTCCCGTGCGCGACTACCAACTCAACGATTATCTGACGACGATCGCCGAGTTCATCCGCAAAACCTGCACTGC
>NZ_JACJPG010000367.1 GCF_014695955.1 Leptolyngbya sp. FACHB-36 | reverse complement strand
TTTCCTAATTATTGAAAAGTTTTTTCTAATGGCTAATCAAGAACGATCGCTACAACTACCCAGTGATTTTCTCAAAACGCCCACCCTCATCTATCAATCTGGCTACTGTGCAGCCCCTTTGCCGAGCTGCTGGGCTGAATTGAGCAAAGAGCCAGTTCCAGTATCTGATAGCGAGGGTCGATCGCTACTATTAGCTGCATTCAACGCTTTAGTCTACCGCTATACTCAGCAGGAAACGATTGGTCTGACTCTAACGATCGCGGATGCCAAACTAGAGAGAAACAGCACAACGGAACTCTACACCTCAATCACTAACGAGGTCACCGTTCGAGAATTAATGGATCAGTTTACTCATGCACTGAACAATCTTCAGGAGCAGGAGCCACCAGATTCGGTGTTAGACAGCCATCAGCATCGACTTCATTCACCGATCTCTATTACCGTTGTCGAAAGTGTTTCTGATGAGGACGAGCAACGCTGGTTGGCACACCAAAAAGCCGCCGAGTTAACGAATTATCCAGATTTACACCTGATCATTTTTCAGCAGGAGCAACGGGTTACAGTCCTGTTGAACTACAACGCTAGCTTGTTTAAAGCTGACACAATCAAACGCTTGTTAGGTCACTGGCAAGTATTGGTAGAGGGAATGGTTCGCGATCGAGCGTGCTTGATCGTTCAATTGCCACTGTTGGCTGAGGCAGAACATCAACTGCTTGTGAAGAGCACTTCGGTAAACTATCCGCTCATTTCCATCCATCGTCAGATTGAGGCGCAGGCAACTCATTATCCAAACGCGATCGCCGTCACCTTTCAAGAACAGCACCTCACGTACGCAGAACTCAATGGTCGCGCCAATCAGCTAGCCCATTACTTAAACCGAATTGGGGTGAAGGAAGGCGTTCCGGTTGCAGTTTGTGTGGAACCATCCCTCGATATTGCGATTAGTTTATTGGCTATTTTCAAGGCAGGGGGGATTTATGTACCGCTTGATCCTAGCTATCCCAAAGATCGGCTGACGACCATTGCTGAAGATACCCAACCCCATGTTTTACTGACTCAATCTCATCTGCTGCCGAATTTACCTGCTGTAGGGCTCATCTTTTGTTGCGATCACGGTTGGAGGACGGTTCAGTCTCTACCCACGCATAATCTTGAGCATGAAGCCTACCTGGATCAAACGGCTTACTTGGTTTATACCTCCGGAACAACGGGCAAGCCTAAAGGCGTCATGGCAAGCCATCGGAATCTGATTCACTATATTTCAGTGGCGCAAAAGCGATTTGGCTGGAATCGGCAGGACGTGATGCCCACGATCGCGCGTTTTACGTTCAGCATCAGCCTGTTTGAGTTGCTGTCGCCACTGGTCGTGGGCGGAACGCTGATGATTTTGGAACGAGAGCATATTTTAGATTTTCAGCGGCTGGCACAAACGCTAACGCAACTGACAGTGCTGCACGCGTCTCCCAGCCTGATGCGAAAACTCTTGGCTTACATTCAGGAAGCAGGTCTAGACAAGTCATGTCATCATTTGAGGCACGTCTCCTGCGGTGGAGATCTCGTTCCTGCGGATTTGTTGGAGCGGATGCAAACGGTGTTTCCGCAAGCAGAACTTTACGTGATTTATGGCTGTAGTGAAATTAGCTGTATGGGGTGTGCGTACCCAGTTGCCCATCACGGTACAGCAAAGAGCCGAGTGGGTACACCGTTTGACAACGTATCCGTCCGCCTGTATGACCCACATGGCAATCTGGTTCCGATCGGGGTTGTGGGAGAAGTTTATATCAGCGGTGCCGGGGTCACGCAGGGCTATTTAAATCGGCAAGACTTGACCCAGGAAAAGTTTGTTGCGATCGAGGGGCAACAATTCTACCGCACCGGAGATTTGGGGCGGTTCGACGCAGAGGGCAATCTAGAACTGCTGGGTCGGAACGATTTTCAGATTCAACTGCGCGGGATGCGGATTGAACCGGGTGAAATTGAGGCAGCGCTGCGTCAGACTGAAGGCGTTCGAGAAGCGGTTGTGGTAGCCCGTGAACTGGGGACTGGTGAAGTTGGGCTAGTGGCATACATTGTGCCGGAGCCACAATTCCCGGCGATCGAGCAGCTTCGTCAGCAACTCCAAGCAAAGCTACCAGACTATATGGTGCCTGCGGTGTTTGTCCGCTTAGATGCTCTGCCACTGACTCCAAATCAAAAAGTCGATCGGCGATCGCTCCCAGACCCAGAGTGGGCGAACCAAAACTACATGGCACCGAGAAATGCCTTGGAACAGTTGATAGCCGATATTTGGCAAACCGTTCTGGGCTTACAGGTCGGCATTCACGATGACTTCTTCGCCCTAGGCGGTCATTCCCTATTGGCGACCCAGGTAGTTCATCGATTACGGGACGCCTTGAAGTTGGAGATTCCGATTAGCCGCTTGTTTGAATCGCCCACGGTTGCAGAACTAGCAGAGCATCTTGCGCCGTTGTCCCAAGCGCAATCCTGCAAATTGAACGGTGTTCCGAGAATCACTGCGATTACAGCGATTCAACGAGACGACTATTTACCCCTCTCCGCTTCCCAGGCTGGGTTGTGGTTCCTGAGCCAACTGGAAGAGGGATGCTCTCTGAACATTCCTTTGGCTTACGATTTGGTGGGAGTGCTGCACAAAGATGCCCTAGCACAGAGCTTGACGAAAATTGTGCGGCGGCACGAACCGTTACGAACCGTCTTTTCTGTGATCAAGGGCGCACCCGTTCAACGAATTTTGCCGCCGCAGCCTGTGCCTCTGGCAGTCGTGGATCTACAAACCTTGCCAGAGGCAGAGCAGCGAGCAGAAGTCCGCCGCTTGACAACCGCCGCTGCGCAGCATTCCTTTAATTTGGCTGTCGATCTCCCCCTGCAAGTTACGCTGCTGCGTCTAAGTGAAACCGCTCACGTTCTGCTAGTGACGATCCATCACATTGCTGCTGATGGTTGGTCTCTGGCAGTGTTTCGCCGAGAACTGACTGCGCTTTACACGTCCTATGTACAAGGAACCGCTTCACCGCTGCAAGAATTACCCATTCAGTACGCCGACTTTGCGCAGTGGCAACAGCAGTGGCTAGGCGAGTTGAGCCAGCAATTAGCCTACTGGCAGCAGCAGCTAGCTGGAGCACCACCGCTGTTGGAGCTACCCACCGATCGCCCGCGACCAACGGTTCAAACCTTTCAAGGCGGCAGGGAGTACTTTACTCTAGATTCCGCGCTGACTCGTCAACTAAAACACCTGAGTCAGCGCGTTGGGGCTACTTTATTTATGACGTTGCTAGCTGCCTTAGCAACGTTGCTATCGCGCTACAGCAGACAGCAAGATTTGGTGATTGGTTCTCCGATCGCCAACCGCCACCACAGCGAACTGGAGCCGTTGATTGGCTGCTTCATTAACATGCTGGCATTACGAATAGATTTGAGTGACAATCCAGATTTTTTGGGATTGCTGAAGCGCGTTCGACAGGTTGCCCTGGATGCTTACGCCAATCAAGACGTTTCCTTTGGGCAGATCAGGGATGCTGTGCAGACAGAACGAAACCTGAGCCACAGCCCGCTATTTCAGGTGATGCTGGTCTTGCAGAATTCACCCAGCGAAGCATTCGAGCTACCGGGACTCTCGCTATCACCACGGCAGGTCGAGAGTGGCCTCTCGCAGTATGACTTGAGCCTAATGATGGAGGAGACGGCAGCCGGACTAACTGGAGAGTTTGAATACAACCGCGATTTATTTGATTCGACGACGATCGCGGGCATGGTCCGCCAGTTCCAAACGCTATTGAGCGCGATCGCCGCCGATCCCGCTCAGCCGATCGCCGCATTGCCGCTGTTGACGGCATCAGAGCAGCAGCAGCTTCTAGCGTTGAGCAGCGGGATTCCGCGATCGCAGGCTCAGGTATGTATCCATCAATTATTTGAAGCTCAGGTAGAACGTACCCCGAACCAAATTGCGGTGGTGTTTGGGCAACAGCACTTGACTTACCGCGAACTGAACCAGCGCGCCAATCAGCTCGCTCATTATTTGCGATCGCAGCAAATTGAACCAGATGCGCTGGTGGCTGTTTGGGCAGAACGATCGCTAGAGACGATCGTTGCCTTTCTAGGTGTGCTGAAGATGGGAGGTGCGTATATCCCGATCGACCCCACCTATCCACTGGAACGGCAAGTCTATATGCTGGGCGATGCCCGGGTGCCAGTGATTCTAACCCAATCCCATCTGGTCGAAACCCTACCGGAACACGACGCGCAAATCGTACAGCTCGATGTGGATTGGGCGACGATCGCGCACCAGCCTTCAGAGAATCCGTCCTGGCAAACCAGAGCAGAGACGCTGGCCTACATAATGTATACGTCTGGTTCAACGGGCGCTCCCAAGGGAGCGATGATTACCCATGAGGGCATGGTGAACCACAGCACGGCGATCGTTGAGGAATTTGATTTACAACCCAGCGATCGAGTGTTGCAGTTTTCCAGCCTCAGCTTTGACATAGCGGTGGAAGAGCTATTTCCATCGCTGATTCAGGGAGCCACTGTAGTGCTGCGAACAGAGGCGTGTATTGTTCCTAAACACTTTGTTCAATTTATTCAGGAACACCAGATTACGGTGCTTGATTTGCCCACGGCTTTTTGGCATGAACTGGTGCATGAACTACCAGCGCTTGGCACCCTGCCAGACTGCGTGCGCTTGGTCATTGTGGGCGGAGAAAAAGCGTTGCGATCGAGCTACATCAACTGGTGCCAACGGGTGAATCCTCAGGTCCGCTGGCTGAACACCTACGGACCCACTGAAGCCACCGTCACAGCTACACTCTATGACCCAGCCGCTTCAGAGTTCGCGCCAACCTTGGCTGACATTCCGATCGGACGACCCATCTCTAACACTCAGGTCTACATTCTCGACTCGCAGTTGCAGCTTGTCCCCGTTGGCGTTCCCGGCGAACTCCATATTGCCGGAGTTGGGCTAGCACGAGGCTATCTGAATCGTCCAGATTTGACTTGCGAGAAATTTATTCCCAATCCCTTCGGTCCCGATCGGCTCTACAAAACTGGAGACCTGGCTCGCTATCTTGCCAATGGTCAAATCGAATTTCTGGGTCGAATTGACCAGCAGGTAAAAATTCGCGGTTTCCGGATTGAACTGGGAGAAATTGAAACTGTTCTTGGACAGCATCCCCAAGTTCGGGATGTAGTAGTGCTAGCACGAACCACGGCAGGACAACCGCAACTCGTAGCATACGTGGTGCTACAGCCAGCCGAACTGAATGGAACAACCGGAGCCTTACGGGAGTTCCTAAAAGACAAATTGCCCAGCTACATGCTGCCAGCCGCCATTGTCAGCCTGGAGGCGCTGCCGCTTACTCCCAATGGCAAGGTAGATTACCGCGCTTTACCGATGCCAGATCTAGGTGTAGGCGATCGTACACGTGCAGCAGTTGCACCCAGAGATTCGTTGGAACGGCAGTTAGCGGAGGTCTGGCAGGACGTGTTGGGGGTACCGACGATCGGCATCACAGACAACTTCTTTGACTTGGGTGGACATTCTCTCTTGGCGGTGCGATTGTGTACCAAAATTGAAACCCTGCTCAATCAAGAATTTTCCGTAGCAAGGCTGTTCCAAGCTCCAACGATCGAGCAGTTGGCTGCACAATTAAGGCAACCAGAGACAACGCTTGTGTGCCCTTCGTTCGTAATGCTGCAAGCTGGGACTGCGGCTAGTCCTCCTTTGTTTTGCATTCATGTGTTGGGGCGGGGCATGAAGTTTTACCGCCCGGTGTTGCAATACCTGAATCCGCAGCAAGCCGTTTATGGTCTGTCTACAAACTTAACGGGAGAGCTGTTGCCTTCTAACAGCGTAGAAGACTTAGCGGCACACTACCTGCAACAAATACAAACCATTCAACCCACAGGTCCTTATTACTTGATTGGAGTATCGTTCGGTGGAGTCGTAGCGTTTGAAATTGCCCAGCAACTCCTCAAACAGAATCAGTCGGTTGAATTTTTGGGTTTGCTGGATACCTATGCACCGGGTGCCGTGCGATCGCTCTCGATGTCGCAGCAGGTCAAAGAACACTGGCGCTACTTATCTAGCCTGGGTCCAAGCTATGTCTTGAAAAAGGTGCGCGATAAAGGCAGCGGACAAATACAGTCGCTAACTGGCTCGATATCTAAAGCCCAGCACCGATTGGGGATCAAGCTGATGGAAGCAACCGGACAAGCATTGCCAGAAAATTTTCAAGACTTTATGTACGAAGAACAGAGTCAGCGACTAGGCAGCACTTACAAGCTGCAGCCCTATCCAGGGGCAGCAATTTTGTTCAAAGCCTCAGAGCAGTTTAGCAATGTGAGTCTTCAAATCGACCCAGCTATGGGATGGGGCGAGGTGATCGCAGGTGGATTGGAAATCCATCAGATTACTGGTACTCACCTCAGCATATTGCAAGAGCCTCATGTTCAAGTCCTCGGAGCAACCTTGCAGGCATGCCTTACGCGAGTTCGGGCATCTACCAGTGCTTCCCTGTAGAAAACTCTGTATAGAACGCATTTGGGATCTCCGATGAGAAACATAAGACCAAGAGAAAGCGTTGTACTCCAGCCAATGCCGCACTCCAGTAGCCTAAGCGACAAAGAGTGAGAAATCACTGAGCCATTGCTGCCTAAGAAGAAGCAAACCCCCTTGTTGCACAAAGCGACAAAGTCTTGATGGCATCTCCTATCGACTAAAGAAAACTCAAGAACATTTCGCAGATGAACCTTCACGCGATCGTTCCCTAGTCAACTTAGTCTGTAGCCTGATTGCCTACCAGCCCAACAAGCCGTCTTTGAGGCTGCCCTTTGCTTTGCCTCAGTCCGCCTAACCAAAACTGATATTAACTGTACTTTTTCAGAATGCTCAACTGACATTCAGCAGCAGTCGCCAGATTTTAATCAATGTCGTAAACACATTCCAGGCGAGATAGGGGAGCAACCAACGAAACGCTAGCTTGGATACCCGCCAGTACGCGATCGCCGTTGCAAAAACGAACACGTCAACGAACAGATCCATGAGGACCGGCACGGCTAGTGTACTTCTGGTGATATGGACGACCGGAACCCATGACAAATTTGCGAGCAGATGAATCGCAAAAACTCCAAGCGCATGTCTTGCTAATGGGTCGTGTCGCTGTCGCCAAACGTACCAGGTTGAGATGCCAAGTGTTGGGTATAGCACCAGCCAGATCGCCCAAAAGAACCATTCCGGTGGGTAAATAGGTGGATTGATCACCTGCCGTTCGTAGTCACTCCCCAACCAGTAACCCCATGCAGCCGCTAACATTCCTAATGCGAGAATTCCTGTAGCGAAGACCAGCGCCATCCACCAAGGCGATCTCTTAAGCTGTTGCTTTGTTTTTGGCTCGTACAGAATTTTGTCCATTAAGTCTTTCCTTTTAAATTTGAAGCAAAGCGCGTTGAAATGAAGTAAGTTTGACTTTCAATGCTTAATATCTCCATCCGTCCCATCTACTGTGATTTATTCTTTTCCTTTGGTCGTCTTCCCCGGGGTTTTAGGGTTGAAATCGCAATGATGACGAAGAGAAATGAAATCTGAATCAGCGATCCAAACAACACTCCCTTAGCATCAAACAAATAGATGGGATTCTTGAACGCATTCAGTCCTTCTGTGAATGCAATCTCTTCCGCTGCATTACCCCAGGGAAATAGCCAGAAGGTTCCAAAAATAATCAACCCAGTGGTCAGAATCCACTTGGTAATGACCCAATAAAATTTGAAGAAGCCGTAGTTGGTCTGCCAGCAAAGAACTGTTGCCGTAATCACCGACCCGATCGCCGCAGGAATGACAACGACATCATCGAGTAGATTGATGGCTGAGTTAAGCGCAAAAAGAATGTCAGAGTTCGCTGTGTCTTTGTTTCTAAGTGCAATCAGAAACATGCTAAAAACTGCTCCAGTCCACAGTGCGGCAAAGCCAATGTGGAATGAGAGAACCCAGTTCTTCTGCTGAAGGCTCAGTTTGACAAATTTCTTAGTTCTTTGCGGTGCGTTAGACTCGGGTGTCTTTTCACCTGTTTTGAGTGTCGTCATTCAATTCTCCAGCGTTATGAATGACCACAGTGTAGCGATCGCCCTCCATCAAACGCTTGACCAAATTTGCTCAAACTGTGCAGATCTTGCTGAAGCTCTTATTGTGATGCTCTAAATACTTTCGGTGACACACCGACATATTGGCGAAAGAGCCTAGTAAATGAGCTGTGATTCGTTAAACCCACAGCAAAAGCAATTTCAGTGATGGTTAATTGAGTCGTTTGTAATAACTGCTTAGCGCGATCGATACGGCACTGAGTTAAATACTGGTGAGGTGTAACAGATGTGGATTGCTTGAACAAACGACAGAAGTGATATTGACTCAAATTCAGCGTATTAGCAATATCAGATAGAGCAATATCTCGATCAAGATGAGCGTAAATATAATCAAACACAGTTTGCAACTGATACTCAGACAAACGACCTTTGCTGTTAGAAGATGATTGAGGTTGCCAAACCGAATACTGCTTGAGAAGGTGAATCACTAGCCCG
>NZ_JACJPG010000366.1 GCF_014695955.1 Leptolyngbya sp. FACHB-36 | reverse complement strand
GCCGCGTCAAAGCGGCGATCGTGCAGCGTCTTTACCAAGTCCCACTCCCGCGCCGGATCGAACGGCAATCGCCCCAAATCCTGCCACAGGACGCGCCACGGCAGCACCTCATCCACCCAGGGCAGCAGTGGTGCGGTAAGCGCCCCAGCAGGGCTTGCCATCAGCGTAATTCTGGCGTCGGGTAAGTTTTCTCGCAGGGCACGCAAGGCAGGACTGGTCATCAAAACATCGCCAATGTTGTCGAGGCGCAGAACAAGCAGGTTGCGAACGCTGTGCCAGGAAGTGGGGGAGTTTGGAAGTTCGGGACTTGACGTTTGACGCTTGAGTTCTTTCCTGTCTGTTCCCGATTCCTTCGGCTTGAGTAGGGTTTCTGCCGCAGCAAGGACTGTTTCGGGCGAGAGGTCGTCGAGGCAGGTGGTCCACTGGGGCAGCGGACAGGTGCCGCCGTACCAGCACGACTGATCGGTGAAGTTGGCGATGTGGCGATCGCCGCACTCCGGAGCGCCTTGCAGGTTGATGTGAGGAGCGGCTTGCCCGTAGCGTTCGTGCCAGGAAGGTCCGAACAGCGTCAGGGTGGGAACGTTCAGGGCGGCAGCGATGCGGGCAGGTCCCGTATCGGCGGCGATCGCCAAATCTGCGTGGGCGATGGCGCTGGCAAACTGGCGCAGCGAGCCGCGCTGCCACAGCCGCGCCGTGCCGCCGATAGCATCCACGATCGCAGCGGCTTCCTCCGCATCGGCACCGATGGGCACGACGATCGTGGCGTTGAATCGCTGCTGTAGGGCTTTGCCGACCGTAACGAAGCGATCGGGTGCCCAGCGCTTAATCGCCATGCCCGCGTCGGGGCACAGAAACACCAGCGGACGGGAAGCGGACCCAAACGCCGATCGCGCGTCCTGACGCTCTTGCTGAGTCAGATGAAGCTGCGGCGCGCTGGATGAGTCCGCGAGAATTAACGTCTCCGCGTGCAGGATACTCAGAAACCGATCGCCCACGCGCTGATTCGGTGGGGGCGACTGCCACAAATTCGTGACCACGCGGGGAGTACCGCTCTGCTGAATCGCCTCAGCAATGCCATCGTAGTTGGTGTCCGACACGATCAGATCAAAGCGATCGTGCGCCAGCAGATGGTCTACCGCCTGCCGCGCTTCTCCTGGGTTGGCGTAGACGACGCGATGAATCAGCGGATCGGATTCCAGCAGTTCACCACCGGGCGCAAACGTGAGCACCGTCAGTTCAGCGGCGGCGTGCGATCGCGCCAGCGCATGAATCGCAGGTAGCGCAATCACAACATCTCCGATGCCACCCAAGAGTTCAATGAAGAGAATCCGCTGCATCATGGTGAATGTGAGTCATGAGTACGGGGTGAAGACTGAGCGCTGGCGCTTTCTAGACGCCATGCCTCATCCACCAATGGGCAGTAGCTGCGGTGCATCCTGGCTGCGATCGTGAATCGTTGTGGGCAATTCCTGGTGATACACGCCGGAGGGCAGCACGCCGCAGCCGCCGTAATGCGCCATCACCCGCAGCTGCGCCAGCACGTCTTCGCCACAGTGGTCGGTCGGCAGATCGCGCCAGAAGCTAAAACCGCCGACGCTGCGGAGTTTCGCCGTGTCGTAGAGAACGCAGCCGCCAATCCAGGCGACGCGGTACTTTTGGGGACGATCGGGGGTAATGTTCAGTCGCTGCTGCACGTGGTAGACGTTGGCGGCATTGTGCAACTTGTAGCGCTCCCACTGGGGCGTGCCCGATTTCACAACCTCTGGCTGCACCGGACCCTCCCACAGTTCCAAAACCTGCTGATGCGGACGCACATCGTCACGAAAGCTGAGTCCAATAATGCCCGACCCGACAAAGCCACAGTTTTCCGATTGGATAGTGTTCACGAGGAGTTCCACGACCCACGGCTCCAGAATCAGGTCATCGTCAAGGAACAGCACGTAGGGAGCGGTGGCGCGATCGAGCAAAAATTGTCGCTGTTCCGCCATTCCCCGTCGCGGCAGGTGCCGATGCGGGTGGACCTCATGACCGTGCATTTGCAGCACTCGCACGGCAGCTTGGACTTCTCCAGCGTCTAAAGCGCTATAAGCTTCAGTTTGGTCAGAAATGACCACGCCAAAATCGCGCAGCG
>NZ_JACJPG010000365.1 GCF_014695955.1 Leptolyngbya sp. FACHB-36 | reverse complement strand
ATTAGGTTGAAAATTCCGCCTGCCCCGGTTTGTGCTGTAGTTTTCATGCTGTCATTAAGTAGAAGTTCCACCATCCAGTTACAGTCAACATCAAATGTAAGCGATGCATCCAGTAGCAAGCTTGAGAGCGAGTCATCCCCGTTAGTAGTCGCGTACCAAGCGCTTAAGTGAGTTGATTAATTATGCTATCGATCGCGCGATCAGCTTGGATGAGACCGTACCCACTGGCGTAGTCGAACCCAGCATCAAATCCAGGAGTGTAAGGATCATCAAGATCCCAGGCGGTATTCTCCAAAATCTTGTAGAGAGTTGCTGGAGTTAACTCGGAATTGGCTTGCAGCATTAAAGCTGCAACGGCGGCGGCATGAGGAGCCGCTGCTGATGTACCCGGAAAGTTGGGGAATCCATTCCGTTCTCGATCGGGAGATTGCTCAGAGAAAAAGGTGGTGTCAGTATCGTCTGGCGCGACAAATCTAGGTTGGGGGCGAAGTTGCGGTTGGGACAACCAATTACCTGCTTGATCAAACAAAATTTGAGTGCCGCCCAAGGAAGAAAAGGATTCCAGCCGAGATGGAGCGAAATAAGGAACGGCTCCCACGGCTGCTACCCCGCTAGCATTTTTGTGCCCAAACACGGTTGAGCGATCTCTGTCATATTCATTGATCTGAAAGCCTTCCTGACTGATTGCAATATATTTCATTCTGCTAGGAGCAGCACCTTCCCGCTTGCCAATGAGCAGATTAAATTCATTCGAGCCATAAGATCCATCATTCCGAAAACTGAGAACTTCGATCGGATCGCCACCCACATTTGCAGTTCTAGTTTGTGCCAGAATTCTGCTGTTTAAACGGTCTGCTAAATAGATGTCGAGGTCGTTGGGAGAGCGACCAAGCGGTGAATCCCACTGAAACGAAATCTGCAATGGGCGAGCGCTGACAGGAATTGTAACGCTTTGAGAGAAGTCTACTCCAGCTCCTGGATCAAAGTCATGCAGTTCTCCATAGCTAGGGTAGAATCCCGCCGATCGAAACGGATTTTCGTAGCTCTCACGGGCATTGTTGCCTGCCGAGGTGAAATAAGCAACGCCTCTCGCTACCGCCTGATTCACTCTCTGAGCCAAAAAGCCATCCTGGAACATTGGCTCATTTGGATAAACTAAATCATCCACAATAATATCGGCACCTGCATTGACCAAATCTTGGACACCTTGAGCAAAGGCAGCTTGATCGGGAAAGCCCGTGCGAAACAGCAATTTCGCACCCGGAGCCACGTCATGAATTAATTGCATCATGGCGCGTCCTTCGTCAGTACCACCGCTGGTTAAATCCTTGATAACGCCAAAGTTTGAAGGCAAATCACCGCTGGCAATATCATTTGCGGCTCCATTCAAATTATTAAAGCTGTCCGAGATTACGCCGATCGTGATTCCCGTACCATCAACGCTAAAGCGATCTCGGGCAACATCGACTTTCATCGTTTGTACACCCTGGCTCGTCACTAATCCTGTGTTAGATAGCGTCAGAAATGCTGAATTGTTCAGGGCAGTTGCAACGATGCCATTGACAATCGCCAAAAGCTCTCCGGCTTTGGTGCTGATCAGCGTATTATTGGCGTTTGCGCCTGTTCCTTGCGCGATCGTGATTTGATCAAAAGTCAGACCATTGGCTAAACCAAGGCGATCGGGCTGACTCAGGCTGAAATCCACAATCCAATCCGTTCCTGCACTGGGTGCCAGCACAAACACGTCACCGCCGCTGCCGCCAATCAGAACATCCTGCCCCAGTCCGTCTCGAAGCGTGTCATTGCCCGCGCCACCTTGAAGCGTGTCATCGCCTACGTTGCCCCGCAGCAGGTCATTCCCGCTCAATCCATCAATGACATCGTTTCCGCCCTGCCCATTGATCACGTCGTTAGAATTATCAAAGCCCTGAACTGTGTTATTCAAATCGTTGAGAAACGTGACTCGATTTGGCTGTCCGGCTAAGATCTGGCTGCGTTGCCAGTTTGCGTCAAACACATCAAAGCTGTCTTGAATAGTGAGATCGCCCTCAAACTCAATGTTGCCAAAAAGCGATGTGGCGGAATAATTGTCTAAGTTTTCTAACTGAAAATTTCTCAGCGTCACTTGAACATCGGAGACTCCCTCAAACGAAACTACCAAATTGCTGCCTTGCTGCGCCAAGAGCAGGTTTTTGGCGGTGAGTCCTACCCCCTCAAATTTCAGGATATCTAGCTCTGCCAGAATGGCAGTTGTTTGTTTGTCTCTAGCTCCAGCACCGCCGAAGTTATTAATGGTTGTATTGCCGCTGCCACGATCGATCTCAAATGTTTTTTGACCTCCCGCTCCATTCAATTCCAGATTGGCGGCAACCACTTGCGAACTGGAACGTGCAAACTGTGAGTTCAATTCAGTAAAAGCGTGGCTGCGGAATAAGGAGCGATCGTTCAGCTCAAAGGCAGTTGATAGTCCAGTTGCAGAATCAGTGTTCACGATAATGGCTCCAAATATTAGGCTTGACCCATGCAATCGAGATCATTCAGGTATGGAGACGGATCAATGAATGCATCCAGGTTGACAACGACTTCAGTCGTGCAGCGCTTTGTTCTTGAGTTAAATCGTAAGCAAAAGGAATTGAAAACACATTCGTTCTATCTACAGACCTGATGGACGGAAGAGTGCAAAGTCGATTGCGGGAAAGTGCAACTCGATCGACTACGCCGCCTCACCCATCCGCTTTGAGTAATACCAATTCGTAATTCGGAATTTGCAATTCGGAATTGCAGAAGCTCCAGTTCGTCTACGTTTTAGTCGTTTGATCGGTCGCTGGAATTTAGAGAACTGGTCTAACTTTGGTAGAGGCATGATTTGAAGGGCTGAGGAGGTCATCGCTGTCCTTAACGCTGGCGTTCGAGGCGATCGGCTAACTTCCTTGCAGGGCAAAAGCAGCCCAATGATATGGGGCTTGCCACTTCTGGCTTTGCCACAGTTTGAGTTGTGCGACTCTTAGAGCGGCAGCAGGCGACAAGCCTTGGTGCAACATGCCTTGATACAACTGCGTCATCAGCAGCGCCGTCGAGTCATCATCCACATTCCACAACCCCGCAATCACCTGCTTAGTTCCTGCATACATCAATCCACCTGTTAGACCGATCAACCCCTCGCCCTGGATTTCTTTACCCAGTGCTGTGGTACAGCCACTCAGCACCACCAGATCTGCCGACAGCTTCAGGTTAAACGTATCTGCAGTCGACAAAAGGCTGCGCTGAAGGTTTCCCTGGTCATCGACGATCGACAACACCATGCCGGATCGCTCCGGATTTTGGCTATTAAGCGTGCCGTGACTGGCAAAATGCACGATGCGGTACTGCGCTAATTCTGGACTAATTGCCGCCTGACGACTAGCAGCCGCATCCAATTTCAGTAGGCGTTTAGCGGGAGGAACCAATTGCGCAATTTGACTGGCTTCCTGCCGCGTTCCGGGTAGCCGTTCATAAAGGATTTCAGCATCGGAAGTACGAGAGTGCTGTTGGAGCCGTCGATCGTCGCGACTAAAAATTGGATCTGCCAGGATAGCTAAGGTTTGAGTGGGTGCTTTGGCATTGGCTCGTTGCTGCAACCCGATTCGCAATGCGGCAGAGGGAAGACCGATGATTTCGTGATCGACGAATAGGGGCTGATTTTTCCCCCCGGTTCCGGGTTGAGGCAAAGCGGCAAATGGCAAATAATGCAAAATGCCATCGCTGACGATTAGCAGGCGTTTGTTGCCTAACTGTGCCGCGACGGGTTCTAGAAGCATCTGGCTGAGCTGCGCGGCGGCATCGACCTGAACCGCAACGGTAGAAGTTGACGGAGCCGCGCTGCGTCGATCGCCCATCTGATAGATGGGCGACTGCAACAGTTCGATCCAGTCTCGCGCGATGCCTTCGATATCAGCTTGTTTCGGCAGAGTGTAGCTTTGCAGCCCCTTGGGCGTCACTGCCCACAAATAGCTGCGGTCTTTACCCAGAGCATATTCCAGCAGAAGGGTTTTGTCGTCTAGAAGCTGCCGTTGCAGGTCTTTAAGGGGCAGAGGTTGGGCGAGTTGAATCACTTGTACGGAAGATGGGTTCGCCGCATCGGGGCGCACTGCGCCATTTAGCAGGGCACGAAGGCTGCGGGCGTGCGATCGCTCGCTGGCTTGAAATGCCAACTCTGCGTAGCCAGCGGTCGGCGATTGCTGATGCAGTTGCATCAATAAATCAATGTAGAACCCGTAGTAGTTATGCTTTGAGGCGAGATAGTCTGCTAGGTTGAGGTAAGACTTGTAGAGGCTAGGTTTCTGAGGCACTCTGGGATTGGCAGAATTCAATTTCTGCAATTCGTAGCTAGTCTGAAATCCACCTCCCTGTTCAAGCTGGTCGATCGCCGTTTCAATTTGCGTTTTTGCCTGGGTTAAATCGCCCTGCTGCCGTTGCGCGATCGCCATTTCCCAATAGGTATCAACCTCCTGCAACCGCTCACTCGCTTTGCGCCACAGCGGTAGGGCACGACGATAGAATTCTAGCGCTTGGGGATACTGTCGATTTGCGGCGTAGGTTTTCCCTAACTGGAAAAACGCATCGGCAGTTGCAGCATCTGGTATCTTTGCCCAAAAGAGTGTCCATAAGGACCGCACAAACTGGTCGAGTGCATTGGTTGGTTGAGTACGAGCAGGAGTTTTTGCAGCACGATCGCGACCTGCCTGCAAGATCTGCACGGCTTGCTGGTGCGCTTTTATCGCTTCTTGAGGCTTGCCCAGTGCCAACAGCATCTTACCCAGGGCAGTGTAGGTTTTAGCATGGTAGACATAGCCTCCCTGACCAAAGATCTCTAGGACTAACGGCATGATGCCCAGAGACTCAAGCGTGGAAGTCCCTGTAAAATTAGTGCCTGCCGTGTGAAAATTTACCTGAACTGCGGCGGCTTCCAGATCGCGCGGCGATAGTTTTTTCCACTGCGTCAAGGCTTGACGATACACCACTGCTGCCTGCTGGAATTTGTTTGCTCTGGCTAATTCCTCACCCTGCGTGTAGTTATAGAACACGTTCATCCAAGGAAGAAACGGTTGCCATTGGGTTTTGTATTCGGGTTGTTTGGCAATAATTTGTTGAAAAAGCGGTATAGACTGATTGAACCAGTCAATTAGCATTTGATTGAACTGTACTGTAGAGACATTGTTGCCAATGTTCGCGCCCCAAC
>NZ_JACJPG010000364.1 GCF_014695955.1 Leptolyngbya sp. FACHB-36 | reverse complement strand
TCGATCGTGGTAGCCGTCCCGATATTGGAGCCTATGAGAATGCACCCGCGATCGCTCAATCCGACACGGCTAGAGTTCGGCGGGGAGGCAGCGTCACCATTCCCGTTCTGGCAAATGACTACGACACCGATGGCGATAGCTTTACGATCGTTAGCTACAGCAATCCTCTAGGTGGCACTCTAACGCAGAATTCAGATGGTAGCTTTACCTACCGGCATCGCTCCAGCTTGCCCTTTGCCCTTCCTCGCGATACGTTCACCTACACGATTACGGACGGCAAAGGCGAAACCAAAACTGCCACCGTACAAATTAGTGTTGCTTAATCCAGTTAGCTCGGAGGGTGTTCGAGAAGCTGCAAATACACCCTCATTCTCTAATCCTGATGCTAGTTTTGCTCAGGTTTCGCATTGGGTAGAGCAAATCTTCCTACCCCCTCAAAGATTGAAACGCTGGAGCAGTCACAGGCAAGCCACTGCAATATATCCGACAAAAGCTAGAAGTCATTAGACTGCTGCTGAACTAAATTTTATACAAGGGAACAGGCTACAAAGTAATCTTTCACCTTACTAAGAGCGCCTTTAGTGTGACTGCACGATCGCCTGTAGCCAACGCTATATGCCCCAAGCAATACATTAACTAAAGTCGTAAAAGGCGATCGCAGGCAGCTAAAATTATGGACCACGTTTTAAGCCTAAATACGCTGATTGAAGTTTTGCTGGGCATTAGCCTCAGTGTTGCTGCAGGCTTTAGAGTATTCGTCCCGCTGCTAGTGCTCAGTGGAGCTTCGGTTCTGGCTCACCTGAATTTACCAACCGATTTTGACTGGCTAGAAACGCCCCAAACCTTCGCGGTATTTGCCATTGCTTGTAGCCTAGAAATCGTCGGCTACTATATCCCCTGGCTCGATCATCTGCTGGATCTCGTCTCCACTCCGGCAGCCATCATCGCTGGCACGGTCGTTGCCGCCTCCCTGACTCCAGACATTAACCCGATCGCGCAATGGACGCTGGCGATCGTAGCGGGGGGAGGAGCTGCTGGGCTAACAAAAGGCGTCATGAACCTCCTGCGCCTTACCTCAACCGCTGCATCTGGGGGTCTAACAAATCCAATTCTGGCAACGATTGAGCTAGTGCTTGCGATCACCCTTTCGGTTTTGGCGGTAACTTTACCCCTGGTTGCAGGCGTCGTGGTGCTTGTGCTTCTGGTAATTGCCGTGCAGCGCATTGCAGCATTATTCTCATCCCTGCGATCGCGACGAGTCACAACTCCTGACCCACAGTGATTCTCAAGCGAATCAGCTACCCAGCATCGCTGCAAGAAGCTGTGCAGTGGCATGTCACCTCAGCTTAGCTCGCCCCAAGCGAGTCGCTTAGCCTGCGGTAACTGACCGATCGGGTGAAGTAGCGCCAGAACCTGCGATGGTAGGCTTCCTGCATCTAAACATGCTCTAGTGCATTTGGGGAGTGGAGACATGGGTCTTTCTCCATTCCCCTATTCTTGTTTACGGGAGCGCAGTCGGTGTAAGGATCGTGCCCTTCTCGCAGCCGTTGCGGTTGACAGGTGAAAATTTATGGCAGTCCAGGTCAAACGGCAACGAGCAGCTCAGGCGAAAGGCACTGACCCCATAGACGCCATTTTGGAGTGGATCACTCGCAAGGGAGCCTCCCTCCAACAGTTTAAGATGCCAGCAGAATCGGCGGACTATCAAGCGTGGCGACATCGCTTCATGAACGATCGGCTGCGGGTAGTGCTGAAATGGATCATTATTCCGTGTGTTCTGACCCTTCTAGCGCAGAATATCTACATCATTGTTTTCAACGCGGAGCAGTTCAATAGCGATGTTGCTAAGCTGTATGGTCCAACTGTTGTCGAGCAGTTTAGAAACGTAAACCTTGCTCTGATTCCAGGCATTTTAGTTCCGCTGGTAGTCTGTCTAATCATGCAGCGCACCCAGTGGGGACAGCGCCATCCCGCCGCAATTTTTTTGAGCATTTCCTGGTCTCTGACACTGAGCGAACAACTCATCTGTACGCTCTTTGGGCTGCCTGCTCCTCCAGGTTGGACAATGGAATTCCTGGGAACAGCCCTGATGATTCCGCTGTGTTGGCGGCTGCATCTTGTCGCCCAGCTTGTGCCGATCGCCTACTACGTGGTGGTCTACCCGCTGTTGGGGATAACCAAGATCGGCACCCGGTCTATTTATGATTCTTACGCGATCGGTGCCATTCTTAGCGTGTTCTGGGTGTGCCTGATTTGCGACCTAGCTGTATATATGTATGAGCGGCTAAAACGGTCTGAGTTTGAGTCACAGCGCCAACTACGCGTGTTTCTGCACTCGGTCTCCCACGATCTAAAAACGCCTGTGATGGGCACGTCGGTTGTGCTACAAGGGCTGTTGGAAACGGCAAAGCGCAAGGGAAACGGAGAGAAAATTGGGGTCGATCACATTCTGCTGGAACAGCTTCTTGAAGGCAGCGATCGTCAACTCGAACTGATTGACTCGCTGTTGAATGCGTATCGCGCTGAAGCTCAAGGAATCCTGCTCTCCTGTGAACCACTGACGCTATCGTCAGTGCTGGATACCGTTTTATGTGATTTGTCATCGCTGCTGGTGCAGAACCGGATTCAAGTGATGAATCATATCCGATCGGATCTGCCGCTTGTTCATGGCGATCGCACCCAACTGTGGCGCGTCTTTAGCAACCTGATCTCGAACGCGCTGAAGCACAACCCATCGGGCGTCACGTTGACGCTGGAGGCAGAGGTTTGCTGGCAGCCAGGGAAAGAGCAATTCGGCTTCGGCGATCGTCCAGTCCGCCAACCCACCTTCCCCACCATTCTCTGCCGCATCCGCGACAGCGGCATCGGGATTCCTGTAGAGCAGCAATCGCGTCTTTTTGATCTCTACACCCGCGGAAGCCGTGCCCGATATATGCCTGGAATTGGGCTGGGGCTATATTTGTGTCGGCAAATTATAGCCGCTCACGGTGGCGAAATAGGTGTCATTAGCCAACCTGGAGAAGGGGCGACCTTCTGGTTTACGCTGCCGATCTATCAGCCCGACGCTGAGGGCGGTCAGATCGATCAGCCTCCACTGCCCTTTGCCTTGTAGCCCGCTTTCACCAGAAACTCGACAATCTTCTGCTTGTGATCGCCCTGGATCTCGAGCTCGTTTTCTTTAGCCGTGCCGCCCGCCCCACAGAGCGTTTTGAGCTTCTTCAGCAAATCCGCCAGCGTTTCTGGACTTGCCTGAAAGCCGCGAACGATCGTGACCGTTTTACCTTTGCGCCCGCTCCGGGAGGTTTCAACGCGCACCTGTTGCTGATTCGCTGGCAAATCGGGTACCGATCGCTTGAGCGCTTCGCTATTGGTGGCGTTGCCGAACTCAGAGTAGACTGCACGGTCTTTGCCAGATTTTGAGGAATTGGACGATGACATGGCAGAGGTTAAACGTTATATGTTCTACCTTACCGGGGAATTGGCAGGTCAATGCATGAGAGCACCTGCGGTCTAAACTACAGTCAAACGAGCATCCGAGCGTCACGAACGTTCATCTAGCCTCAGCTCGATCGTGATGCCGCGCAGATTGGGATCTGGGTTCGCGTCGAGATAGGTGCGTTTAAGCTGCTGAAATGCGCTTAGGTAGCGAAACCCTGTCACTAGCTGTTCCCAACTGGGCGTTTTGCTAAATTTAATTCCCTGCTGTTTCGCGGCTGAACGACAGGTTTTGTAGGAGCCATATTTGTGCAGTAGCTCCG
>NZ_JACJPG010000363.1 GCF_014695955.1 Leptolyngbya sp. FACHB-36 | reverse complement strand
GACCCCAGCAGCGTATACCAGGCAACCCCAGACGCCACATTAAACAGCAGATACAGCCCGCCCTGAAGCATCCCAACTGCGGTCCCAAGTAGCGACAGTTCCTCGCGCGATCGCAGCCGTCCCGCCATGGCTCCACAGAGCAAACCACCTGCCGCACTCGACAGCAGGTGGCTCCAGTCCAGCATCATGCCGATCGGCAGCAGCACGGTCAGCAGTCCCGTCACGGTGATCCCCAGCGGTGCGCCGTACACCGTGCTAATCAACAGCCCCACCGCAGGCAAGTTGGTGGATGGCACACGCAGCGCAATCAGAACAGGCGTTGTCAAGGTGAGCAAACAAATAAGCAAGCGATCGCGCTGCCGCAGTTTGGTATGAAATCGACGCTCGACCAGCCAGTACACGCCGATCGAGCCGCTTACCAGCACGCCAAAGCCGATCAAGCTAGACCAATCGGTCCCGCGCCGACTCAGCTTGAAGTGATCCAGCAGCGCAAACTCTTCGGAGGTGATCGTTGCTCCCAGACGCACAATGATGTCGCCCTGCTGAATCGTGACCATCTCAGGTTGGATTCCCTGCGCGGCTTGCTCCGCTCGCAGCCGAGTTTGCTCATCGTCCCGCATCAGGTTCGGTTGCAGCGAGGTCAGCAGTAGTTGGGTCGCCAGTGGTTCTGCGGGTTTGGGAACCCAACTGCGTATCTGTATCTGCACCGCGTTCTGCAACAGCGACTCCGGCAGCCCAACCGGAATCCCCTGCGCCAAGATGCGTTCAGCCGCTTCCAGAACCTTGGTTTGCGTTTGCTGCCAGTCGGCATCGGTTAGCTCAAACAGCGAGGCATTGTAAACGGATTTAGCATCGGGCGTTTCCGGCTGCGGCAGCGAGCCGATCGCCGTCAAATACTTAAAGCGAGCTTGAGCGATCGTCTGAACTAAATTGAATGCGGCAGCAATATCCGACGTTTGCCGATACGCTTGAAGCTCCGCAGTCACTTGCGGATCGATCGCCCCCGGAGTGGGCTTCGGACGGGCAGATCTCGTGGACGGAACAGCCGTCAGGAGGCTTTGCGCCGTTAGCCAGTCGTTTTCGCTTAGCTTCCGCAAGTAAGACTGCGTCCGCAGCGACAGTACGGAGGTCGGCACGATCGGAAACGACCCCGCAAGCTGTCGCAGATTAGTGCCCTGCTCTAGCTGCTGTCGCAGAGTTTGATAAATCTGCTGATTCGCCGCCTGATCCAGCATCAGCACCGAAATGGAATCCTTGCGGGCGGCTTTGCGCTTCTCCTCGGTGGCTCTAGCATCTTCGACCGTGGCGCTAGCAGGCGCGTAAATGGTTTGGGTCGCCGCTTTTCCAACATCCAATCGCGGCGCATTGTAGAACCGATGCCCCAGAGCGCTCGTCAACGCCAGCACCGCAAACGCCAGCAGCAGCGGAGAGCGGAACCCAGCACAACGCGGCGAATTAGACGGAAACTGTTTTTTGAAGTGCCGAAGCCGTTGCATAGACTACCCTTGCTACCCGCGCTTCAGGTGGACGCAAACAGAGCGATTCAACGGGGGCAAGTATCCACTCATTATAGGAGGCAGGGTTAATTCGCCAACCGAGGGGCGATCGCACCTAGGCAGCCAGTGAGCCTGACTAATGAGTAATCAGGGACGATCGCCAAGCCATAAGCCAGACTAGTACTGGATTAGCCCACAGATCCCTTAGCCATTGGTAGTTGGGATGCTCTGTTCAATCATGTTTGCTGAACTGTCAGGGTAAGTAGGAAGCTGAAGGGCTTGAAGATACGATATTGAGACTTAGAGGACAGCCGCGCGGAGACGGGCGATCGGCAAACAGGTTAGCTTGCGGGGACCCGGAACATACGCTCGCTTGCGGAACACATCGTAATCATTACGCTCAATTTCGTTCAGAATGCCGCTGTAAAGCATCAACGCCGCCCAGACGGGAAAGCGGGCATCACGGCTGAGGGTATTGATGCCGCGTTCTGCCTCCGCAAAGAATTTGCGGGCGCGCTGGATCTGAAAGCGCATCAGTTCGCGCCAGCGATCGTCCACAACACCGTTGACGAGATCGGCTTCGGTGTAGTTGAACAACGCCAGCTCATCCAGCGGAATATAAATGCGACCGCGACGGGCATCTTCGCCCACGTCCCGTAGGATATTGGTGAGCTGGTTGGCAATGCCCAACGCGATCGCTTGCTCGGTGGGGTCAGCCTTGGCGGGTGAGTACAAATCCCACGGTGCCGTTCGGGACGTCGTATCAACACCCATCACGGGCGTTGTCATTAGCCCAACCGTACCTGCAACCCGGTAGCAGTAGAGGTTTAGCTCCTCGAAGGTTTGGTAGCGCGATCGGTACAGATCCATCCGCTGACCTGCAATCATGTCGCGGAACGGCTGAATTTCTACCGGAAAGCGCTGTAGGGTATCGACCAGGGCAACATCGGGGTCCTCGATCGGATCTCCGGCAAAAATGGACTCTAGCTGATGTTCCCACTGATCCAGCGTGGTGTCGGTTGTCAAGGCAGCGCGAGGACCATCCACTAGCTCATCGGTGCGGCGGCACCAAACGTAGATTGCCCAAATTGCCCGCCGCTTTGCCTCCGGCATGAGCAGCGTCCCCAGATAAAACGTTTTGGAGTACTTTGCGGTCGTCTGACGACACAGCTCGTAGGCGTCCTCCAGGGAAGCCAGAGTTCTCCTACAGGATTGAGATTGGTCAGGCAATTGCAGCATTTCCTTGAGAACAGACGAAGATCATAGGCTGACAGGTCAACGCTGGGGGTCCATGACACACACGCTCGTCAACCCGCTCAGGCGTTTAGGCTGGGGAGGGCTGGTTGGCGCTGGTCGCTAGAATCGATCGA
>NZ_JACJPG010000362.1 GCF_014695955.1 Leptolyngbya sp. FACHB-36 | reverse complement strand
ACGACGACCAGGAAGGCAACCTGACCATGGATCACGATAGCCGAGGTCGAGGTCCTGGAATTGTATAGTTCTGTGGTTCTTTAACGGCGTTTCTTGGAACTTGAGGCAGGATCAGTAAGGGGCACGGGAGACTGTGCCCCTGATTTTGTCTGTTAGAGCGAGTGCGGACCCATGTCAATTACTGTGACGCTAGAGGAAATTGAGCAGTGGCGATCGGCGTTTGCTGATTATCCGGATGCCCTCGTTGCCCTAGATGAGATTGCGGATTGCGAAGGCGATTTAGAAGATGCCGCGATCGTCTTAGCGATTCAGGTGGGGCAGGAGCCGGATACGTCCGATCGCTGGCTCGACGGCTTAGTTAAACGTTGGCGGTATGTCATTTGCCAACCTCAGGTGAAACAGGAATTCGAGCATGGCTTGACTCCGTCGGCGCTCAGCGCTCTCGTTAGCGCAAGCGCCCTGCCGCTGAAACTCGCGACCCCAGTGGCAATTTATGTCAGTAAAACCAACATTCAAGACTTCTGTTTAGCGTTTGAGGCAAAACTTCAGTAAAGCCACGATCGCAAATAGCAAACCGCAGCTTGAATGAAAAGCTGCCAGTTGAGTAGCGACCCGGAAATTCCTCTTTTGGATAGTTGGATAACAGCGGGTGCTTCCGTTGGATTCGGTCGTGAGTTTCTACAATTGAATTATCGGCACAAACGGAGCAACGGCTCCGTCAATTGCCTAGTCGGAACCAAAATGAGGAATCAATGAATCAGCTAGGTTTGAGAAAGCTGTCGCGATCGTGGGTTTGGATGCTGGCATTGGTAAACCTGTCAGGATGCGCTGTTATCAGTCAGGTTCTTCCTAGCGTGTCGCTTCCGTTACCTTTACCTCCGGGCTCGCCTCCTGCTATTGCGGTGCAGTCGTCCACAACCTCGCAAATGGAGGCGCAAGTTCGCCAGCGCATTAACGAAGTTCGCCGCAAACAAGGCTTGAGCGAGTTACGAAACAACGAAAAATTAGCGCAGGTGGCTCGAAATTACAGCCGACGAATGGCAGAGGAAAACTTTTTTAGCCACAACAGTCCTAAGGGCGACACGATGGTCAAACGGGTGCGATCGGCGGGCATTTCCTATGTGCTACTGGGCGAAAATCTCTTCACCTGCACCAACGTTCCTCAGCCCGTCCCGGCGGCTATTGATGGCTGGATGAATAGCCCTGGACATCGCAAAAACATCTTGCAATCGGGCTTTCGTGAAACTGGAATAGGCGTATGGCGAAAAGGCAACAAGTACTATTTCACTCAGCTATTTATGCGATCGATCTAGAAGACTTGAACTCTTGCCAATTCGCTTCTATCTCACAAGAAAGTGGCAGCTATCTAGCTTTGTTCTCCTACGCTGATAAGAGAAAAATAGATTCTCTCAAAGCGTGTCAGCTACTTCCCTAGCAGCTCCTAAACAAGCAAATTCACAATCAACCAATACAGGACGAGCGTTGCAACAACGCCTCCCCAAAGATAGAGTCTGTTCATAGAAACGTAGCCTCGTTGGGTAGAGTGCGCCACCAACTGTTGGTGACGCACTCTAGAGTTCAGTTTTATAGATGATTGGACGATCGCCGCTCTCTTGGCTTGATTTGCTGAGGGAAGAACTTAATCGCACGAGTTTCTTCCAACGCAGTTGTGTCCCCATAGCTTGCATTCGCATCTGCAAGCTGCTTCGGCTGTTCGCTCACTGGCTCAACAATGTCGCCTCCCCGCGAATGCCGATCGGACACCCGTCGCTGCACCGGAATAACTTCTTCTCGGACAATGACAGGACGGCGCTGAGTTGCCAAACCAGGATTTGGTGGTGGAGCTGGCGGAGCCTGAGTAACGGGTGCATGAACTGTCGTGGCATACTGGCTTGGTGCTGCCGCTACGGGAACCCGTTCTTCAACGTGGTGTGTCCGGAAGACGGTGTTAACTTGCGCTTCGTAGAGGTCGTCTACGATCGTGTCGTTGTAGTAGGTGGGCAAATCGTTAGCGTGTGTCCGGGTCAAGCCATGAACGTAAACGCGCTGGTTGTGCAAGTCAAAATTGGTGTGGGTAAGAGGGACGATTACGCGCTTACCTGATAGCCAAGAATTCACATTAACTACCAGATATCGCAGAGTGCCATCTTCGCCAACCAATCCATCTGCAACTTCGCCAAGTTTTTCATGGCGATCGCGGTACACTTCAAACGTTTGAAGAACTTTGTTATTGGTTGGATAATTGGTCAGAGACGTGCGATAGAGCGGTTTAAAGTCGTTAATCTTATAAAGAGCCATAGTGCCCCCACCTCAGTGATTTAAAGGTATAGATTGTAGACTATACAAATCACTAAAGCTGGTTCATCTGTCAAATGAATGACTTGAAAGATAGAGCCTAAACGTCAGTTTTATTTTGCGTTTGTAGCTATTATCTTAAGCAGATTACTGAGCCACTTGAGAAACCCGTGAGTGCAGCGACGATCTCAGAACTATAGCGGCTTCAGTTGCAGAGCCTTTGAGCTGCTCCCACTGCGCCAAATCGTCTAGCCAGCACTCCACATCTTCAGCTGACCAAGTGGTGAACGGCTGCGGCTGGTCGGGATTCGCGTCACCAAACGCTTGCTTGAACCGCCTGCCCAAGTCAGCAATGCGCGGCAAGCATTCGTCTCGCTGTAGCTCGCGAGCGATCGCGTACCAATGCCGCAACTGCGACAGCGACACTAACAGCTGCCTATCTGGAATCTCGAACAAATCTAGCTGCTCACGATCAAGTTCTTCTGGCTCTCCCAGAGACTCATGCATCAGCAGTGAGTCATTGGACGACGTTGGCGCTTTTGGCTTCTGAAGTGCATCGACTTGCAGCGCTCCCGTTGCGTCTTCCACTAGCACAACGCCACCAAAGGCAGCAGCGAGTGCGTGAGACGCCTGCCTGAGTTCGTCGTCAGCAAATGAGTTAGGCATTGCGCTGTCCATGATTTTCCAGGCTTCTCGTAGAACCTCCTAGCTCCATAGTAGATCATTTGAACTACTGACGGCTAGTTTGGCGTCCGAGCCGATAAGAGCGTATCCAGGCGATCGGCGTATCCGGTTAGCTCCACGTATCCCTTGCCCTGTAGCGGCTGTCCCCGTTGTTCGCCTTGAAACGCAACCGCACCTTCCCAGTAGGTAGCAGTCGCCGTATTCAGCTCCTGATTCGACATTAACGGTTGGGCTTGCAGCGTTAGATCCAGCTTGGGAATGGTCAGCGACCACTTCGCAGGATAGACGGCTTTACTGGTGGGACTCTTCCACTGGCTTAGCACATTGATGCGCCAATCCTCCCAGCTTAGCGATTGTGTCGTGCCATCTGCTGCAACAAACGTGCCTGCGGAGGTTGGCTCCAGCGTGCCGTCATCGTGCCGCAGCAGATACAGCATCAGGGCGGAGCCGTTGTCGAACTGTGCCGAGAACCAATCCCAACCAACGGTGCCCGCGCTGAGCGAACTCGTGGAGTACTCGTGGTCTTTCCACGTTAGCCCCGTAACGTGGTAGGTCTGCTCGTTCACGCGCAGCGT
>NZ_JACJPG010000361.1 GCF_014695955.1 Leptolyngbya sp. FACHB-36 | reverse complement strand
GCGATCGTCAGTACGCCGCCGATTCTGCTTGCCGACGAGCCGACTGGAAACCTCGATCCCGATAACTCCTGGCAGGTGATTAAAATCCTCGACAAACTGAATGCGGTCGGGATTACCATAATTGTCACCACGCACGATGAGAGCTTGATTCGGCAGTCGAATCGCCCGGTAGTGCAGCTCCGCAACGGCTATTTATACCGGGGACAACCGCGTTAAGCGCAGACGTCAGGTTTAAGCGCTGTTCTGCCAATGCACCGCTTTAAGCACACGCGGCTAGAATCCCAAGGCGATACGCCCAACCCGATCGCCGCCTCACAGTTGGCTTATCCTGGAAGTAGGACTGTTTCGCACTAATTTTATGCCTCCTCGCTGGTCTCGTAAGCCCGATCGCGCCGATCCTGAATACCGCCGTTTAGACGATCGCATGAACTTTGCGACGCACGTTGCTATCTTCGCGGCAACAAACTCCGGTCTCTGGTTCTTTCGCGTGTTGGGATCGGTTACGCAAGGTGTGCCCGGTGGTCCGCCGATCACTCCTTTGATTACGGAAATCTGGGCGCTGGTGCTGCTGGCTCATGCCGTGTTCATTTTTGCAATCGCCAAATACACGGATGGATCGCTAACGTCGGCATCCAACACGGCTGGTATCGGATTCAAACCGACAAAATCAACCAAAGGATAGAAGCTGAGCCGCCTCTATCGATTAGAGTTTGGATTTTAGGTTGAACCTTGTTTCGCAACGTGGGTGTGAGGAGCAAGCCGCTTCAAATCTAACGTCACAAATCAAGCAATTAGGTGAGTTATGGCAACTAGCGCAACTCGTGCGATCGAATCTCTCGCTGCCGAGATTGGCGAAAATGTTTATATCGACGTGGCAAAGTGGCACCTGTATTTGTCGGATGCCCATCTGCATACGGTATTAGCCGAGCGGCTGTATCCGATGCTGACCTCGAACTCGCTGAACGAGGGCGACGTGCTAAAACTGCTTCAGAGCATCCCCGTGAAGCTAGGCGGCGGTAAGCGAGAAGTACCCCTAGCGGATCTACTGCCGATGCAGTGTCAGGTTAACCTGATGGATTTGCTGGAAGAGTTTCAGCGCAAGCTCTAGCGGATGCAGCGCTGTGTTCCTCCACCTCCGTTGCAGCGAGGCGATCGCCTGCGAGTGATTGCGCCGAGCGGAACGCTGCGTGAACTGGCTGCGTTTCAGCAAGGCGTCGAAGTTTGGCGATCGCGAGGCTATCAGGTCGAGTTAACGGCGGGGTTTGACGATCGGTGGGGCTATCTTGCAGGCACCGACGAAGCTCGGCGTCAGCAGCTCAGCACCGCACTTAACGATCCAGACTGTCGCGGCATTTTGTGTGCGCGCGGCGGTTGGGGTGGCGCGAGGCTGCTAGAAGCCTGGAGTTGGGACAGCACAGAGCCGAAGTGGCTGATTGGCTTCTCGGATATCACCAGCTTGCTGATGAGTTTAAGCCAGCGGGGCATTTCGGGCGTGCATGGTCCACTGCTGACCAC
>NZ_JACJPG010000360.1 GCF_014695955.1 Leptolyngbya sp. FACHB-36 | reverse complement strand
GATCGCTACATGGAGGGCAATCAAAATGCCCTGACTGCTCAACAGCAGATAGGAAAGCAGCTTTTTGAAAACAAAGCGAAATGTATCAACTGTCATGGAGGAGCCGAATTCACCAATGCCTCTGTGCAGAATGTCCGTGGAGAACGTCTTGAACGCATGGAGATGGGAGATGGCGGACAAGCAGTTTATGACAACGGATTCTACAACATTGGGGTAAGACCCACGTTGGAAGATCTCGGTGTGGGTGGCACCGATCCGTTTGGCAACCCGCTTTCTGAATCTCGACTAGCGCAGCAAGGACGCTTCCAGCAGCTACTAGGTGAAAACCCGAATGAAGCTGTGAGTGTTAATCAAAGAATTGCAGCGGACGGAGCCTTCAAAACGCCCGGACTTCGCAACGTGGAAATGACTGCTCCCTACTTCCACAATGGTGGGCAATTGACCTTGCGGCAAGTTGTTGATTTTTACAATCGCGGTAGCGACTTCCACGAAGTAAACATCAACAACCTCGACCCAGATATTCAAAACCTGGGACTGAATGAGGAGGAGAAAGAAGCAATTGTGGCATTCTTAAAATCCCTGACCGACGATCGTGTCCGTTATCAAAGAGCGCCATTTGATCATCCCCAGCTATTTATTCCAAATGGGCATCCCGGCGACCAAACCTTTGTAACAAACAGTGGCTCTGGTTTGGCAACAGATGAGCTAGTGGAGATTCCAGCGATCGGACGAAACGGCGGCACTCCTCTACCAAACTTCCTAGAACCGCTGTCCTAAAAACTAATTGCGATCGTCAGAACTACTCAATACAAAAGGGGGCTTGAACCAAGCCCCCTTCAAGATTTATACATTCATTCTGAACAGACTAAGCCGCTAAGGCTAATCGCGAACGGCTATTAGCTTACTTCTTTGGAGCCAGCAGCATCATCATATTCCGCCCTTCCTTCTTAGGCGCTTGCTGCACTTCTGCAACTTCTTGCAGATCCTCTGCCATACGCTTCAGCTTGACTTCCGCAAGGTCGCTGTGCTGAATTTCGCGTCCTCGAAACATGATGGTAACTTTTACCTTGTCGCCATCATGGAGAAAGCGCTTCGCCTGATTGATTCGCACGCTGTAGTCGTGCTCCTCGATCTTGTAGCGCATCTTGACTTCCTTAACGTCAACCGTGTGCTGCTTCTTTTTCGCTTCACGCGCTTTCTTTTCTTGCTCAAACTTAAATTTGCCGTAGTCCATAATGCGGCATACGGGCGGATCTGCCTTATCACTGACAAGAACCAAATCCAACTCTTTTTCGTCTGCTATTTTCATGGCGTCTCGCGGAACCATGATGCCCAACTGTTCGCCTTCGGCATCGATCACACGGATCTTAGGGAACCGGATACGTTCGTTAATAGCAGGTAGATCGCGATTGGGTCTTCTTTCGGGTCTTTCAGGTCTTTCAGGCACAGGCGTTGATTAGTGAAGTAGTAGAATTTGACAACTCGGACAGTAATTTTTGCACAATATGGACCAACACTCTAGCATTGGTTCCGGTCGGACTGTAAAGGTGTGTCGTCAATCTTCAGGGAACAGAGTGAACTGGTAATGAACACCAACACTTGCCATTCTACTCAGCCTGTGGAAAATTCGGAGGTCTTGTTTACCGAACTTTGGGGAGTGGAAAATGGGGGGTCGATCGACTGCCACCTAGAATGGAGATGAAACAACCAGTGACAGAGGCAACTGTGACGATTCCTTGGCGGCAGCGGGTGGGCAATCAGCGAGATTGGGTGTGGCGCGGCTGGCAGACTCGGTATACCTATCTACGATCGCTCCAGCCAGATTCTTCGACGCCGTTGATTTTGCTGCATGGGTTTGGCGCGTCGATCGGGCACTGGCGGCACAACTTGACGGAATTAGCGCAGAATCACACAGTCTACGCGCTGGATCTGCTGGGGTTCGGGGCATCGGAGAAAGCGGTTGCACCGTACGGCACGCCGTTTTGGGCAGAGCAAGTGTATGAGTTTTGGCGCACATTCATTGGGCAGCCCGTTGTGCTGGTGGGTAACTCGATCGGCTCAGTCGTCTGCTTAACGGTGGCGGCGCGCTATCCAGAAATGGTGAAGGGACTGGTGCTGATCAATCTGCCCGATTCGTCGGTGCTGGAGTCACCCGTGTGGGTGCAGCGGACGATCGCGGCTGTAGCCGTAGGCGCTCAGCCTGTGATTGGATTGGCAAAGCGGGTGTTCACGTCGCCGCTAGTGTTTAATCCGCTGTTTCGAGTGATTCGCAGCGCGCCGTTTGTGCGTCTGTGGGCAAAGCAGGCGTACAGCAACTCTGAGGCGCTGACCGAGGAGCTTTTAGAGATTTTGTCGGGTCCGGCGTTCGATCGGGGTGCCTCGGCTGCCCTCCGCGCAATGGTCGCGGCAAAAGCCAAACCCGGAGCAGACTATCGCGCTAAGACAATTCTGCCGCAGCTACAGGTTCCGATGCTGCTGCTGTGGGGACAAGAGGACCGGATGGTGCCGCCGAAGCTGGCGCGGCTGTTTGTCCGCTGCAATCCAAATCTGACGCTGGTGGAGATCGAGAAGGCGGGGCACTGTCCGCACGATGAGTGCCCCGAGCAGGTGAATCGGATTGTGCTGGACTGGCTAGCGGAGTTGGAGACGGCGAGGGAGACGCAGCTGTTGCAGGGGAGTGGAAATGTCCCACGTTAGAACTAGCAGGAGTTACGCAGTTGGACCTAAGGTTTATCTAGCTTCCTCACGCAATGCTGCCTCGCTTCCGCGCCTCCTTGTAAGATGTGCCGACGTTACGGAGTCCAGCGCGGATCATCTGCTGCTCTAGGAGGGCAAAGAAGCGAGTACGATCGCCTCCCCGAACCACTGCCTGATTGTGCGCCTCCGCTAGCGCGACCGGGTAGCCGAAGCCTTTCTGAACCTGGGCGATCGTCAAACTCAGCGCCGAATCCAGCAGCATTGGGTTGTCGGCTACCCAAGCGGGAAACTC
>NZ_JACJPG010000036.1 GCF_014695955.1 Leptolyngbya sp. FACHB-36 | reverse complement strand
GCCGCCGATCGTCCTACGGTCGTCGAAACGTACAATTTGCGAAAAGTCTACCGAACAGGCTTCTGGCTGAATCAAAAAGTCGTGTCCCTTCACGACTGCACCCTCAGCATCTACCAAGGCGAAACCTTTGGGCTGTTAGGACCGAACGGCGCAGGCAAAACCACACTGCTAAAACTCCTGCTGGGCATTGTTCGTCCGAGCAAGGGACGCGGGCTGCTGTTGGGTGCACCGCTGGGCGATCGCGCCGTCAAGCAGCGCATCGGCTACCTGCCAGAGAGTCCTTACTTTTATGACTACTTGACAGGTTGGGAAATCTTGCAGTTCACCGCTGGGCTGTTTCAGATCCCACGATCAATTCAACGTAAGCGCATCCCCGAACTGCTCGATCGCGTCGGTTTAGCGCAGTCTGCCGCTCGCCGCAAGCCGTTGCGGCAATACTCCAAAGGAATGCTCCAGCGAATTGGCATGGCGCAAGCGCTGATTAACGACCCAGACTTGGTGTTTTTGGATGAGCCTATGTCTGGGTTGGACCCCTTGGGACGCTACCAGATTCGGGAAATTATCTTGTCACTGAAGGCGCAGGGCAAGACTGTATTTTTCAACAGCCACATTCTGTCAGATGTGGAGATGATCTGCGATCGCGTCGCGATTCTGGCACAGGGCGACCTCCTCTGCGCAGGTTCGCTACAAGAGTTGCTGGGCGGAACCGATGCTTACCAGGTAAAAGTGAAGGGCGGCAATCCGGACACCCTCCGTAACCGCTTGGACGGCCTAGAGTTCCAGGATGGCTATTGGCAGGGGCACCTCCTCGGCAGTCCGCAAGATTTCCTTGCCAGCCTAAATTTAATGGGGGCTCAACTGGTTTCGATGCAGCTAGCGCGCCCGTCACTAGAGGATTTTTTTGTGCAGCAGTTGACGCAGCGGGGAATTCAGGAGAGCCGTTAGGGAGCCGCGATCGTTCGATCTGTTTGGAAGTTTGTGATTGATACGTAGCTGTCACTCTACAGGCTGATTGTCATTCACTTGCCATGCGGCAGCGACACGATCGTGACTTACAATCGCTAGAATCGCCGAGAACCCTTATCGAAAAGCATTTTTGTCCATGTGTCGATTATTAGGCTATTTGGGACCCAGGGTTCAACTCGATCGCCTGCTGTTTAAACCCGAACACTCTCTGATTGTTCAGAGCTATCAGCCCAAGGAAATGACGGCTGGCTTACTCAATGCTGACGGCTTTGGCGTGGGCTGGTATCACCCCGAGCGGCAAAATGAAGCGTTTGTATACAAGAACACGCTGCCAATCTGGAGCGATGTCGTAAATCTGCCGAGCTTGAGCCGCTACGTAGAGTCAGGGTGCATTTTGGCGAACGTCCGCAGCGCCACACCTGGACTGACGGTGGATTTGAGCAACTGTCAGCCGTTTCAGTATCAACGCCTCTTAGCGATGCACAATGGGGCGATCGAACAGTTCCGTCAATCGCTGTACCGTCCGATTCGCGA
>NZ_JACJPG010000359.1 GCF_014695955.1 Leptolyngbya sp. FACHB-36 | reverse complement strand
GATCTGAGCGAAGACAACTTTGCTAGAAACACGCTTGAGGCGAACAGAAGCCTTAACAACCTGAAAGAGCTTGGGTTCGAAACTCAGCGTGGCAGTGGCAAAATCACCGGAACGGAAGGGCACGATCGCCTGATCGGCAGCAACGGAGATGACTTCCTCTACGTCGGCGACAATGGCTTTTCCTTCGGGACGGCTGAGGGCGGCGGCGGCACGGAGTTTCCATTCAAAACCGACAGCCCTGGCACCTCTAAGCTAAACACGGAATTGAAGGATGATGTGCTTCGCATCAGCGGAACCTATGAAAACTTCGATGCCTTCCCACTCTTTAGCCAAGGCGAGAAAGAGATTGATCCAAATGCAAAAATTCTCAATGGATCTGACCCAGTTGCCCTAATCAATGGCTTCTTGAAAGTCCCGAATGATGTAGAAGGCAACCCCATCTCTGGCACCCACTTGCACTTCAGCCCTGCTGGAGACGATCGTGGCAACTTTGCTGACGCAACGGTAGTTCGGTACTTCACGAATACCGTTGTCGATGAAAAATCTGGCACGATTTCAGGTGAGTTTGACCTCAAGCCAGAAGAGCAAGCTGCGCTTCTAGCAGGTAATTTGTATGTGAACATCCACACCAACATCGACGGTGACGGCGATGGAAAAGCAGGATTTCCAACTGGCGAGAATCGTCTCAACCTGAATAAGGACGTTGTTCGATTCGCCTAGCTTAATATTTAGGGTGGCATCACCTGTACAACTGTACACATCCGTCTCCTCATGATCGACCTGCCTGTTGAGGTTGGAATCTCCTCAACAGGCTTTTTTCTTTGGCTTCGTAGAACTCGATTGAATTATCTTGGAGTTCAGCAATGCAATTGATCCATCCTGCTCTAGTCTCGATCGCCTTTAGCACCTTACTAAACGCATGGATGCCAGCGGCGAATCCTGTCGAGAACCTCCCAAACTCTAGCGATCGCGCCGCCAATGTCGAGATCACCAGCGCTTCGGACTCGACATCCTCAAAGCAGAACCGCCTCACCGCAACCAATAACACCTATTATTTCACCGTGACTCTGCCAGAGCGAGCAGGCAGAGGGTTTACACGATTGTCGTTTAGCGAGCAAACAGACGCCGCGCCCGTTTGGTTCGATTTACCCAATGTTCGAGCCTTTGTTGGAACTCCAAATGCAACCGGTCGGACGATTAATTCAGACGCCTGGATTGATGAAACGGGAACCATTTGGGTCGAGTTCAAACCGTCTGTGCCTGCTAAAACAACCGTCACGGTTGCGCTCAAAACCCGGAAACCACCGACCGCATCGTTTTATGACTATGGCATTGCAGCCTATCCAGAAAAAGGAGCGGCGGTCTATGTTGGAAATGGCACGTTGAAGGTTCAGTAAAGAGGCTGTTCAGTAGAGACGTTTGTTTCAATTCAGGTTGTGTTGCAAGCGAGATATGTGCGTCTCGTTAAACCAGTCATGGAATTTTTTTTGCAGCACAACCCTGAGCGACCGGAAACGCTCGGTGAGCGATTGTAGTTACCCAATTTAAAGTGAAACTATCAAATTTGAGAAAATTTCCTGATGCTCGATCGACAGCGGCGTTTCTGGCAGAAGCTGTGTAGCTGAGAATGACTGATGATAGAGCTTGTCTCATTGCCCCCGAATGCTCAACCCACTGAATCCATTACTGCTGCCCCCGTTCCCGTCGCAATTGAACAGGTTGCGGTTCAACCCGAAACCACATTAGCTGCTCCACCTGCAATGGCACCGCCCGAATCTCTGCCAATTCAACCGATTGTAGGTCAAACGATCGCGTCGGCTGCACCCTCCACCCCCGATGCCAGCAATACAACAGACGCCATCACCGCGCGGAGGCAGGTTCTAGAACAACGGCTGGCGGAAATTGTCCGGCAAAAACGACAGCAGCAAGCCGCCCAACTACCTGCGCCCGTTGCGCCCGTAGTCAGCCCCGGCGGTAGCACCCCTGTGCGTGTGCCCAGCAAAGCCCCCAGTGGAAGCGCTGGCAGCAAGGCACTATCGCGTGACGCGATCGCGACCCTGCCGTACGACCTCGAAGTGCAGGCGATGCTGCGGGCGATCGTCGCCAAGGAAAGCAGCGGCAACCATCGCGCGGTGAATCCACACTCTGGGGCGCTGGGGTTCGGGCAAATCATGCCAGAGCTACTTCGCCCTTGGAGCCGCGAGGCGCTGGGTCGAGCCGTTTCCCGATCGGAGTTTCTCAATAGCCCCTCGCTTCAAGTTCAGATCATTGCCTATCGCTTAAATCGCTACTGGCAATCGGCATCAGCTTCCAGCAATGGTGATGAGTCGATCGCCGTGCGTAAAGTGGCTAGCCTCTGGTACAGCGGCAGAGCGAATTTATTTAATTCCACCACGCCGCAGTACTACCGGGGACACCGCTACCCCTCGATCGCGGACTACACGCTCAACGTGTGGCGTAGATACCAACTGGAAAAAGAAGCGCTTGCCGCGCTATCAGGGGTGAGCTAGTGCAGCGTCAGCACCCAGATTTAGGGTGATAGTCGAGATTTTAGACCTCCGAGGTTTTGAAAACCTCGGAGGTCTTGGGGAGCGCTTAGAAATTGGCAACCCTAAAATTGACGATTGACACACTGGTCATTCAGCATCCTGAGTCAAAAACTCCGAGGTTTGCCGCAGCCCTGGGGTATTTATATTAATTTGCTAAATTCCTGCGATCAATCAAATGACTGAACTGTTGGCAAAATCGAGCGTTTGCAGTTCCGTCGCTGGCTTCTCGCACAGCGAGTATTGCAACTTGCGAATTCCGAATTGGTATTACCGACTACCCGTACTTTCGTAGCTTGAGATACAAAGCTAGATGGAAATCTACGCCTCAATTAAAGGAGCGTCGGTTTAATGGCTGTGTTCGCATTACGCTGACGCTCAAGCCACGATTTTAATTGACGTTCAAATGCCTGATCCGCTGACAGGGCTACTCGATCCAACCCGAATTCTGTTCGATTTACAGCAGGGGAACGAGATTGCTCAGGGCTTCTCTGGCTGCTTGGAGCCAGACGAACTTGCGCGTCGAGTCACCGATGGCTTAGTTGAAAAATTTGACTGCGCGTTTGCGCGACTTTGGCTACTGGAACCGGATCAGAGCAGTCTAAAGCTTGTTGCATCCTCAGGACTGTATACCCGCACGGACGGGACGTTTAGCCGAGTTCCAATGGGAGCCTACAAGGTGGGCAAAATTGCTCAGAATCGCGTCTCGTTTCTGAGCAATAACTTAGCCGCAGAGTCATGGGTGGGAAATCGCGAGTGGGCGATCGCAAATAGTATTCGCGGGTTTGCAGGTTATCCGTTAGCCATTAAAGATCAGGTCATTGGCGTGCTGGCAGTGTTTAGCCATCACGCAATGGAGCCAGAATTTTTAGAGGTGTTGCAAACACTGTGCACGATCGCGACGATCGCATTAAACACCGCATTACAGTACCAAAAAGAAAAGCAAATTTGGCAATCGTCAACTCGCAGCCCTAGCTTCAGTCATCTTTCTCTATCGGATCAGCTAGTCAGCATTTTAAGTTCCACTCGATTAACGCTTGTTGGAACAGAAAAACCCCTAACGCTGTCTGTAACCTACTTATTTCTACAAACAGCCGAAATTCTCAACCGGATGAGGTGTGCGTACTGTCGGCTGATCTATACAGAAGACTTTGTTGCGCTTGAGGCGGTGGTGCCAACCGCTGAGCTAACCCGCCACGATTCAGAGTGGCTACAGTCCTGCTTAAATCCCCTATCGTTCATGGTGAGGCAATTAGGTGGATCGCTGCAACCGCAACCGAGCGCAAATCAGCGATCGCTTCAGGTAACTCTGCAAATGCCTTACGTTCAAGAATCATTGGGTGAGCCAGTGCGAATACAGTGCCGTTTACCGCTTTTACAACTGGCGTTTACTCATCTCGCGCTGTTAGCGGGGTTTGTGATTTCGTCGAGGATTGATGAGATGGTGCCGCTGCTGACGGATGACATCACCCTAATTCCATCAGCGAAGCGCGTGCTGTGGATTCAGCAGGGCGATCAGGCACTACCCAAAGGAATCAACGCAAAAATTGACTTATCGAGCAGTCCAGAGCAACTGCGGCAGGCGGTAGAAGCGGTTAAGCGCGATCAGCAATGGGGAATTTCTTCAGATGCCGAACCGCCGCCGCTGTCGGAACGAGAATTAGAGATTCTCATCCTTCTAACGCAGGGACACCGCGATCGCGACATTGCCGATCGCCTAATTATTAGCGAAAGCACCGTCAAGTTTCATATGAACAATGTGCTGACGAAACTAAAGGCGCGAACTCGCTATCAGGCGATTCATCTAGCGATTTCAAATGGTTGGATTCGATAAGGAAGCTATAGCATTTTCCAATTTAGATTTAGTCCTGTGCGGTCGGAATAGTTAAGGGTTAACTAATTGAATTGTCTTCTGTAACCTCTTCATTTAGATAGGAGAATCAAGAGCTTTCTACTAAGCGATCGTGCCTCCTAGCCTTATCGTTAGACTTGAATTTTTCGTGCTCAAAGATACAAATCACCACTGAGCAAGCACGTAATCTGGCAGCACAGTGAATGAGGCTTGAGCCAATGAAACAGCACTACTCCGTCATTATTGTTGGAGGTGGTCAAGCTGGACTATCGATGAGCTACTGCTTAAAACAGCGCGGCTTCGACCACATCATCTTTGAAAAAAATCAAATTGGCTATGCGTGGCGCTCAAAACGTTGGGATTCCTTTTGTTTAGTGACACCCAATTGGCAGTGCAGGCTTCCTGGATATCCTTATCCCGGATCCGATCCACACGGATTTATGCAGAAGGACGATATTGTAAACTACATCAAAGACTACGCGGCATCGTTTGATCCTCTGCTTAAAGAAGGCGTCGAAGTCTCAAAAGTCTGGAAAAACGATGCTCAGAATGTGTTTGAACTCACGACCTCGATCGGAAACTTTACTGCCGATCAAGTAATCATTGCAGCAGGCAGCTATCACAATCCTCGTATACCAAGACTTGCTGAACGGCTTCCTGAAACGATCGTGCAGCTACACTCATCTGAGTACAAAAATCCAGAGTCCTTACCAGACAAAGGCGTTTTGGTTGTAGGAACTGGGCAATCAGGATGTCAAATTGCTGAGGACTTGCACCTTGCAGGTAAACAGGTTCATCTCTGTGTTGGAAGCGCACCCCGATCGCCCCGACGATATCGCGGCAAAGATGTGGTGGATTGGCTGGATCAGATGGGATTTTATGATTTGTCGATCGACGAACATCCCCAACGAGAAAAAGTCAGAGCGAAAGCGAATCACTACCTAACAGGACGGGATGGCGGACGCGAAATTGACTTACGAAAGTTTGCCCTAGAAGGAATGCGACTGTATGGGCGGCTAAAGGACATTCAAGCGGGTAATTTGGAGTTTCGGAGCGATCTAAAGCAAAACTTGGATCACGCAGATGCCGTTTCTGAAAGCATCAAAAAAACGATCGATGACTTTATTAGAACGAACGGAATTCAAGCTCCAGTAGAAGCGCTTTATCAGCCTGTTTGGGAGCCAGAGGAAGACCTGCTAACGCTGGATTATGACAAGGCGAACATTGGTGCAGTTATTTGGTCTACGGGGTATCAGTCCGATTTTAGCTGGATCGAAATTCCAGTATTTGATGGCAAAGGCTACCCCGGACACGAGCGCGGAGTTACCCACGTCTGGGGACTCTACTTTTTGGGGCTTCCGTGGCTGTATACCTGGGGGTCAGGCAGATTTTCGGGAGTTGCTCGGGATGCAACTTACCTGGCTGACTACATCGTAGCAAGAAGAAAAGTTGCTTCCCAACCCAATGCGTGGAGCGTCGTGAATGAATTTCTGCTCGGTTCGTAGCATCGATCGAGTAGGCGAGTTGCCCATCTCACCTATCGATTTAGATAGGTCGCGTCCGATCATTTGAATACGATTTCGATCGTACCGTCGCAGTTCCTAGCCTTATGGTTAGACTTGCATCTTTCGTAGTTACCGATACAAATTATCGCTTTCGGTAGCGCGTAATCTGACATCACGATTAAGGCTTTCGTTAGCAGGTTGTACTAACAATCTAGCGTTCACATCTTGCAATTCTTGCGAAGGAAACTATCATGCCTGAAGTTACTGCTCCCGCTCATCAAGT
>NZ_JACJPG010000358.1 GCF_014695955.1 Leptolyngbya sp. FACHB-36 | reverse complement strand
CCACCACCTGGAAATTTGCGTCAGTTTTAGAGTGGTTTGCTAGTGTTATAAGGAATTCCCCGCGACTGTGGGAACCTTGATCAAGAAGAGACCGTCCTGGGAGAAGGAATGTTTTAGAGTTAGTTCCGCCCATGAATTCCTCTCTTCCTGTATCCTGGTCAACGGTCGAGGCAAAAGCCGCCCAAGGTCCAGTGCAAGCTGAAAAACTCCCGAACTACGATTTGGTTTTGCAATGTCAGACAGGACACCGTCCTGAAAGAGCTGCCTTTGCTGAACTGATGCGTCGCTACCAGTCGCATGTTGACAAGGTGCTGTATCACCTGGCTCCGGATTGGCAAGACCGATCGGATCTGGCTCAGGAAGTGTGGATTCGCGTCTACCGCAATATCAAGCGGCTGAACGAACCCGCTAAGTTTCGCGGCTGGCTGAGTCGAATTGCTACCAACTTGTTTTACGATGAGTTACGCAAGCGCAAGCGCAACGCGCAACCGCTGTCGCTAGATGCACCCTTGTCGCTAGATGATGGTGAGATGGACTGGGAGATTGCTTCTGACACTCCCGGACCAGACGAAGACTTGACGACTCGCGAGTTCTACGACCAGCTTCGCGACGCGATCGCTGACTTGCCCGAAGTCTTTCGCACGACAATTGTTCTGCGTGAGATTCAGGGCATGGCATACGAAGAAATTGCTGAACTGACGGGTGTTTCACTGGGAACCGTAAAGTCCAGAATCGCCAGAGCACGGCTTCGCCTTCAGTCTCAACTGCAAACTTACCTGGACGGAAACTAGTATGAGCAGCATTGATGCCTCATTGACAGTTTTCGCTGTGGCAGTTATTTCATAATTAGGGTGAGTGGTGTGAAGGTTTATGAGTTTGGTTTGCGGATCGTATAGATGCCTGGGTGCATTCCCTTACTGTGAAGTGATGCTGAAATGACTCCTGATTTCAACTTGCACAACGACAATCATCAGCCCCCTTCGACTCAGCCGACCTCTGGCGCGTCGAATACCGTCCAGCGTGATCGATTTGAACTCTTGAGCGCCTATTTGGACGGTGAGGTGACGGCAGGGGAACGCAAACAGGTCGAAGAGTGGCTTGCCACAGACCCGATCGCTCAGCGCCTCCACAGCCGCCTGCTCAGGCTGCGGCAAGGCTTCCAGAGCCTACCCGTTCCCGTAACGTCTGAGCAATCGATTCAAGAAACGGTGGATCGAGTGTTTGCCCAAGTGGAGCGCCGACCTAAGCTGTCCCTTGTTTGGGGCGGGGCAGGTGCGGCAATTGCGGCGCTGTTTATTGGAGCGCTGGCGATCGTGCTTCCTACTGCTCAGTCTCCGACTCCTGAATTTGCGGTTGCTCCTAAGCCTCAGTCTCCTGCTCCTCAACAGAGTGTGGATGCAGACCCGTTGCTGGTAGCGCTGGATAAACCCTTGGTGGACATCTCTCAAGAGTCAGTCACACCCAGAAACTCGTCTAAGTCTACAAATCGAGTGCGCTAAACAGTTGAGCTTGATGCTCGCGGCTCCAGTGTCCTTCTGGCAACAGCAGTCCACGGAGCCGTTGTACTTGCTTGGTAGTCATTGTATACGCCCAAGCAGTTCCTAGCGGCGTTTGAGCAGGGTCGAAGGTGGCGATTTGAACCCGATCGTACTCGTGCTCAGCGCGAGAAAGTCCTGCATAGCGCTCAAACTCGGCGGGATCGTGGAGTTCGTATTCGTCCAATTGGTTTAGAACGCAGTCATCTGCGAACGAGAGCACGTAGCCATGAACAGTCATGGTTCCTGCAGTCATAGCGGGATAGCCCAAGGGTAAAGCGTAGAGTTGACCCAGAGCGATCGCACGACTGGCGGCCACAATCTCGCTAGCGTGCTGAGCATAGCGGGCTTCGCTGGGCTTGAGGGTGCCGTAGACAAAAAGGTTGATCACCACAAGAGAATCTGATGCAAGATTAGCCGCGAATCAAGCCGTTCCGAGCCTAACGCGTTACTTTAGATTGCTAGTTCGGCGGTTTAGCGCTGGGTTCAGGATTTGGTTGAGCCGTATCCGATTTCTGAGTTTTTGCTGCACCAAGTTGTTCTTCAGCGATCGCATACCAAACCTGACCGTACGTCCGGGGATTCAGCGTTTGCCCCTTCAGGTCGGGAAACAGTTGAAAGAAGCGATCGTCTGCTAACTGATCGAGTGTGCGACTGCTTGGCCCAGTTTCTCCCAGTTGCTTTAGCCACTCATCATAGTTTGCACGACGGTAGGCTCCGAGTTTTTGGCGGGTTTCAGGCGCGAGAGTTTCTAATTTCTCTAGCAGATCGCCAGCGGTGCGGTTCCATTCAGCTTGCGGCTGCGTCGTGTCTGGCTTGCGGTTTTTTAGCTGTGGATTCTTGGCGTAGAAGGTTTCGTCTACCAGACTGGTCAGAAATGATCGGTCCAGGTTCAGTTTTTCTACACGATCGCGCAAGGTGTCTGCGCTGGGTACAGCTGACGGTGATGGAGTAGAGGGACTAGTCGTTGGCTTGGCAGTGGGCGCATTTGTAGAAGTATCTGAGGATGTGGCTTGAGGCGATCGGGCGGGAGACACTATCGATGACAGAATTCGCCACGATACGACAGAAACCAACAGCGCCAGTCCCGTGATCAGGGCGGCAGATGCGAGAAATTCTGCATTGAAGCGACGTCTCGGACGAATGCGCCCTTTGGGTGCTGGAGCCGATTGAATACTAGAGGTGGGTGAGGGCGCTGCAACCGTCGTAGAAGGTGAGCGAGCTTTTAGGGTGGTTAGGGTGGCAAGCAGTTGCATCACTTGGCCAGCCGTAGCAACGCGCTTTTGCGGGTCAGGAATCAGCATGCACTGCAAGAGTTGTCCCAGACGCGGATCGCTTGTTGTCACCTGCTGCCAATTGAAGCTTTGCGCCGTTTCATCGTAGAGGTCTTGCGGTCCTTTCCCGGTCAGCAGCGCGATCGCGATGACTGCCAGCGCATAAAGGTCGCTGTTGGGATACACACGACCCATCAACTGCTCTGGAGGCGCGTAGCCCCACTGTCCGGCGATTGTGTTTGGATCAACGGGATGCAATTGCATCCGTGCTACCAGTTCTTTCACTAAGCCGAAATTAATCAGAACGGGAAGCCAGTCCCGATCGCGCACAATGATGCTGTCGAGCGAGAGATTGCGGTGAATGACGCCGCGATTGTGCAGGTAGTTTAATACGGGCAGCACCTGCTGGAGAACCTGCACGACCTCAGCCTCCGAAAACGTTTGTCCCATTGCTTTGCGCTCGTCCAGCAGCACGCCGTAGCTTTTGCCTTCGATGTAGTCGCGCACCCAGTAAAACCGCTGATCGTAGGCTATCAACGTTTGGGTGCTGGGAAGTTGGGGATGCTGAAGCGTGTGCAGAATGGCGATCGCCGCCTGAAACCGCTGCCCGATCGTCTGCAGTGCCGCCGGGTCATGAACGGCAGGTGTAAATTCCTTCAGCACGCAAAGGGCGTTATTCTGCGCTTGGTCCCGTGCAAGGTAGGTTTGACCAAAGTCGCCCTGTCCCGCGACGCCAACCACGCGATAGCGGTTCTGCAACACGGTTCCAGGAGTCAGAGGAGCGGGCATTGTTGGGGGATTGCTGGTCACAGGAGCGATCGCCGTTTCAGGGGAGTTAGAGGTGCTCATAACGCTTGCAGACGCACGATTTAGAGAATGCTCCCCATCTTCACTGAAAGATGAGGAGTGAGATCTGCGAGAGTTATAGCCGATTCCTTAAAGCTTGAAGCAAGATTCAGCAATGAAGATTGACAGAATTATAGTATCTATGTACTAAACTGTCACCTACAAGTCAACGGCTGTGAAAACTGCTAATTGGTAGAATCCGGCATTGTGACATTTTCGGCGGCAGCAAGATTGATGGTGTACTCCACAGACTGCGTAGCCGTGGAGACAAGGACAACCTCGTAGATGCCAGAAGCGCTCAGTTTACCGGACCACTCCAACTCCTTTGAATCCTCTAGCAGCGCTGGCAGCTTGCTGCTGGGCGGATAGAGCGACAGACGGGTCGTTGATGGAGCCTGTACACTCAGCCGAATCACCTGATCTTTCTGGAGACTAGCAGTAAACGCCCTTCCAGTCCCGGGCTTCAGCGTGCCGCTGACCTGCTGGCTGAAGCGCCCGGATGGAAACTGAATGCGTTCTAGGGCGGTGCCTGCCTGAATTGCTGCAACTTCATCGGTTGCGATCGCCTGCCACACCTGCCCAAACGGGCGCTGAAGCAGTGTCGGATCGCGGGGCTGGTCGGGAAACCACTGGAAGAAGTGGGCATCCGTTAAATCATTGAGCGATCGACTGCTGAGGTTGAGTTGATTCACGGCGGCGCGACGCTTGTCTACATCCGCGTTAGAGTAGCTGCCCAGACGCGATCGTGCGGCTTGGCTAAGACGCTCCAAGCGGTCCAGAATCTCGGTGGCTTTCCGGTCCCAGTCAGCCCGCAGCGCTTCATCGCTGGGGTCAGCGCTCAGCGCCCGATTGATCGGGTGATCCAGGTAAAACGCATCGTCCACCAATCGCACGAGAAATCCTTGGTCAATGCCAAGAGTTTGGCGGCGATCGCGGATTGCCTGTTTCCGCGCCTGCTCCTGCTTAGAGTACTGCGAAACGTTCGTGCTGTTGTCGGACGGGGGAGCTACTGCCGTTTGAGTCGGCTGCGGTTTAGGGCTAGGCGACTCGCGTCCTAGCCACCACCAGCCGGTGGCGGTTCCTCCCAGCAGTCCCAGCAGTACTAGAGGAAGCCACGGCAGCGATCGCGCCTTTGGGCGAGCAGGGGGCGGCGCGATCGCCACAGTGCTAGATCCGTGTGAGAACGTAGGGAGGGGGGAAGGGGGAGGGGGAAGCGTGATGTCATGGTTTGGCTGAGCAGGACTGCTCAGCACGTACAGCACGTCTGGAGCCGACTGATAGCGACGGGGAGGATAGGGGTCTAGCATTCGGTCTAGTACTGAGACAAAGGGCGGACTCAACCGCACCTGCTGCTTCCACTGCTGCCGATCGCCTGCTAGCAGCTCCTGCGGTTCTCGCCCCGTCACCAGCACCAGCACCGTCACCGCCAGCGCGTACAAATCGCTGTGGGGGAATGCATCTCCGGTGTTCATCTGCTCATCGGGCGCATAGCCAAGTTTGCCCAGTCGAGTGCCGATCGCAGAGGCGTAGGCGTGCAGATGGGAAGCAACTGCCGCTGCCACCTGCTTAACACCGCCAAAATCAATCAGTACAGGCAAGCCGTCGCTGCTGCGAAGAATCAAATTGTCCGGCGAAATATCGCGGTGGACAACGCCCGATCGGTGCAAGTAATCCAGCACCGGGAGAAGCTGAAACAGCAATTGTCGCACTTCGGGCTCGGTAAACAGGTGCCCCTGAGCGCGACGTGTCTGTAACAGCGCGTGATAGGTTTGTCCCTCGACATAGTCCTGCACCAGAAACAGCCGCCCGACGCCCTGCACCTCTGCACGGAACAGTTCGCGAAACTGCGGAATTTGCGGGTGTTGAAGCTTGTAGAGCACTCCTGCCTCGCGCGCAAATAGCTCCTCTGCTTTCTGAAGCGACTGCGTTCCCTGCACCTGTGGAGCAAATTCCTTGAGTACGCAGGGTTCATGAAACCGATGGGTGTCCTCTGCCAGATAGGTGCGTCCAAAGCCTCCCTGCCCTAACTCCCGCTTCACTCGATACCGCCCACCCAGCAGTTGGCCGGACAGAGCGATCAACCCTACTGCCACCGCGCTCAGCTGCTCTCCACACTGGCGACAAAAGCGGCTGTCTCCTGAATTTTCGTGTCCCAGAGTGCAGAAAAGCGGTGACATGAGGGATTGGAACTCCGTAATGGGGGGTTAGAAAAGCAACGATTGTTTGTGATGCACGCCGTTATCATGGCTACTATAAACTGGCGCTGTCAAACGGCGTCTAGTGAACTGTGTAGAGGTCTGATCCAGGAATGAGCTCACACGAGAGCTTTATTAAGCTTCCCATTATCTCTCCATCCCTTCCTCCTTTTTCCATCACCCGTTTCCCTCGATCGTCATGAACCTTCGCATCGGCTGTGCAGTTTGGGCATACAAAGGCTGGCTTGGAGATCTGTTTCCAACCGGGAGCCGTCCCAGTGAGTTCCTGCACCTCTACAGCCGTCGCTTCACCACGGTTGAGGGTAATACGACATTCTACTCAGTTCCAGATGCCGAAACAGTAAAGCGCTGGGCAGCTGAGACGCCTGCTGGCTTTGAGTTCTGCCTCAAATTGCCGAAAGCACTGACGCATGGGGGACTGCTTGGACCGCAAATTTCTGGCGCGCTGCGCTTTATCGAGCAGATGAG
>NZ_JACJPG010000357.1 GCF_014695955.1 Leptolyngbya sp. FACHB-36 | reverse complement strand
CTGAAATCGCGGTAATTACCTCCTGTCCCCGTACACTGCTTTTAAGTATTTCGCTGCCGCTTTCATCTCGTTGACATCTCTTGAGAAGCATGAGTATCTCCCTACATCCCGAACTGACAACCCGTCGATCGCGCTCAATCCAACCGGATCTCTCGGTGGTGGTTCCAATCCATAACGAGTATGAAAGCCTGCCACATCTGGTTGAAGCGATCACGTCTACCCTAACGGCTGATCAGCTTTCCTACGAATTAATCTGCGTAGATGATGGCTCTACAGACGGGTCCACCAACCTGCTCAAACAGCTTGCTCACGATCGTAACGACCTTCGAGCTGTGATCCTGCGGCGCAACTACGGACAAACCGCAGCAATGGCGGCAGGGTTCGGGCATGCCAGAGGACGGGTGATTGTGACGCTAGACGGCGACTTGCAGAATGACCCGGCTGACATCCCTATGCTGCTAGCCAAACTGAACGAAGGGTACGACTTGGTAAGCGGCTGGCGCAAGGACCGTCAGGATGCTGCCCTGACTCGACTGCTGCCCTCGAAGATCGCTAACTGGCTAATCGGCAAAGTGACTGGAGTCAAGCTGCACGACTACGGCTGTTCGCTGAAGGCGTATCGAGCAGAACTGGTCGCCGATATGAATCTGTATGGCGAACTGCACCGTTTCTTGCCCGCTTTGGCATTTATTGAAGGCGCACGCATTACTGAACTGCCAGTGCGGCATCACGCCCGCCGCTTTGGTAAGAGCAAGTACGGACTGGACCGCACCTTCCGCGTGATCATGGATCTGTTAACGGTCTGGTTCATGCGGAAGTTTCTTACTCGCCCGATGCACGTGTTTGGGCTATTTGGTTTGGTGTCGATGGCCCTGGGTACAATTTCTGGGCTGTACCTGACGTTCCTTAAACTGGGACTGGGACAGACGATCGGCAATCGTCCTCTGCTCACCCTGACCGTGGTTTTGCTGTTGGCTGGGGTACAACTGTTTACCCTGGGCTTGCTGGCAGAAGTAATGATGCGGACCTACCACGAATCCCAAGGACGCCCGATCTACCGCGTACGAGAAGTCGTTGGAGACGACAGCGAAGCAGATAGCTAGCAACGCACAAAGCAACCCGCTTCGCGTTCCTGAACTGCTTAGGGCGAAACGCCCCTACAACTTCTCAACGAATTCTAGTTGCGTTCTTTAATCCACCTGCTGCTCAATGATGCCACCACCAAGCAGCACGTCATCGTCGTACCATACAGCAGCTTGACCCGGAGTAACGCTTGACTGCAGGTTCTCAAACACAATTCGTACCCGATGGGGTAAACCTGAGGGGTCGTCACCCTTCAGCGGAATCACGGTCGCAGGCACGGCAGCAGAGCGGTAGCGGATCTGCACCTGAGCTGAAATTGGCGCAGTCGGATTGGCTATCGAGACCCAGTTGACGCGCTGTATTGTGCATCCGCCTGAAAGCGTTGCCGTACGATCGCCAACGATGACGCGGTTTTGTTGAGCATCCAGCGCCACAACGTACAGCGGCTCGCTGTGGGCAATGCCAAGTCCCTTACGCTGTCCGATCGTGTAATGATGCACACCGTCGTGCTGCCCCAGCACATTGCCCGACTGGTCCACAATGTCGCCTTTCTGCGGCGTCAGGTACTTGTCCAAAAATGCCCGCATTGAGCCATTCGCTTCGACTAAGCAAAGGTCTTGGCTTTCCGGCTTGTCAGCCGTGTGTAAGCCAAACTCAGCAGCAGCACGACGGGTCTCGGTCTTGGGCTGTTCGCCTAGCGGAAACAGCACATGCTCTAAGATGTCTTGCGACAAATCGTAGAGAAAGTAGGATTGGTCTTTGTTGCGGTCCACGGCGCGGAGAAGCTGGTAGCGCCCGGTCGTCTCATCGTAGCGCGTGCGGGCGTAGTGTCCAGTGGCAATGAGATCGACGCCTAACTCCTGGCGAGCGTAGCGCAGCATCGGACCAAACTTCACTGCCTTATTGCACTGAGAACAGGGTAGTGGCGTAATTCCAGTGCTGTAGCCAGACACCAGGTAGTCCACAATATTCTCCTGAAACGCGTCGCGAATATCCACAATGTGGTGCGGCACACCCAACTGCTCGCACAGCTTCGCCGCATCCACCATGCCCTCCGAGCAGCACTGTCCTTTGCCCTTCATTAACCACAAGGTCAACCCAATCACTGCGTAACCTTGATGATGCAGAATAGCGGCGGCTGTTGAACTATCGACTCCGCCGGAGAGTCCTACCACAACGTTTTTCATGAACCGCGAAGACTGAAAATGCTGAGAAATCGTGCTCTTCTAGTGTAGCGGTTGGAAAGAGACGGAGTAGGAAATAGAGAATAGAGGAGGATTTTGGGCACTCTGACGCTAGACCAGGGACAGCGTTCGTTGTGAAACGGTTTATGCGGAGTTCACTATGAAAATTACAGAGTTTTTTGATCGCACCTTTGTGGTGAATTTGCCGGAGCGGGTCGATCGACGCAAAGACATGGTGCGAGAGCTAGAAAATGCAGGAATGCCGTTGACGCCGCAATCGGTCGAAATTTTCCCAGCAATTCGACCAGAGACGCTCGATGGGTTTCCGAGCTTTGGAGCGCGGGGGTGCTTTCTGAGCCATCTGAAAATTCTGCGGCAGGCAAAGGCAGATGGATTGAACTCGGTGCTCGTGATGGAAGACGACCTGACGATTTCCGAGCAGTTTTCCGCAACCTCCGCTAACTGGATGCGGCAGCTACAGCAGACCGAGTGGGGCTTCGTTTACTTTGGGCACATTGAATCGGTTGCAGACGCCACGGAGCCGCTGACTCCGTTTGTAGGACCGTTAGCCACCACCCACTTTTACGCGGTCCACCACCGCGTTCTCGATCGCCTAATCGACTTTCTAGAACTTGTGCAAAGCCGTCCCCCCGGACACCCTGACGGTGGACCTATGCACCTCGACGGTGCGTTCACCACGTTTCGCCAGCAAAACCCAGACGTGCTCACCTTGATTGCAGCGCCCAACTTAGGTTGGCAGCGCAGTTC
>NZ_JACJPG010000356.1 GCF_014695955.1 Leptolyngbya sp. FACHB-36 | reverse complement strand
GGCATTCTAGAAAGGGTTGTGTATCCGTCGGTGCCGCCGCATGTGGAGTATCGGCTAACAGACTTTGGACTGCGTTTTATGCCGATATTGGATTCGATTGAAGAACTACAGCGTGAACTTGAGGCAGACCGTAAAAAGCAGGATTTGTAGACTATTAGCCGTTGTTGAACCGCACGTCTGTCAGACCTCAGGTTAGGGCGATAAATAGAGTTTTTGCGGTTCGTTTTAGTTGATAGTCGTCGCTTAACTGTGCCGTTATTTGCTCGATCGAGACGTTGTCGTCCCACGCTTTCTTTCTCAACTTGGAAGGAGGAATATTTCGTTGGTCAATGAAGATTTGGGCAGGAGCAAGCAAGATCTAAAATCAAGGGCTATTCTGTAGCTGGTTTCTGACTAACAACTTTCTACATGTTTCTCTTCCTCTCCAAAGTTCTGCCGCTATTCTTGTATCCGATCGGATTCACCTGCCTGATGCTGTTAGTGGCGCTGGTGCTGCTGTGGCGACGATCGCGCCTCACATCAATTCCCATCCTTTTGGCATTCGTCGTGCTGCTTGCCAGCAGTAGCGGCTGGGTGTGCAGCGCGCTGGCGCAATCGCTGGAGTTCCAGAACCGTCCACCCAATCCAGTGCCGCAAGCGGATGCGATTGTGGTGCTGGGCGGCTGCACCTATCCGGCAGAGTCACCACGCCCGTGGGTGGAAGTAATGGAAGAGGGCGATCGCATCCTCTACGCTGCCAAGCTGTTTCGGGAAGGCAAAGCGCCCCGCGTGATTCTGAGTGGCGGACGGATTGACTGGCGAGGCGGCGGACCGTCTGAATCCAGCGATATGGCTCAGATCATGGAGACGATGGGCGTTCCTAAGACGGTCATGCTGGAAGATCCCACCTCGCTGAACACGCGCGAGAATGCGTTGAACGTCAAGCAGATTATGGAGACTCAGGGGATTCGTCGGATTCTGCTGGTCACGTCTGCGCTGCACATGCCGCGATCGCTGCTGATCTTCAAGAAGCTGGGCATTGATCCGATCGCCGCTCCCACCGACTACCTCACCACAGACCCGCTCCAGCGAAATTTTCAGGGTACTCCCCAGACGACAATTCTGAATATCCTGCCAGATGCGGACCGATTGCGGATCGTGACGCGGGCGCTGAAAGAGTATGTGGGGATCGTTATCTATCGTCTGCGAGGCTGGGCATAAACGATCTGCGATCGACCCGCTTCAATCCGTTCAAAGCTTTGAAGTAAATCCGCAAGCGGAATTGCTCAATTCTGCGCGTGCGCCAAACTATTTTGCTGAGAAGCAATTACTATTAAGCTTTGTAAAGATACCATAGGAGCATCTGCTCCCGCGATTTGTTAATCAAAGTAAACAAATTATCAGATATTTTTATCGAATTGTGTCGGTTAGGCGCCGAAACGCCCATGTGGTAACGGTTTTCTGGTACAAACAATTCTTGTGCAACTTCATTAGCCCGTCGCGATTTGTTTCGGTTTTTGTCGTTGATCGTTGGAAAACGTCAAGATTTCGGCATCTAGAACACAAATCGCTGAGTGCTCAATCGCATCAAGAGTAAGGAGCCTAACCGCATGTTCACCCACGTCAAGCCCACCATCCGACACGTCGCCCCAGACGATCTGAAGGGACGATCGCTGCTCAAGGTGGTCTATGTCGTGCTGGAGCCTCAGTACCAAAGTTCCCTTTCAGCAGCGGTTCGCTCGATTAACCAGAGTCATCCGCACCTCGCTGTTGAAATTAGTGGCTACTTGATTGAGGAACTTCGCGATCCGAATAACTACGACGCCTTTAAGCGTGATATTGCCGACGCCAATATTTTCATTGCCTCACTGATCTTCCTAGAAGATTTGGCAGATAAGGTCGTCGCGGCAGTCGAACCACACCGCGATCGCCTCGACGTAGCCGTCGTGTTTCCGTCCATGCCGCAGGTGATGCGCCTGAACAAAATGGGCAGCTTCTCCCTCGCGCAGATTGGGCAGTCCAAGAGCGTTATTTCCAGCTTCATGAAGAAGCGCAAGGAAAAATCCGGCGCCGGATTTCAGGATGCAATGCTAAAGCTGCTGCGGACGCTGCCGCAGGTGCTGAAGTATTTGCCTGTCGAGAAGGCGCAGGACGCTCGCAACTTCATGCTCAGCTTTCAATACTGGCTGGGTGGGTCGCAGGAAAACCTGGAGAACTTTCTGCTGATGCTCGCCGATCGCTATGTGTTTAAGGACGGCGATCGGGCGTCGCTGACGTACCAGGACCCCGTAACCTTTCCGGACATGGGGATCTGGCATCCGCTTGCGCCCGCAATGTACGAGGACGTCAAAGAGTACCTCAACTGGTTTAACTCGCGGCGCGACATTGGCGGCGACCTGAAAGACCCCCTCGCGCCGACGATCGGACTGGTGCTCCAGCGAACGCACTTGGTTACAGGAGACGATGCCCACTACGTGGCAATGGTGTCGGAACTAGAGGCAATGGGCGCACGGGTAATTCCGGTGTTCGCGGGCGGGTTGGACTTCTCCAAGCCCGTCGATGCCTTTTTCTACAACCCGATTAATAAAACGGCGTCGATCGTCGATGTCGTTGTCTCGCTAACCGGATTTGCACTGGTCGGCGGTCCAGCACGGCAGGACCATCCCAAAGCGATCGAATCCCTGAAGCGGCTCAACTGTCCCTACATGGTGGCGCTGCCGCTGGTGTTCCAAACCACCGAAGAGTGGCAGGACAGCGAACTGGGTCTGCACCCGATTCAGGTGGCGCTACAGATTGCGCTGCCCGAACTCGATGGGGCGATCGAACCGATCATTCTGTCAGGTCGCGACGGTACAACAGGCAAGGCGATCGCGCTGCAAGACCGCGTTGAGGCGATCGCGCAGCGGGCGATGAAATGGGCAAATCTGCGTCGCAAGCCGAAGCTGCACAAGCGCGTGGCGATTACGGTGTTCAGCTTCCCGCCGGATAAGGGCAACGTCGGCACGGCTGCCTACCTAGATGTGTTTGGCTCCATCTACAAAGTGCTGGAAGCCCTACGCGACAACGGCTATGACGTGCAGGAACTTCCCGAATCCCCAGACGCATTGATGCTGGAAGTGCTGCACAACGCTCAGGCGCAGTACAACAGCCCGGAACTCAACGTTGCCTACAAAATGTCGGTGGAGGAATACGAGCGGCTGACGCCCTACTCCGATCGACTGATCCCCTCGTGGGGTCCGCCGCCAGGACACCTCAACACCGATGGACAGAATTTGCTGGTGTACGGCAAAACGTTTGGCAATGTGTTCATCGGCGTGCAGCCCACCTTTGGCTACGAAGGCGACCCGATGCGGCTGCTGTTCTCGCGTTCTGCCAGTCCTCATCACGGCTTTGCCGCGTACTACACGTATCTGGAGCAAATTTGGCAAGCCGATGCGGTGCTGCACTTTGGCACACACGGATCGCTGGAGTTTATGCCCGGTAAGCAAATTGGCATGTCCGGCGAGTGCTTCCCCGACAGCTTAATCGGCACGATTCCTAACCTCTACTACTACGCGGCAAATAATCCCAGTGAGGCAACGATCGCCAAGCGCCGCTCTTATGCAGAGACGATTTCTTACCTGACGCCGCCTGCCGAGAACGCCGGACTCTACAAAGGCTTGAAGGAGCTAAGCGACCTGATTGCCTCCTATCAAACGTTGAAAGACACCGGACGCGGCGAGTCGATCACCAACACGATTATGGACAAGGCGCGGATGTGCAATCTGGACAAGGACATCAACTTGCCAGATGCCGACGCCAAAGACCTGGCGGCAGAGGAGCGCGACGCGATCGTCGGCAAGGTCTACATCAAGCTGATGGAGATCGAATCGCGCCTGCTGCCCTGCGGTCTGCATGTGATTGGCAAACCGCCTACGGCAGAAGAAGCGATCGCTACGCTGGTGAATATTGCCGGGCTCGATCGCGAAGAGGACGGGATCTTAAGCCTGCAGCGCATCATCGCTAACGGCGTCGGACGTAACATCGACGAAGTCTATACGAACAGCGATCGTGGCGTACTCGATGATGTGCAGCTTCTCAACGACATCAACCAAGCCGTTCGCGCTGCCGTTACGGCTCTCGTGCACGCCCAAACCGATGCCGATGGGCGCGTCTCTCGCATCACCAAGCTCAACTTCTTCAACATGGGCAAGAAGGAGCCGTGGGTCGAAGCGCTGCACACGGCAGGCTACGCCAAAGTCGATGTCGAGCCGATCAAGCCGCTGTTCGAGTATCTGGAGTTCTGCCTCAAGCAGATCGTCGCGGATAACGAACTCGGTGCCCTGATCACCGGGCTAGATGGACACTACATTACTCCCGGTCCCGGCGGCGACCCGATTCGCAATCCGGATGTGCTGCCCACGGGTAAGAATATCCACGCGCTGGACCCGCAGTCGATTCCCACCGCTGCCGCGGTCAAATCCGCGAAGGTTGTCGTCGATCGCCTGCTGAGCCGCCAAGCCGCCGAAAACGGTGGCAAGTACCCGGAGACGATCGCGTGCGTCCTGTGGGGTACAGACAACATCAAGACCTACGGCGAATCGCTGGCGCAGATTCTCTGGATGGTCGGCGTGCGTCCGCTGCCCGACTCGCTGGGACGGATCAACAAGCTGGAGCTAATCCCGCTGGCAGAACTGGAGCGTCCCCGCATCGACGTGGTGATCAACTGCTCTGGCGTGTTCCGCGATTTGTTCATTAACCAGATGGCGCTGCTCGATCGAGCCGTCAAGATGGCAGCCGAGGCAGACGAGCCGCTGGAGCAGAACTTCGTCCGCAAGCACGCAATTCAGCAGTCGAAGGAGTTCGGCGTCGATCTGCGGCAGGCAGCGACTCGCGTGTTCTCGAATGCGTCCGGCTCCTACTCCTCCAACATCAACTTGGCGGTGGAAAACGGCACTTGGGAACAGGAATCGGAACTTCAGGATATGTACCTCGCTCGCAAATCCTTTGCCTTCTCGTCGGATAACCCCGGCATGATGGAGCAAAGCCGCGAGATCTTTGAGTCGAGCCTGAAGACGGCAGACGTGACGTTCCAAAACCTCGATTCATCAGAAATCTCGCTGACGGACGTGTCCCACTACTACGATTCGGACCCGACCAAAATCGTGTCGCGCCTGCGGGACGATGGCAAAATGCCTGTCTCCTACATGGCAGACACGACAACCGCGAACGCACAAATCCGCACGCTGTCGGAAACGGTCCGCCTCGACGCTCGCACTAAGCTCCTGAATCCCAAGTGGTACGAGGGCATGCTGTCCCACGGCTACGAAGGCGTGCGGGAATTGTCGAAGCGGTTGGTCAACACAATGGGCTGGTCGGCAACGGCAAATGCAGTAGACAACTGGGTTTACGAAGACACTAACACCACGTTCTTTAAAGACGAAGAACTCTGTAAGCGGTTGATGAATCTGAACCCGAACTCGTTCCGCAAAATGGTAACGACGCTGCTAGAAGCAAACGGTCGCGGCTACTGGGAAACCAGTGAAGAAAACCTGGAGAAGCTGCGCCAGCTATACCAGGAAGTTGAAGACCGCATCGAAGGCGTTGAGTAGCGAATCGTTCTGTTTATTTTTGGGGTAGTCGCTGACTGCCCCTTTTTTGTTGATGTGCTCTAATTAATCGCAACGAAGCTTTTTATGCGCTTATGGACAAGCCAAAGAAACTCTTGGAATTGAAATTCGATCGATGGAACATTCAGCTGAACTGCTTGAGGAACGCCGCAAAACGCGTGAAGAGGAAACAGATAGCACTCTTTATGGTGTGAACATCTTGAGGATTTTAGTCAAATCATATAGTTGGCTATGAATGACTTATATTTTGCTTGCAAAAACTGTAAGGTCTTTGTAGATGCCGGATACCGCTGGGCATATTGGACACTTGAGCAACCGGGCATAGTTAAACGGAAAGAGGTCATTGTCGCGGAGGTAGTTTTGTCAGCAGAGGAGTATTGGAACCCAGATCTAGGAGAAGGTTCAAACTGGCTGTACAAAGGCGTGTTGCTATCAGTAAGAGAATTTCTAGCAATCCACCGAGAGCATGAGATCATTTTTGGAGAATACGAAGACTTCATATCCTGGGACGATGAGAGTTTTCTGGAGTGGAAGCAGCTTGGTTACTTACTAACCTCTTTACCGCGCTATTTTGTTGAGGAGCTAAAGTTCAAGAGTTGGGACGAAGTATGTGAATACATCGAACAGAGAGCAGAAACCTTGGTGGTGGGAACTAGGGTGGCAAGATACTCATGAGAAGGTGAAACGGAGGTTTGAAGCATTGGTCCGTAAAAGCAACGCTATCGAACAAACCTGGTAACTGCTAAAGCGTTAAGTAAGGAAAGTTTTATGACCAAGCCAAACTTTGCAACCATGACGAAATCTGAGCTATGGCAGTACATGGTGGATCATCGAACGGATGACGAGACATTGGCTTGAAATTAAATTGGGCAATTTATGGGTGTGAATCTTCCACATTCTTTTTTGTTTCATACATTAATCCGACCGTGAAGA
>NZ_JACJPG010000355.1 GCF_014695955.1 Leptolyngbya sp. FACHB-36 | reverse complement strand
TGGTTAGATATTTTTGCTCAGCAGGAGAAAGTCAGACAGTCTGCATCCATCCGCTAGGGGTCAAGGACGCGCTCCTTGAACGGGCAGCAGAGTGTCGAATTGTTTCATGAAGTCAGTATTGCTCAGGAGACGCAACCATGCTACATCGCAAGATCTATCAACTGTGCTGCGACGGTCGTGAAGTCTGGATCTTCTTGCGGGACCAGCAGCGCTGGATCGAGCGAGCACGCATCCTCGATATTGAAGGCGATTTGGTCACGCTACGCTATGAAACCGAAGAAGAAGATGAAACGTGTTCATGGGAAGAAATGGTCCGCCTAGAAAGCATTGGCGCAGTGACGCAAAAGCTAGCGTCGGTGCCGAAGGGGAACGTTGAACCTGCAGTCTCGGACGATTGTCCGGAGGCAGAACAAATTCCTAACCAGCGCTACCCAGAGTCCAATCCCGACTAAACAGCAGCATTAACTAGGGGGCGAAGCATTTCGGCAATGATTTCCTGAACAGGTTGGGAAGTCTTTACCAAATGCTTCGCCCTTATGATTTGTCACCATAGATCGTTTCGTCTTCCTTGCGCCATGCTGGATCGACAATGCACACAAACGCGATCGCATCGTCACCCGTATTGCGAAGAAACTGTCGAGCCTGCGGCGGAATATAAATTGCATCACCTGCTTCGACCGTCTGCACCTCATCATCGATGTACATTTCGCCTCGCCCGCTGAGCAAGTAATATACCTCTGAAGTCGTGAGCGAGTGAGGAGTCGAGGTCTGACCAGGGGGAAGAACCGCGTGCGCTAAGCTGTAGCGGAGGTCGATCGACTGCTTATCTGGATGCAGCAGTTCGCGCAGCAGCGTTCCATCGCCTGCTACAAATTCTTCAGAGTCATGCAGTTTCCGAATCAGCACGGCGGCGCCTCGCCAAAACTAGCGGTACATTCGTTCACGAGTCGATCGATAGCTCATATTCTCTGGCTGATAGTCCGGGCAGTTAATCGCATCCTCGGTCAGTGCATCGGACGGATGCACGGTGCATTTGAGGTGATAGTCGCTGGTAAAAAACTGGCAGTTGGCGCAGGGGATTCGATGCATTTCTCGCGTTCGCGTAACCGTATCGCGCGTTGCCGTCCACAAGCTCCATGTCACGAGCGCGATGATCGACCAGGCAGACACAAAGCAGATGGGCACTAGAAATGGTTGAATTGCCGTAACAATGAGTTGCAGGAGTTGAAACACGATGAGTAGAGTGGTGTCAGAAAGAGTGGTGTCAGAACGAAAAATGGGGCACTATAGCCCTATCTTAATTGGCGAAATCTGCTTGTACCTCTGGCTTGCGAATTACGAAGCGATGTAACGGCGAAGCAACGGTTTAATTTCTTCAAGCAGTCCAGGGAAGTATCCTACCGTGCGGTCTCAATCTATCAAAGGCAGTAACTGATGAGAGTCTCCATCTCCTCGAATCCCGCTCAATCTCGACAGGTCAAACAGCGACTGGCAAATCCAGAGGATTCGCTCTCCTACGAGTTGGGCAAAGCGGTTCAGGAACTTCCTCCGCTTTACACGCGGCTGCTTGCCGGGAGTATTACCCTATTGGTGTTTAGCGCGATCGGTTGGGCGTACTTCAGCAAAGTGGATGAGGTCGCTGTTGCGAATGGAAAGCTGATTCCCTCGACCGAAGTTCGTCCCATTCGCTCACTTAGCGTTGGCTCCGTACTGCAAACGAAGGTCAAGGTGGGTGCTCCGGTAAAAAAAGATGATGTGCTCGTGGAGATTGATCCAGGCGTCTCTGAAACAAGTGTGACGAGTTTAGAAAAAGACGCCGAGAAAATTCGGGAAGACATTGCGCGGCTGGAGGCAGAAAGCAAAGGGGAAACCAGCGCCGGAACACCGCTGCAAAATCAACTGCTAGCTGCGCGGCAGCAAGAGTTCACCGAGAAGCAAGCAGCCGCAAGCGCAGAGGCAAATCGCCAGGGCGCCACGATCGAAGAAGCAAGAGTGCGACTGGAGCGGTTTCAGGAGAACCTGATCAACGCTCAAACCTCGCTGAGAAATACTAAAGACAACCTCAAGAATGCTGAGAAGCGAGAGGCAAGTCTCCGCACTCTTGTAGAGAGTAATGCTGTTCCTCGGCTAGATTATTTGAACGCGTTGGATCAGCTAACAAATGCCAAAAATCAAGTGACGGATGCCGAAGACAAGATTGTCTCTTTAGAGAAAGAAATTGACGCCCAACGAGACCGGATTCGCCAGTCGCAGCAGGCATTTGAGTCAGCACGCAGCACCGCACAAGGTGTCAGTCCTAGCTACCAGCGAGAGGTGTTGACCCAACTGAGTCAGCGACGCGAAGAATTGACCAAAAAATCGGGAGAACTGGCGATCGCCCAAAAGCAGCAGAAAGAGCGAGAAACGGTATCAGCGCCATTTGACGGCACAGTCTACAACGTCAAGGTTACGCAGGGTCCTGTGCAGCAGGGCGAGGAATTGCTGTCGATTCTGCCCAAAAATCAAGACTTGGTGCTAGAAGTCAAAGTGCTGAATCGCGACATTGGCTTCATCCGAGAGGGCATGAGGGCAAAAGTTAAGCTGGCGACGTTCCCGTATCAAGAGTTCGGCATTGTGGATGGCGAAGTGCTTCAAGTTAGCCCTGACGCCGTTGTTGAGCGAGATGAGACGGGTCGGGAGTTGGGTCCAGTGTTCCTTACCCGCGTTCGCCTAAATAAGGACACAATCAACGTCCGGGGTAAAGACGTGAAGCTGACTCCCGGTATGGCAGCAACGGCTGAAATTGTGACGCGACAGAAGTCGGTTCTGACCTTCCTGATCGAACCGGTGACCCGGCGCTTTAGTGAGGCGTTCTCGGTTCGTTAACCTGAGTTCACGGCTGCAAGCAGGCGGTGATCGCAACCAACAGTTCTCACCGCCACACTATAATCATCACCACACTACAAGTTGACTCGTGAACAGCTAAGCAGCGATTAGCCAATAGGTTCTTAATCTCTATCAATTTCTACGAGTTCTACGAGTTTGGTTTTAGACGCTGTCCCAGTTTTGATGCGAATGCGCGACTTGGGCACGTTAAACTGTTTCGCTAGCAGTTGAATCAACTCCTGGTTGGCTTTGCCGTCTACAGGCAGTGACTTCAGGTGCACGGTCCAACTACCGTCTGTCTCCTGTCGAATTGCCTGCTACTTGGAGTTGGGTTTGACTTTAATGCTCAGGATCGGCATACGGTTTTACACGATCGGTTAACTCCACCAGCAGCCAGCCCAGTAGCCCCACAGTCAGAAGATTGCGCAGATTGAGCACAAGAATTGCCAGACCTTGGAAATTCAGCAGCCTACCATACAAATGCGGGTAGATCAGCGTCGAGAGAACTGAAATCGCGATGAATAGCGCAACCTGCGATCGACGCAGCAGCGGTGCAAACGGTAAAATCCAGATCAAGTACTGCGTCGAGAATACTTTGTTTGTAACCACAAAAGTGAGCAGAATCGCGACGATCGGCACGACTAACCCCTTGCCCTGCCGCAGTCGCCGCAGGCTAAGCAGAAAAACCAGCCCCGACACGCTCAGGAACGCTACAGGCAGAAGCTGAGCAATGCTATTTGCCAGCGGTGAATTGAGATGAAATGCGCCATAGTTGAGCACCACCTCCACAGGAGTCCAGCCTAGCTGATGCCCTAGCAGCAGCAGCCCCGCCAAAACGCTCTCAATCTGCAAACCCCGCAGTTTGTGATAGTCTAAAAAGCCGAATACGTTGCCAATGCCAATCGACGCAAACGGTAGCATTACTACGGCTGCCGCGATCGCCGCTCCGACTGTAAACCGCACGACAGCGCTGTACTGGCGCTGGGTCCAGTAGAACGCCGCAAACATTGGAATCAGCACGATCGGATACAGCTTTGCGAGAACGCCCAAACCCAAACAGGCACCAGACACGCTGGGACGATCGATCATCCACAGCGCCAGCAGCGTCAGCAACGCAGGCATAATGTCATAGCGCTGAAGCAGTAGGGCTGAGTTTGCGATCGCCAGCACGGTATAGGCGATTGCGACTCGTTGTGCATACAGCCGAGACTGCTCCGCCGCCAGTTTTACCAGTAGCCACCCTGTTGCAATGCACAGCAGCAGGTTTTGAGCGAAGAATAAACCCACATAGCTCGATTCGCTGTGTCCAAACACGATGTTTAGCAGTTGCGGAACCAGCATCGGCAGCAGCGCCAAGGGTGGATACTCTACCAGAAAATCTCGGTAGGGCACGCTGCCCTGGACCATACTCAGCGAGTACTTGTGGTACAGGGCGACATCTCCGCGTGTATACGGGTCCATCAGCGCTGAGACGGCAAGAACCCCTAGCGCTCCAATCGCCAGTCCGACGATCGCCAACTCTGCGATTGTGGTTTTGCGATCGAGCAGTTGGTCCAGAACGCTGTGCACGAGTCGATTCATTTCACTCCTCTCCGCGCCTCTAGCATGAACCATCTTCCTCTCAACGCTGTCTAATTCACAGAAGGTTCTCCGGGTTGAGACCTTCATCTAGAGAACAACAATAACGTTGGGTTGCGTATACAAGAATGATGAATTCACCCGTTTTTACGTCAAAAATGTTGGTCAGATTGGTTGCTGTGTTTGCAGTCATTGGAGGAACCGCCACCCTGATTCCGGCTCCCCTATTCCAGTCTGAGCAAGGTAGCTGGACTCAGCCCTCGATTCCTAAAGAACTGGTAGGCGAGTTCGTACTTAAACAGAGATCTTGAGCGAGGCTGAGAGACTCCAGCGGCAGCGTACAGAACACTATAGACGTGTCTTGAATCCAGGTTTCGCCCTGATCGAGCAGTTGGCAGACACTTTCCAAGTGAGCATACTGCTGTCGCAGTTTGACTGCCGCTTCTCTCGCTTTTGGTGCAGGAATAACAAAGGTTATTTCGTTGTTGACTGCGGTTAGGGTTGCTGGGAGCTTGATGCCTGCCCACCAGCAGTGCTCATAAAACTTGACAATTCCTTCCCAAGAAACCTTAACGCATATAGGCTTTCCAGGATTAAAGAATATCCAGGATTCGGTGTAGCGCAAGGTCGTATAGCCTGCATTCAACGCGGATGTGGAGTAGTTCATCAGTGAGGGTGGGCACGTGAAGGATTCGGGTAGTGTGCCCAAGGTGTCAAGACAGTACCACAGTTTTCTCTCGGTGCTAAAAAGAGCGATCGGCGGCAGCAAGGTGTTGGATCAATTCGGAATTCGGAGTTCGTAATTCTGAATTGCAACGACTAAATTTCGTTAACTGCACTCAGTCGTGACGCTTAGCGGGAGAACGTGCTGCAGTGCTGTAAGAAACGCTGCGGAATCTCTGGATGGGCACCCCAATGCAAGTGGAGGTAGGAAGCATGCAGGTTAGGTGTGTGCCAGCCTTCCGATCGAGGACTGAAATGGGGCGATGGGGAGAACTCAAATAGGGGGTTAGGAGATCGCGTGGTGAGCTGAGATCGATGAAATTCGTGCCCCCAGACGGTTCTGCCTTTGTTTAGGAGCGGAGTATCGTGCTGCACGATCGCCTGGCGGTAGCCCAAAACCAACCGGGAATCCATAACGGCTTCTGTGGGTAAACTGCCGACCATGGGGAACGTGTGTCCGTCGAAGGTGGTGAGCGATCGAGCCAGGTACATTAATCCACCACACTCTGCATAGGTGGGAATTCCTGCTGCAATGGCTGTCCGAATGGCTTGTCGCGCTGGCTTATTCGCCCCAAGCGACTCCGCAAACATTTCTGGGAAACCGCCGCCAAAGTAAAGCCCCTGCGTGCCTTGTGGCAGGTTTGCATCCTTCAGCGGACTCCACAGCAGCGGCTCGGCTCCCAAGGCGTCCAGCAACTCTAAATTGTCTGCATAGTAGAAGCTGAAGGCGGCATCGTGGGCGATCGCGATTCGGGGTCTTGAAGCATGAGGTTTGTTCGCGAAGTGTTCCCGGAGAAAATCGGTTGAGTTTTGGCTAGGTGCCTCAATCCCAACTCCCCAACCTCCGGTCTCTAGTAGCGGCATTAGCGTTGCCCAATCAAAGCAGGTTTCGCCTAGGTGAGCCAGGGTAGCGATTAGCGAATTCAAGTTTGACAGTTCAGCTGTGGGGACAAGTCCAAGGTGGCGATCGGGAATTGCAATGCTATCCTGCCGTCTCAGCACGCCCAGAATTGGCACGCTAATCGACTTTAAAGCAGATTTCAGCAGCTCCAAATGTCGATCGCTGCCCACACGATTGAGCACAACCCCTGCTAGTTGCAAACGGGGATCAAACGATCGGTAGCCATGAACGAGTGCGGCAATCGAGTGTGACAGACGGCTGCAATCGAGCACCAGCAGCACGGGCAAATTCAACAGGCGGGCAACATGAGCCGTGCTAGCGAAGTCGTGACGATGCGCGGCACCATCAAACAAGCCCATGACGCCTTCGACAATCGCGTGGGTGACATCCTGGGTGTGGCGGGCGAAGCACTGCTGGACGTACGCTTCGGAGGTCAGCACTGGATCAAGGTTGCGGCACGATCGACCCGTTACATGCCGATGAAACATGGGATCGATGTAATCGGGACCAACCTTGAAGGACTGTACCCGTACGCCGCGTTGACTCAAACACGACAGCAACGCCAGCGTTACGGTAGTTTTACCAACGCCGCTGCGTTCTCCAGCAATCACAACCATACTTGATTAGAACGAATGAATTTT
>NZ_JACJPG010000354.1 GCF_014695955.1 Leptolyngbya sp. FACHB-36 | reverse complement strand
ACTCTGATGCATACGCCTATCATCATCGACGGTCGTAACTTCCTTGACGAGACCGCTCTAGAACAGGCAGGTTTCCGCTACGTGGGCATTGGTCGAGCATAGTGCTCTGTTGGACCGTTTTGAGAGTTTTTCAACTCTCAAAACGGTCCGAAATCGGTTTTGTCGCTTTGAGGTACCTTTCAAAGCGATCTTGAGAGACTTTAAATTGGGTTCTATTGGGGCAGTTGCGTCGTACTGCCCCAATTTCGTTGCAACCTGTAAGGATGAAGTATCCAACGATAAGGGAGCTACATGAATCTTGTCTGGAAGCGATTGCTGCTTAGCACGCTACCCGCCATGTTACTGCTGCTGATCAGTAGCTGTAATTCGTCGAATTCAGCTTCACTTGCAAACAATCCTGCTGCTGTGAATGACCCTGCCATTTCTTCGACAGCGAGTGCAGTGGCTCGATCGCCACTCTGGTCTAGTCAGTTTGCAGCCAATTGGCAGACTGCTTGGGGCATCCGACAGAAAGGGTCTTGGGGATTTCAGAATATGAGCGTTGTGCCCGACGCCAGCGGTCAGTTCAATCGAGTGCTGCGGGTGCGCTATCCCGCAAACTCTTCTAGCCCTAATGCTGCTCGCACAGACGGTACTCCCCTGGGCGGCGTGCAGTTTTATGCCGATCTGGAACTGCCTGCTCAAGATGCCCTTAAGCTGAGCTATTCAGTTCGGTTCTCACCCGACTTCGACTTTGTGAAAGGCGGCAAGCTCCCCGGACTGTTTGGCGGCAGCGTCAACAGCGGCGGCAACATTCCTGACGGCACCAATGGGTTTTCGACGCGCTTTATGTGGCGGCGGCAAGGCGAGGGGGAAATCTATGCGTACCTACCCAGCAGCCAAGAGAATGGAACCTCGATCGGTCGAGGTGCGTGGCGGTTTAAGCCCGGAACGTGGCACCGACTGGAGCAAGAAGTAACGCTGAACCAACCGGGAAAGGCGAATGGGCAGGTGCGCGTCTGGCTAGATGGTCAAGAAGTGCTAGTTCGCTCAGGGCTGAGCTTCCGCACCAGCTCAGCCCTGAAAATCGACGGCATCTTCTTCTCAACCTTTTTTGGTGGTAGCAATGCGTCTTGGGCAACGCCTAAAGACGTCCACATTGACTTTGCAAACTTCTCGGTTTCGTCTGTGGAGACGCAATCGTAACCATTACGACTCCGCAGGCAATACGCTCAGTCCCCCTGTATGCGTGTTGACTGCGTTTTTCAGCACGATCTGGTTTGGTGTTCCCTCGATCGTCACATACTCCACTCTGACATCCTGCGTTTGCTTCAGAACCAGTGGATAGCGGCTCCCCTTCTGGAAATTGATGTTTTTAACTGAGGAGCGCACGACATTTTCTAAAACAATTCCGTCTACAGGCGGTTGGATAGCACCTTGGGCAACCGGAGACAGCGTAAAGCCGCTGAGTTGAACACTTTCTAGGCGGGCAGTTGTCGCCTGAGTCGAAACGGGCTGTGCTACCTGCTTGGGTCGAACTTGCAGCACCGACTCGTCGATCGTGTGGTCAACGTGAACCTGCAAAACGGTCCGCCCTGCCCCACGTCCTTGAAGCCGTAGATTGCTGCGGCTGACAGTTACAGGATGAAACAGATCGATCTCTCCGATCGGCAGCGTAATCTGTGTGGGCTGTTTGACAGGCAGTCGATCAATCAGGGCTTGCAGCGCGACGGCATCATCTTTTCCATCGTTGGGAGTGATGCCGTGGTCGATCGCCTCGATCCGCGTATACGCCTGCTGTGCGGCTCTTTGCTGACTCACCCAAAACTCCGTTGCATCGTCGATCGGATTCAGCACTCCTGACAGCCACAGCAAGAACAGCACAAAGCTCATCGCCTGCGATGCCAGCAGAAATCGTGCCGTTGCCAACTTCGCCGCCCGTTTCTTGCGCGACCCTTCGACTGACAGGCTTTGATTACCGCGATT
>NZ_JACJPG010000353.1 GCF_014695955.1 Leptolyngbya sp. FACHB-36 | reverse complement strand
CTGGCTTCGAGGTCCAGCAGAATTGGCAGCGTTCCCAGCAGCGTCGGCAGAGAAAGCGTCCGGACTTCCTGCTGAAGGTAGTACAGACGCTTGGGGTTCTTTAGTTCGGCGGCTTGAGCAATCGCCTGTTCGTTCCGTTCGCCCGATTCCGTCATTACTTTGACCCAAATCCAGGTGCGGAACTGCGTCACTAGGCTATTGACAATGCGGAGAGCAGGTTCGTTCTGCCGCAGCAAATCCGCCACCAGATCGAGCGCTTCAGCGACCTGTCCCTGCCGAACGGCGGTCCCTAGTTGCAGAGCGTTTTGGTTGGTGGCGGTGACGAGGGTAGCGACGATCGTGGCGTCCAGCGGCTTCGAGCCGTCCGCGTAAAGCCGCAGCTTTTCCAGTTCTGTGTAGAGCTGGCGCGTGTTGTTGCCCACCGACTCAACCAGCAGATCCACTGCTTCAGGCGTTAGCCGCACCCCGATCGCCTGCGCGACCTGACGCACCTGCTTGACTAGCAGATCCGTCTTCCAAGGCGAAATTTGAGAGAACTCTCGCACCTCGGCATATTTTTGCAGCAGCTTGGTTGATTTGAGCCGTCCGTCCGGCTTGGTTGGGCTGGTCAGCAGCAAAACGCTGGCTTCGGGAATTGCGGGCAGCGTCCGCTCTAGTTCTGCCAGCACGTTTTCTGGACAGCGCTGAAGCAGCGGGGTATCTACGAGCCAAACAAAGCGCTTTCCCGCTCCAAACGGCGGCGTCATCACTTGATTTAGGGCTTGCATTACGGCATCGGGCTGTTCAGAAGGCAATTTATCGACATTGAAGCTGCTCCAATCGGGGTCGATCGCCGCCTGCCGCAGCGCCTCGACTGCCTGTGCCATCGCAAAATCATCGTCGCCCCAAAACACATAGACTGGCACGGTTCGTTCCTTCACTCAAGGGTCTTTAGGGAATGGGTGATTGCGTCTATCCTCACCTCAACCCCTAGTATTGTCTAATTAATCCTGTCAGACTGAAGATACGTTTGGCTGGAAATGTCAGTCCTTGCCATACAGAGCGGTACTTTGTCTTGGGGGATTCATCAACGATCGATAAACTAGAAATCTGATATCCCAAGAAAGTTTTCCAGCGCTTGGTAGAGAATCGACCCATCACTTACGAGGCAATCCACATTGGACGAGAATTTCCAGACTTACTTGAATCGGGCAATGCGTCTCACGCTGCCAGAGACCTATCGGTCCCAGGTGCAGCACATTCAGGAATCGCCCAAATTTCGATCGCACTCGGATCAGGGTCGCCAACCTGTGCCGTTTCCAGGCTACACGGTGATTACCCCGTCTGCGAGCGACGACCCTGAAAACGCCGCGCTCTATGCTCATTTAAGGCAGTATCAACAGCAAGTGCTGGAGGCATTGAGTCCGACGCTGTTTGTGCCTATTCCGCCAGATAGCTTTCACCTGACTCTGGCAGATTTGATTTGGGACAGCTCCTATCGCCACGCCGTCGAAGATCCAGAGTTCGAGCCGAAGCTACAGCAGCAAATTGCCCAAATCTTTCAGCAATCTCAGACGTTGACCGAGGGCAAACCCATTCGCTTTCAGGTGATTGGGCTACTCATGATGACGCGAGCGATCGCGGTTTGCCTCGTTCCTACCGAGGAGCACGCTTACGATCGCTTGCTCAAGTTCCGCCGTGCCCTGTTCCAAAATTCCGACCTGATTCGTCTGGGCATCGAGCAGCAATACTACTTCACCCCCCATATCACGTTGGGCTACTTTGGCGAAATTCCCACCGCCGAGCAGTTGGCTGAACTGGGCGATCGCATTGTGGATCTGAACCAGCACTGGCTCGATAAAGAGCTACCGCCATTTTGGGTTCAGCGAGCCGAACTGCGGAAATTTGACGATATGACCCGTTACTACCGCGAACCCGACTGGGCGGTGCTGGAGTTTTAATCAGACGGCTGAATTTTCCCAATGTTAGGGAATAACGCAAACCTCGGAGGGTTTAACCAAAACCGGATGACTCAACAGGTGCGCTTAAACCTCCGAGGTTTTAGCAAAGTAATTGCTGAAAGGGGAATGCGTAAGCTTGAAGGTCGAAAAAATAGGGGTCGGCACGTTAGAAGGGTGACGTAGTAAAAGCAGCGATGAGCGACCAAATCCCAACCCAAAATTCAAAATTCAAAATTCAAAATCCCCTCCTCCACCCGATTTTGCAGCAGAGCTTTGCCGTCATCGATCAGGAAATTGGCGATCACGGGTTCAATCCGGCAGAATACGCGATCGTCCGACGCGTCATTCACAGCACCGCTGACTTCGAGTTCAAACATCTGCTGCGGTTTAGTCCAGATGCGATTTCCAGCGCGATCGCTGCCCTGCGTCAGCAAGCCCCCATCATTGCCGATGTCAGCATGGTGAAGCAGGGCATCGTTGGTCTAGCCGCGCGCACGTTTGGCAATCCGGTGATCAGCGCGATCGAACAAGCAACCGAAGCTCTGCCGGGAAAAACCCGCACTGAAACGGGACTGCTGCGCTGCTTTGAGGAGTATCCCGGAGCCATTTACGCGATCGGCAACGCCCCAACCGCTCTACTGGCGCTATGCCATTCGCTTTCACACCTCCGCCAGCCCATTGCTCAACCTGCTTTGGTAATTGGGGCACCTGTTGGCTTTATTTCCGTCGAAGCGTCTAAGGCAGCACTGGCGCAAACCCCCGTTCCGCAAATCCGCGTCGAAGGGCGCAAAGGCGGATCGCCTGTTGCCGCTGCGATCGTCAATGCCCTACTGATACTGGCAGGGGAGGGAGGTGAGGCGTGAGGAACAATCTCTATTGCGGACGCCTGACTCCTCATTAACCCCTAATCTGTAAAAACTTCTCGTAAACCCCGGAACATATCGCCCTTAAAATAAATCAAAGTCTTTTGTAGTCCTCAGTGTGCTAGTTTCTTTGGTGTCACACCCCCATCATGATGAACGTCTCTGCTTACTCTCTGAAATCTCGCTTTAGCTCGGTCGTTTTACAATCAACGGCGATCGCTGCCCTCTCGGCGGTGGGAGTTCTGGCAAGTTTGGTGCCGCAGATTGCCCCCCAGTCTGGACGGCTTGAGTTTGAAGCAGCGGCTTACGCCCAAGTGTCGGCGGAGCAGCTGTCGAAGTATACGCAAGTAATTTATCCAATCGAGCGGGA
>NZ_JACJPG010000352.1 GCF_014695955.1 Leptolyngbya sp. FACHB-36 | reverse complement strand
TGCTAATGGCGCACCTGCACGAGTGGCAACCAGGGATGACGACGATCGTCCTATCGGACTTTGCCACGGATCAACCCGTCACGATTCCGCTGGAGCCTGAGAAAAACGCGGTTCAGAATGCCCAGTTGCTCTACAAGCGACACCAAAAGCTGAAGCGGGCACGCAGCGCCGTGGAGCCTCTGCTGACGGAGGTGGACAACGAGATTCACTATCTGGAGCAAGTTGAGGCAGCGATCGCGCAGATTGTGAACTATCAAACTGCTGACGATTTGGATGCGCTGAAGGAGATTCGCGAGGAGCTAATCCAGCAGCATTACCTGGACGATCCAGAGTATCGCACGCCAACTCAGCAGGACGACGCAGCTAGCCAGCCGCACCGCTTTACAACGCCGAACGGATTGGACGTGCTTGTGGGGCGAAACAATCGCCAGAACGATCGCCTGACGTTTCGCACTGCCGGAGACTACGACCTCTGGTTCCACACCCAAGAGATTCCAGGTAGCCACGTGCTGCTGCGGCTGGAGCCAGGAACCCTACCGGAATCAACCGATCTAGAGTTTGCTGCAGATTTAGCGGCTTACTACAGCCGAGCCCGCCAAAGCGACCAAGTTCCTGTGGTCTACACCGAACCGAAACACGTCTACAAGCCCAAGGGCGCAAAGCCAGGAATGACGGTCTACAAGCACGAACGGGTACTGTGGGGGCAGCCGAGGCGTGTCGCCGATCGTTCACCTCGCTCGAATGGAAGAGATTTGTCAGCAAACGATGAACTTTCGTGACAAAAAGTTTGTGTATCTTGTTACAATGCCAAAGTAATAGGGAACTAATACCTATATAACCCGCTGCAAGTTTGGGAACGCGCAGTTGGGTTCCTCCAAATGAGACAACGTATCGAATAGCTTTGCAGACCAGTGTTCGCGCTGGTCTTTTTTTATTAAACGCTAGTTGACGAAACCAATTTGTTGGCTGAACTACACTAACGCTGGCTCATTTAATCGTCATCGTCGCGCTTACCGCCTCTGGACCCGCGGCTCCGGTTGTCGTCATCCTTGTCATCGCCATAGTTGCGAGGCTTGCGATCGTCATCCTGATTACTGCCTCCACGAGGCTTACGATCGTCGTCGCCCTGATTACTGCGTCCGCGAGGCTTGCGACCGTCGCCCTGATTACCGCGAGGCTTGCGATCGTCGTCATCTCGCTCACCGCGTCCACGAGGCTTCTCGCGATCGCGCTGTTTCTCAGGGGGTTTGAGTTTAGGAGCCTTCCCCGCCGTGCGATCGCGCGGCGGTTGGCTCGCTGCCTGCGGCTTGACTGGGTTAGCAGGCTGAGGGGCGGGCGGTTTTGGGCTAGCTACTGGAGTTGGACTGGCTGCTGGAGTTGGACTCGGCTGGCTGGCTCGCGGCGTTGGAGCCACTGGTTGAGGGCGCGGCACTGCTGGCGGAGTGGGAACTGGGTCCGACAGCGTCACCTGCCCCGGTTTAATCCGATCAATAATCGTTTGAGTGGTGATCCGGCCACGGAACCCATTCAGCAGTTGATCGCTCTGGCGTTTCTGCCGCCATTCTGTGAGAGGGATGCGTCGAATCCGCTGCCGGACAGTGTTCAGATCGCGATCGCTCGGTTTAATCCGAACCTCTTCAGCCGTTCTGAGCTGAATTTCCTCGGTTTGACCTGGCAAGCGCACCGAAACCAAGCCCTCCCAGGCAAAAAATCGCGTCCCTTGGTTTGGGTCTTTGGGAATCTCGACATGAACGGTAGTGCCTCGAATGCCCGCAACGCCGATCGGCGTCACGATCTCGGTTGGCACTTTCTGCCCCGGTTGGACCCAGGTAATCATGCTTCCAGCCGCCAAATTGAGGCGATTGTCGGGCTGGAGGGTAAGCACTGCATCCCCGCCAATTCGGAAGGCTAATCCGTTGCTGAGGTCAAGCTGTGCCATTGCTTGGTCTTGCGTGCGAATCGTGTCGCCAATCTGCAATCCCATACCTTTTTGGGCAGGCTGCTCTTGGGGCGTTTGCCGCAGGCGGACGAACACGGGCGATCGTTGAATTTCGGCGATCGTCGCCGCAGGAGAAAGGGACGCAGGCGACGCTGAGGGAGAAGCAACTGGAGCCTCTGCTTTTGGAGGCGCAGCACCACAGCCCACCATCAGCCCAGCGAGGAGGGCGGCTCCGATTCTGACGCTAAACTGTCCGACTGTCATTACCCAGTCCTCCGACGATTTCACAGGTTGGTTTCTAGAATATGGATGGTAGGACGCCGATTCTAGGGTGTGAGACGCTGAGTCTAGAGTGGCGGTGTCAACTTCTAATAAACTTCACGCTGTCTAGATAAACTTACGGTGGCTAGCCAGAAAGGATGCGGCTTAGATTCCATTCGGCACTAACGGCGGCACCAATTCTGAACTAAGGATTGCTTCTTGCAGTTTTTTCACTGCCTGCATCGCTTGGCGGTAGTTCGTCGAGTCGCCCCGCTCAGAAAACAAGTGCGCCGCATGTTGCAGGTCGTGCATTGCCTCGATGCGGCGACCGATTTTGATCAGCGCTAAGCCCCGGTAGAAATAGGCAGTGGCATCTTCAGGACTGAGCCGAATCACCTCGGTGTAGTCTTGGATTGCGCCCAATTTATTCTGCAAGCGAGTCCGGGCAACGCCGCGACAAAAGTATGCCGTGACGTAATCGGGGTTGAGTTGAATTGCCAGCGTGCAGTCCTCGATCGCCCCCAATTTGTCACCCAGTTCCGCCCGCACCATGCCGCGATTGCAGTAGGCAATAAAGCCGTTGGGGTTGTACTGGACAGCGCGCCCAAAGTCGTCGATCGCACCGCGACGATCGCCGGTGTCGTAGCGCGCCAACCCGCGATTGTTGTAGGCAACATCGTCGCTGGGCAGAATTCGCAGCACGCTCGTGTAATCGCTGATGGCTCCGGGATAATCGCCCAAATCGTAGCGCGTCACGGCGCGATGAAAATACGCTGTGGCATCATCAGCGTCCAGCACCGGATCGTCGAAGCGATCGACTAACTCCTGGATCACGTCTGGATCGGTGGTGCGGAGTCCCACTGCCGCCTCAGGAAACAGCACACTCGCCGTTGGTAGAGACTGCGCACCCAGAATTGCATAGCTGCGATCGCATACCACAAACTGTTCGTCGGTGCCAAGAATTTTGAACCGGAACTGGTCGGGATACTGCCGCTTGAACTGCGTGAGCTGATTTAGCGTGTCGTACAGAAATCCTTTTTGAGTCGAGTCAAGGATGCGGCGATTGTTCAACGATCGCGGGATCCGATCGCGGCTGGCGTCGCCTAAATGTCCCCAGCCCAGATCCAAGCAGCCCTCGCGGTCCAGAAAGTCCTGCATCTGACGAATTACTTCTGGACTGAGCGTTTCTGGCGTCGGGTAGGGATGGACTAGAATCACCCGCCCCTCAGCCTGCTGCAACGCCTGCTCTAGCATCGTGCGGCTTCCTGTTGCGGGTTGCTGGCGTGATCGGACATCAAACACGAGTTCGTACTGGGGTGATGCCTGAGGCGACATGACATCGCTCAAGCGATCGCGCACCGCCGCCTCGATCTGTGCCTGCGCATCAATGCGGCTGTTTTCTGTCCACTCGACTCGCGCCGCTAGCGATTTCAGTTGCGTTTGCAGGGCGCTAGAATCCAAAATTTGCGGCAGATGATGCACCCAATCGCGCAAGTCCCGCTGCTGCTGCTCTAGGGTGGTTGTCACCTGCTGCACAGTGCTCAACTGCTGCTGTAGCGGTCCCATGTGGGTAGAGACTAACCCTTGCACGTCCGATCGCCAGTTGGCTAAATCTGTGGAGCTGGGAAGCTGGCTCAGGCGCTGCTCCAAATCTGCGATCGTCTGCTTCAGGGTCTCCAGCCCATCTTGGGAGGGCGGCGGCGAGTTTGCTCCCTCGCTTAGTCTCGCCGCCAGCGTCTCTAGCTGCTTGTGCAGAATCGTCGTCGCCAGTTTGAGCGGCATGACAGATTGCTCGATCGTCTGGTTCTGCTGAGACAGTTTCTCGACCTGAGCACTCAGATGCGAAAGCTCCCGCCGCGATGCTAGCTCCCCAACAACTTTCACCAGTGAATTGATGTCCTGCTTTAGCGACGTGGCATCAAATGGCGTTGGCAGGTGATTCAGGCGGCGATTCAGATGGTTAATTTGGTCTTGCAGCACACGAGACTGGTTGGCGGCTTGGTCTTGGCTGACGGTTTCCAGTTGGACCCGCAACTGCCCCACATCGGTTTTTAGCTGCGTCACGGCGTTGTCTAGACGATCGAGCTTGTTGGGCGTGTTTAGCCGACCCAATTGCTGCGTCACGTTCGCCACGGACTCTGACACACTGGCGTATTGCTGCTGAAGCTGGCGCAAACTGCGCTGCATCGTGCGCCAGTCGGGTTTGTCGAGGTCTTGTTTAATCTGTGCAATTTCGTTCGAGAACTCTGTCAGCGTTTCTTGACTCGTGTGCAGCACCGCCTTTCGCAGGCTGGCAAGATCCAAAAAGTTCGGCAAGGCCTGCATCTGCTTTTGCAGCGAGCCAATCTCGTCGGCTAGCTTCTGGTCGAGTTGAGCGACCGAGGTTGTCAGGGTTTCCTGAAATTCGGCTTCTAGCCGCCGCCGATTCACCAGATTCAGCAGCAACAGCGCTGAAATCGGAGCCGCCGTAAAGAGAATCTGCTGTGAGGCGGCAGTTGCAACCGAACCAACGCCAGAGCCAATCAGTAATAGATATTCTGTTAAATTAAGCCAGTTCCGGTGTTTCACAGCTTTCTCAAACCGCCGATCGTGGGTAGAAGAATGATCCTAAAGCAGTCGCGACTGAGGTGGGGGCGTCGATCGAGGAGGACTGTTCTTTATCTCTTTTTCAATTCCTTCCGGTTTAATCAGGAAATCTCGTCAGCAGGAAGAAAGGAGTAACAGGAATAGTGGTCAGTCATCAGCGGTCAATGGTTCGTGGTTCGTCTACGGCCCAGGGACTACAAACTGCTGACCACTCGCTTCTAACTCATGCTGGAGTTGGATTGCTAGCGCAATTCCTTCTTCCACTGGAGGAAGTCGTTTACGGTCACACGCTATAATCTCGAAAGTTTATCGAGCCTGACTGGGTAGGACTGTAGTTACCTGGATTCGACAAAAGGAATCGGAATACGTGGAACAGACTGGAAACCGACCGAAATCACAGTCCAATTTGCCCGATAAATCGCCAGCCTCCGCAAATCCAATCGCTTCCCTGCCAACGATCGCGCCTAAGCGTCCTCCATTTCAGGGATTGACACGAGGTTTGATATTTCTAGGAACAACGGCAGCCTCGGCAGCGTTAGGATTGGGCGCAGCCCTCATGCTTCCCCTTCCTGCTCAGCTTGCGCCCCGCGATCAGGGACCGCGATCGTTCAGTGATCTCTTGGCAAACGGCTTTCAGTATCAGGTGTCGCGTCCGGTAAATGTGCTAATTCTGGGCATCGATCGCGTTCCCACCGCCAAGCCTGGAACCCCGGAAATCTTTGGCGGACGCAGCGACACCATGCTCCTGCTGCGGGTGGACCCCAGCGATGACTCGGTGCGGCTGCTGTCGATTCCGCGCGATACCCAAGTCGAAATTCCCAACGTCGGCGTCACCAAAATCAACGATGCCAACGTGCGCGGCGGCCCAATACTGGCATCCAAAACCGTAAGCGGCGTGCTAAATGGGATCGTGGTCGATCGCTACGTCCGCGTCAGCACCGATGCCTTCCGGGAACTCGTTGATCTGCTGGGCGGCGTCGATGTCTACGTGCCAGAGCGAATGGTCTACGAGGACAAAACGCAAAAGCTCAAAATTAATCTCTCGCCTGGACAGCAGACCCTCAACGGGAACGAAGCCGAGCAGTTTGCCCGCTTCCGCCAAGACTCCTACGGCGACATCGGACGGGTGCAGCGCCAGCAAGCGCTGCTCAAGGCGCTGCGGCAGCGCTTGACCAACCCCACGGTCATCCCTCGCGTTCCCGCCCTAATCGGCGCGATGCAGAAATACATTGACACAAACCTCAGCCCCGAAGAAATTCTGGCGCTGGTGCGAGCCGGACGCAAGATTAGTCAGGGCGACCTCAAGATGGTCATGCTACCTGGACGGTTCAGCGCCCCCGGTGAATTTGCCGCCAGCTACTGGATTATGGACCCAGCGGGGCGCGATCGAGTGATGCAGCAGTTCTTTGATCTTAACTCGTCTGGCAAGTCCGACTCGGCTCGCACTGCTACCTCGCTGCGGGTGGCAATTCAGAATGCTTCTAGCCAGCCTGATGCGGCAGCTCAGATGCGGAGCCATCTGGCAAAGCTGGGCTTCTACAACGTCTACGTGGCATCGGACTGGAGCGACCAGCAGCGACAAACGCAAATTGTGGTGCAGCAGGGCGACCTCAAGAGCGCTGAAGAATTGAAGCGGCTGCTGGGATTTGGCAATATAGAAGCTGACTCTACAGGGGATTTAGAATCCGATTTGACGATTCGAGTGGGTGAAGACTGGGCACGTCAGTTGAAGCCGTGAGGATATCAAAATGGGGAGAACGCTAATTCGTCTGCTGTTGGTTGTCTGCGCGATCGCGCTCGCGTTTTTGTGGGTGCTACTGGGTGCTCGTCCCGCCTTTGCGCAGGCGAATACGATCAACTACAGCAATACGCTGCTGGTGGATCGTGATTTCTCAAACCAGGATTTGTCAGGCGGCGTGTTCGTTTCGGCAGAAATGCGGGGAGCCAACTTCAGCGGTGCAACGTTGACCAACGCCATCCTGACGAAGGGCAATCTGCTGGGCGCAAACCTGAGCGGAGCCAACCTGAAAGGGGCACTGATCGATCGCGTCACGTTCTACAAAGCCGATTTGACCAATGCCGTTCTGATCGAATCCACCTTGTCGAGTAGCATTTTGGACGAGGCAGACATTACCGGAGCGGATTTTACCGACGCCATCATCGATCGCTACACCGTGAGTCAGCTTTGCAAGCGGGCTGAGGGAGTCAATCCGGTAACGGGTGCTGTAACCCGCGAGAGTTTGGGCTGTCGCTGACAACGCTTGGCACTTAAAGCGTGGCGCGTCTCACTCCCAGCGTCCGTATCCGCCCAACCTGCGCCAGAATAGCGCCACTCGATCGACCCACTCTTGCCAATAGTCCTTGATCGCGGCGGCGTCGAACCAGAACACTTCGGCGGGCAGATCCGGCACCGCGATCGCCAGCAGCGCGTGGCGCAGATCCACGTCATACTCGCGGTAGCAGTGATTCACCGCGCCCCAATACGCAACCAACTGTAGTGGGTAGTCGTTTAAGCGATCGACCGAGCGCTTTGGTCGATCGGCAGTTTTCCACTCGCACAGGCAGGGCACACCCTGATAGCTGGCAACGCAGTCTACTTTTCCAGCGTAGCCAAGCTCGTAGTGAAACACGGGAGCTTCGATCAAGCGCACGTCCTCGATCGATTGCAGAACAGATAGGATGCTGTCCCAGTAGGGCCGAATCCCGTCTGGGCACGTGACGGCTTCGCCGTGCAGATAGCGCTGGACGTGCTTGTGGGTTCCGGTGCCGCGCCGACTCGCCGTGCTGCTAATGCGATTGGCTTCCTCGACGCCGACCCGCTGCCGCCACTCTGCCAGCGCATTCCACTGTTCGGCAGGTCGAGTGGCGTTGAGGATCGTCGTGACGCTGGGCAACAGAGCGCCACGATCGTCGAGGTAGTACTGGCTGCCGTTCTGTCGTCGCTGCTTAGCGCTAAGCACAGGCAGCGGTTGAGCGTCATTCGTCAGCATTGAATTTTCCAAATAGCGTGGCTCCAACAGCGGCGAGGGTCACCACGGCGATCGCAAGCACCGTCTGCCAGTTCAGCACTTCCCCCAGAAACAGGAAGCCCACCAGCGCCGCGATCGCAGGCTCCACGCTCATCAAAACGCCAAAGGTTTTGGGCGGCAACTGCTTCAGCGCGGAAAACTCTAGCGTATAGGGCACCACCGTTCCAACCACGGCTACACCGACTCCGATCGCTAACATTTCTGGATGCAGCAGGGAAGCACCTGCCTGAACCACCCCCAGCGGCATCATCAGCAGGGTGCCAACACTCATTGCCAGGACGAGTCCTTCCTTGCCCGGAAAGGTGCGTCCAACACTGCTTGATGACCAGATGTACATTGCCCA
>NZ_JACJPG010000351.1 GCF_014695955.1 Leptolyngbya sp. FACHB-36 | reverse complement strand
AGAGGATAGCGATCGCTAATCAGCGCGTCCACATCAATTCGCTGGTTGAACACAATGTCTGCGGACAGCGCTTGCAGTGGGTAAGCGGAACTGTAGCTGCCCATTAGATCGATTTCGCGGCGGTAGAGAATGTTGGGATTGATCGGAATCTCCACCTCGTCGGGAAACTCCGCGAAGAACAGAATTTTGCCTCCTTTGCGGGTACAGTCTAGCGCCTGAAAAAAGGCTTTGTCGCTAGGAACGGCAAGCAGACTCGTGTCTACCCCCATGCCATCAGTGAGGGCATTGATTTTTGCGGGCAAATCGGCATCGCGGGCGTCAAAGGCGGCTTCGGCTCCCACTGCCAGCGCTTTTTCAATCCGACTCGGCAGCAGATCGGTGGCGATCGCCCGCGCTCCGAAGTGCTTCACCAGCATGATAAACATCAGCCCGATCGGTCCAGCTCCGGTAATCAGCACAGTTTGCCCCGGCTGCACCTGAGCTTTTTTTACAGCTTTGAGGCAGCAGTTGGTTGGCTCCACAAAGCTCGCTTGCTCAAATGTCACCGCCGCGGGAATCTTCATCAATCCGCCGTGCTGAACAATGTGTCCTGGCACTTTAACGTACTCAGCAAAGCCGCCACCGCTGGGAATAAAGCCTGCGGTGGTGGTGACGGTTTTGTACACCTCACACATGGAGTAGCTTTCATTCAGGCAGTAGGCGCAGTGCATACAGGGAATATGGTGCAGCACCACAACTCGATCGCCCACCTGCCAGTGCTTTACGTCTGAGCCGACAGCGGCGATCGTGCCTGCGGTTTCGTGCCCAAAGATGCGGGGCGGATTCAGCAGCGGATAGCGAATTTTTTTGATGTCTGACTGACACAAGCCTACGACCTGCACCTGCACCAGCACTTCATCTGAGAGAATCTCTGGAACGGGAATCTCTTCGTAGCTAAGCTGATTAACTCCGCGAAACACTTGCGCCTTCATGACAAAACCCTCTAAACCCTCCGATAGTGACTCTACCATCGGATGGCGATCGCGCGAGATTTAGGCGTTGGGCTGCGCTTGTGCTCGACTCGGTCAGTACGGTGTGTACATTGACAGGGGCTGAATTCAGCCCCTGTCACACCTTTCTTAGCTTGCCTGCCGTTGAGATTCCGGCAGTTGGCGCTGTAGGATCGACAGATACTGGTCTGTGACGGTGGTGATCGAGAATGCCTCAGCCCGCTGACGCAGAATAGCAGAGTCGGTGGGGCTGTCCAGTGTGGCAACGATCGCCTCTGCAAGCGCGTTGGCATCTCCAACCGGCACCAAGCGACCGTATTTGCCGTTCTCTAGAATTTCTGCAGGTCCGCTTTCGCAATCGGTAGAAACGACAGGAGTACCCGTGGCGATCGCCTCAGCCACCACATTCCCAAAGCCTTCAAAAATCGAGGACAGCACAAACACCCCTGCCTGTCGCATGTAAGCGTAGGGATTGTCGGTGAATCCAGGCAGGTCTACGTCTGCTTCTAAACCGAGTTCTTGCACCAGCGCTTCCAGTTGAGAACGCTGTTCCCCTTCGCCTAGAATGACCAGACGGGCGCGTCGCTGCTGCCGCACTTGGGCAAACGCGCGAATCAGCGTGAAGAAGTCTTTTTGGCTCACAAGTCGCCCCACCCCCAACAGTACAGGCGGTTCGTCGGGCGCAAACCAAGGATGATCGATCGCTGCGTGCATCTTGGTCTGCATGTCCGGCGTCACAACTGGATTGTGAACCACGTGAATGCGATCGATCGATAAATTGGTCATGCGTGCCACATCCGCCGCAACTCCGTGAGACGCCGCCACAATCTCATCAGCCCACGGATAGAACCACCGCACCAACTGCGGACGAACTTTGCCGATGCTGTTTGGCTGATGATCCTGAAACTGCTGCGACAGATTGGTTTGCACACACATAACAATGCGGGTAGCCCCCCCCGCCATTCGTCGCGCCCACGTGGCTGAACTCACAATATCTAACGCGGACAGCAGCACGTCTGGGCACTCCTGCTGCAAGTAGCGACGCAGCGCCAGGGTTTTTGACAGAACGACCGGAAACCGAGATTGCAGATTCACCAATCGCACCCCTAAAGGAATCTGCGTTAGATATGCCCCTTCTGCCTGTGCAACGACCAAATCGGTTTTAAGACCTCGTTCTGCAAACCCTTGTGCTAAATGCAACATTGCTCGCTCAGCGCCGCCGCCTGCAAGCGCTGGCAGAAAGAGACTGACAGAGTGAAGTTCCCGTGGCGTGTTCATGGTCGTGTCCATCGAGTCGGTTGGTAGATAGGCGGGAGGAATGGCGAGTCGGGAACCCGGAGCAACCGATTCCCTATCGCCTTACCTGATTACTTACCTAAGAAAATGCATCTCAGACTTAAGTTCCCGCACTTAGTTCAATTACTAGAGGATGATCTGGCACGCTAATTGGCAACTGTCTGGGGTTAGAACTTTGCCAAGCCGGGGCTGTGGAACTGATCGGGTAGTATCCCGTTGCTTGGGCAACCGCTGTATTAAGGGTCAGTGTGAGCGGACGATCAATCGTGGCGACATCCGTCCGCTGCTGCACGTCAAAGCAGGAAATTTCCTGCCACAGAACCAGATAGAAGCGCCCATTCGACTTTTGCAGCAGCGTGTGATGCACATGAGCCAAATCTCCACTGAGGCTGTAGGACAGCGTTCCTGGCTGAATAGGCGTACCCGCATCCTGCAGCAGCGCTATCAAGTTTTTGAGTGCGGTAAAAGCAGGCTTGGGAGAGCCATCAACACGCAGCAAGCCAAAGTTATTCTCTTGGTCTCCGGCAGGACGCTCATTGAGCAGCTCGTACAAGAA
>NZ_JACJPG010000350.1 GCF_014695955.1 Leptolyngbya sp. FACHB-36 | reverse complement strand
AATAGAGTACGGATTCGGTCCATCTTACCTGTTGCCAAAAATAACTATGCAAGCGGTTTCAAGTGCTATTTCCGATCGCGTGCTGCCATCCGATCGCCCATCTGCCGCCATGCTGGCTCGGCTAAAGGGGGCGATCGCAACAGACCTCGCGCCTCTGGTGTCTGACATTGACCTGCGTGGCAAGTATCCCAGCTCATTTCTGCATCGGGTGGGTGAAATTGGCGGCTTCGGGCAGGCGGTATCGCTTGAGTACGGCGGCTCTGGAAATGGCATTTGGTCAGCCATTCAGGTGATTGAAGCCATTTCTCAGGAGTGTCTCTGCACAGGGTTTATGAGCTGGTGCCAGATTGCCTGCACGTGGTACATGCAGAACAGCGACAATCCGCACTTAAAGCAGCAGATTCTTCCCCTTGTGGCGACCGGAAAGGTGCTAGGTGGAACGGGGTTGTCTAATCCGATGAAGCACTTTGCTGGAATTGAGAAAATCGCGCTGATCGCAGAGCGTAAGTCGGGTGGATACGTGCTGAATGGAATGCTGCCGTGGGTGTCGAATGTGGGTCCGGGGCACTACTTCGGCATTGCCGCTCAATTGCTTGATCAGGATGACTACCTGATGGCGATCGTTTCAGATGACCTCGCGGGACTGACACTGCGGCAAAACGCGCATTTTATTGCCCTGGAAGGCAGCAACACGTTTAGCTGTGTATTTCGAGATGTATTTGTACCAGACGAGCAAATTTTGGCGGCTCCCTGCACCGAATACCTCACCCGCATTCGTCCGGGTTTCATCCTGACCCAGGTAGGGATGGGGTTGGGATTGGTGGCAAGCTGTATTGAGCTGATGGAACGCTCCAACCAGCGGTACGGACACGTGAATCAGTTTCTAGACGATCAGGCAGACGAGCTAGCAGCAGATTTGCGCGTTGCTCGACAAACCACGCAGCAGTTAGCAGATGAATTAACCGATCGAAATTCCAGCGATCGGGCGCTGCTAAGAGCCGTGATTCAAGCCCGAATTACCGCATCAGAACTGTCTCTTCGCGCTTCCCAAGCCGCGATGCTGCACGCGGGAGCTAGGGGCTACCTTCACGGTGCCGCTGTCGAGCGAAAATTGCGCGAGTCGTACTTCGTTGCGATCGTGACGCCTGCGCTCAAACAGTTAAAAAAGATGCTGCACGATCTGAGCACACTGTAGATTACAGCCGTTGTTCATTTGGCAAATTCATGCTGGATAATTCGAGCGTTCAACTAATGTTTGAACGCTCGTTTCTAGTATCAGCTATTTAGCATTTCAAGGTTTATTTACTCTGCTGTTTGCTGTGATCAACAATCAGCTATTCTGATTCAATTCGTATTCAGAAATACAAAAAAATATTAAAGAATTTGCTAACTTTTCATTGAATGATGAGTGGTTGAATAAACTTGCAATGATGCCTACCCTTCCAGAGTTTTCTAGGTCGATCGGTGCCTACTCTCTCGATAGTTTTAGTAGCTCACTTTTTTGCCCCTGCGGTGGGTCGCATGGGGCAGACGACCATTGGAGATTTATGGAGGGAATGCCCCAAGATCCCGCTGAGTTAGTGAGCGATTTGATCAAAATGGGGCATTACTCCAACGATGCTTTAAAGCTGGGTCAGGCGCTGACATATGCAGAGTTTAAGAAAGCGTTAGTGCTGCAACTCATCGAACAAGCAGAGCCAGAGCAGCAGCAGCTTTGCAACGAACTGATTGCGCTAGCGGGTGGGCTAGAAGAAGCCTTTGCCGCTGCGTTTGGTCCCAACGCCACTGAGTTTTTCGGAGATGCCGTGCGGCTGAGCCAGTTTCGTCGGCGAGATTTCCTGATTAAAGTGGCAGCGGCAGCAGCAGTGGTGACGATCGCCAGTTGCGCAGGCGGCAACCAGCAAGGACAGAACACCGAATCCTCCCCAACCGCAGGAGCCGGAGCTGGCAAATTGGAAAAACCGAATTTAACGATCGGCTTTATTCCGATCGCCTGCTCGATTCCGATCGTGGTTTCGGAACCCGCTGGCATTTACAAGAAATACGGCTTGAACGTCACCCTGAAAAAGATGCCAAACTGGGCAGCTGTGAGAGAATCCGCCATCGCGGGTGAATTGGATGCCTATCACATGCTGTCTCCCATGCCGATCGCGATTTCGATGGGCTTAGGCTCGACGGCATTTCCAATCAAACTTGCCAGCATTGAAAATATCAATGGGCAATCGATCACCGTTGCGAACAAGCACAAAGATAAGATCAAAGGCCCGGCAGATTTCAAGGGCATGACGATCGGCATTCCCTTCCCTTACTCAATGCACAATCTGCTGGTGCGCTACTATCTGGCATCGGCAGGTTTAGACCCCGACAAAGACGTGAAGCTTGAGATCGTGCCGCCGCCGGATTCGGTCGCAAAAATGGGAGCCGGACAGCTAGATGCGTTCTTGATGCCAGATAACTTTGGTCAGCGGGCAGTATTTGAAAAGATTGGCTTCATTCATCTGCTGACTAAGGACCTGTGGGATGGTCACCCGTGCTGTGCCTTTGCGGCGGGTCAGTCGTGGATCGATGCCAACCCCAACACCTTCCGCACGGTAAACAAGGCAATCATTGAAGCGGCAAGCTATGCCAACGATCCCAAAAACCGGGAAACGGTTGCGAAGCAAATGTCTGAGCGCAAGTACCTAAACCAACCGGAACCTGTGCTGACTGCTGTAATGACAGGCAAGTTCGAGAACGGGCTGGGGCAAACGTTGGATGTGCCCGATCGCATTCAATTCGATCCCTATCCCTGGAAGAGCTTCGCGAAGTGGATTTCGACTCAGCTAGTGCGGTGGGATTTGATGCCCAGCGACCAAGCAAAATACCAGGAAATTGCCGATCGCATTTACATGACCGATTTAGCGCGCGATTTGGCAAAGGATTTGGGACAAACGCCGCCCGCTGAGCCAACCCGCGTAGAAAAGCTGAAGTTCGACACGTTCGATCCAACCAAAGCGGATACCTACGTGCAGGACCAGATTAAGCAATTTGGGGTTTAAGCAGCATGGCAAATTCCTCACCCGCCTGGACATCTGCTCGATCGCGTCGCTCCTCACAACCGCCCTGGTTCCAAAATTCCAACGTGCAGGCGTTTGCCCTGTTCCTGCTGCTGTTGGGCGGCATCCTGATCCTATGGGAACTGGGCGTTCACTTCCAGGTGTTTTCTCCCGTAATGCCCTCGGCTAGTCGGACGATCGTCGACTTCTGGGGCTGGATTTCGGACCCGTTTTACGACAACGGACCCAACGATAAAGGAGTCGGGCTTCACCTGCTTGCCAGCTTGCAGCGGGTGGTGACGGGCTTTTTGATTGGCACGGCGATCGCGGTGCCGCTGGGCGTGGCGATCGGCTTATCGGACGTGGTCTCGAAGGCAGTAGACCCGTTTATCCAGCTGCTTCGTCCGGTCTCGCCGCTTGCCTGGTTACCTTTAGGACTTGGCATGCTCAAGAGTTCCGAGGGAACGGCGCTGTTTGTAATTGCGATTACGAGCATCTGGCCCACCCTGATCAATACCAAATTTGGCGTCAGCAATGTTTCCCGCGACTACCTAAACGTGGCGCGGACGCTGGGCGCTTCTCGCTGGCGGACAATCTGGAAGATTATTCTGCCTGCTGCCGCGCCCAGTATTGTCTCTGGTTTGCGAATCAGCATCGGCATTTCCTGGCTCGTAATTGTTGCCGCAGAGATGATCGTCGGTGGCACCGGGATTGGCGGCTTTGTTTGGGCGGAATGGAATAGCCTCAACGTGACCAGCATCATCACCGCCATTGTGGTGATCGGGCTGGTGGGAATTTTGCTCGATCGCCTGCTGGGACTGCTGCAAGCCTGGGTTTCGTTTGGACAGCGATCGTAGAATCAAGAACTCGAAATTCATCGTTGCGCAAGCCTCAGAGGTTTTAATCAAGAATCCAGCATCGCGACCGACACAGTGGCTTAAACCTCCGAGGTTCTGGTCAAACTCGATCTCCATCCAAAATTCAGAATTCAAAATTAAGATGACGCTCCCTCGCACCGACTCACCCGTTTCAAAGGTTGACACCACGGCTCAACTGGTTCTTCAGGATGTCTTTAAGATCTATCCGGGGCGACAGAGCTGGCAGGACAAACTGCTGCGGCGCACGTCGTCGGATTATGTGGCGATCGGGGACATTAATCTGGAAATTGCCGCTAACACGTTTGTGTCGATTATTGGTCCGTCGGGCTGCGGTAAATCGACGCTGCTGAATATTATTGCTGGGCTGACGTTGCCCAGTCGTGGAGCTGTTTTGATTAACGGTGTGGAGGTGCAGCGTCCCGGTCCCGATCGCGGCGTGATCTTCCAAAACTATTCGCTGATGCCGTGGATGACGGTGGCTGAAAACATTCGTTTTGCGGTTGAAACAGTGCATCCAAGCATGCCGATCGCTCAGCAGAAAGACGTTGTGCGAGAGTACATTGAGCTAGTGGGCTTGCAGGGCGCGGAGCGGAAGCATCCCCACGAACTCTCGGGTGGCATGAAGCAGCGCGTTGGAATTGCCAGGGCGCTGGCGATCGATCCACAAATGCTGCTGATGGATGAGCCGTTTGGAGCGCTGGATGCGCTGACTCGGGGCTTTTTGCAGGATGAGATCGAGCGCATTTGGGAGCAGCGGCGCAAAACCGTGGTGCTGATCACCCACAGCATCGAAGAAGCGCTCTTGCTGTCGGACAAAATTGTCATGATGAGTCGAGGTCCCGCTGCTCAGATTGTGGAAGTTCTGGATGTGCCGTTTCCACGTCCGCGCAAGCGGGAACGGCTGGATCAGTATCCGGCTTACCACGAACTGAAAGCAGAGCTGGAGTCGCATTTGTCGCGAGAAACTCGCGCTGTAGAGGAATCTCGCATTCGGATGCCTGCTTGATGCCAATTCAGAATTCGCAATTCGCAATTCGGAATTGCAAATGCTCGATTTTATCGACGGTTCAGTTGTTCGATCGGTCGCTGGATTTTAGAGAATTGGTATAACTGTTGCTTGTTGATTGAATGTTGATTCGTTACTTGTTGAGGAGTTGAAAGATGTCAGGTGAAGTTCCCGCAATTACTGAGAAACTGCTGGCTGCCAAGAAAGCAAAAGGATTAACCTTCACGGATTTAGAAGCCGTTGTCGGCAGAGATGAGGTTTGGATTGCAGCGGTGTTTTATCGCCAAGCGAGCACGTCTGAGGACGAAGCTAGTAAGCTGCTTCAGGCGCTGGATCTGAGTCAAGACTTGGTGCCGGAGCTAACGGCTTCCTCGGTAAAAGGCTTGGGTCCGATCGTTCCCACCGATCCGCTGATCTATCGCTTCTACGAAATCATGCAGGTGTACGGCATGCCGATTAAAGAAATCATCCATGAGAAATTCGGCGACGGCATCATGAGCGCGATCGACTTCACG
>NZ_JACJPG010000035.1 GCF_014695955.1 Leptolyngbya sp. FACHB-36 | reverse complement strand
GTCAGGGCGTCCACGGCTGCTTTGATTGCAGGCTGGAATGCTTCGCCGAACGACTCCTTTAACTGCTGATTCGCGCCGTCCAGCCGATTGAAGCTCGACTGAATATTTTGTGCCGCACTCTGTGCCGCACCGCCAAACTCCGTCTGTAGCTGACGTGCAAACTTAGGCAGGAATTCCGAGGACATCACCTCGCCCCGCTCCAACATGCCGTTTAACGCGGCTTCTGTGACGCCCATTGCTCGCGCCGCAATGCCAAACGCGCCGGGAATTCGCTCGCCTAATTGCCCGCGCAGTTCTTCGGCCTGGACCTTACCCTTGGATGCCGACTGCGACAGAGCCAGAATCGCGCCAGAGGTATCGTCCGCAGACAGTCCCAGCACCGTAGACGCCTGCTGTAGCCCAGTGAAAACCTCTTTGGTCGCCTGTCCTTCTACCGTTGTGCCTCGCGTTGCGGCTGACAGCTTGACAAAGCCCTGTTGCGCGGCTCCCAGCGGTGTGCCGAGGTCATCAACCGTCTTCCGGACAAACGTCAGATCTGCCGCACCTTGAGCCGCGCCACCGCTGGAGAATTTCAGCGAGGTTTTTAAATTGTTGAGTTTAATGCTGGCGTCTAGCGCCTCGCTGCCAAACTGCTTCAGGAAGCCGATCGCCGCCTGAGCGCCCTGGAATCCCAGGAATCCAGCCGCAATCGGTCCCAGCAGTGGCTTGAGCTTGCCCAAGCCATCTAGCAGCCCGCTGAGGGGATTGCCGCCCGTAGGAGCCGGACGATCGAGCAGCTTGAACACGCCCAGCAGCTCGCGGCGATACTCTCGAATCTGCGCCAGGTCCTTACCCGTGACCGCATCCAGGGGCTTGTTCAGAATTCGCTGCGTTCCCTCGATCGCTCGCTCCGCTCGATCTCCGGTTCGCTGCAGTTTTTTCGATTGCTCTGTGTCGCCCTGTGCCGCCGTCGTAATTTGCGCCGTGCGAATATCGTTCAGCAGCGTTTTGCTATCAGGCAGGAGCTTCTGAGCCTCGGAAACCGACCCATCCCGGAGGCTGCCTTTGAGGTCACGAAACAAGCCCTGCGCGCGCTTAAACGGATTCTGACGCGCGGGTTCATCCAGAATTCGGGTTAGGTCAATCGAGGCGGGTTCGTCGTCAATGACGTTACCCTTGCGCTCCTGCTCAAACGCCAGTCGCCGCTGCTCCCGAAATTCACGCTGGTTGCGGGCAATGACGGGTTTCGCTTCCGCCTCTGCCTGGTTCGACAGCGCCCGATCTCCCACCACACCCGGATCGAAGCTGGCGTACTTCTGCGTGATGCGCTGCCCCACGGCGATCGCCTGCTGGTTCAGCTTCTGCATCTGTGCTTCAAACACATCTGAGGCCAGCGACGCCTGCTGCTCAATCAGCCGCTCTGCCTGCTTGTTGATGGCATCCAGCGCCCGCAGGTCTTTTTTGCTAACCGTGCCGCCCTTGGCGCTCAAATTTTCCAGCGCATTCGTTGCGTTCATCAGCACGCGATCGACGGTCGCTAACGCCTGCCGCTGTAATTCCTCGGTTCGCTGACGAACGGCCTGCCCTGTCCCAGACAGAGACTGCGCCTTCAGTCCCTCTAGCTCGTCTGTGGGCGTCGATCGTGCCTGGATTCGCTCCCGCAGCGCTGCCAGTTTGGGAACGGCAACCATCGCTGCTGCTGCCCCTCGGAGCGGTAATGGAATCGGCAGTTGAGCCACTGCATTACCAACCGCAAACCCGGTGACATCGCCGAACAGTTCCTCACCCTGCGTTCGGGCAATATCGCGCCCCTGAAACTGCCGCCCCGTTGCTGCTGCCAGCCGCTTCGCTTTCTCCAACTTGCTAGCGGCCTGGAACTCTGGATCGTCCTTGAGCTGGCGATATGCCTGCACACCGGAGACGCCCAGGTTTAACCCCTGCCGCACCGCCAGCGCACCGACTAAATCACCTCCCAGTCCGGCAACCGTGCCTTGCGACCCTGCAACCTGCGAAGCGACGAATCCGCCTGTATTAACAGCCAGATCCTTCAGAATTGCAGAACCCTTCTCGCTTCTAGCGGCAGCGATCGCGGTTCGTCCTAGTCCGCCCTGCGTCTCAATTCCGGTCGCGGCGGCAAGTCCTTTTTCAGCCGCTCTGCTGACTCCACGACTGAATTGACTCAGTTGATCCGCGATCGATTGCAGACTTGTCTGAGTGGTTGCCATTGCGCCGTTTAGACTTTGGGCTTTCAGTCGGTCTAAACTATTGCCCTGCGTGGTAAACGACGCTCCTCGCTGCGCTGTCTGCGCGGCTACCTGTCTTGACTGCTGAATCCGTTCTTGTTGCGCTTCCAGTAGGGCCGGATTGGTGTTTGAGGTTGCTCGTAGCCGCCCCTGCGTTGCAGATAGGCTGCGCACCGTTTCCCCAGACAGCCCTTGCGCCTTGGCAGCATCAATCTCTGCAATCTGCTGCTCTAGCCCAGAAACCACTTCACTCAGCAACTTCTGTCGCTTCTCACCCGACGCGGTTTGAAGTTTTTTCAGCTTTAGGTTGAGGTCTTTCTCGGACTTCGCAACCTGCTTGATCAGGCGCTTTTCCGCTGTGGCATCGAACCCGCCTACAGGCTTACCGTCGCGCCCAACGGTGCGATCGACGTCTGCCAGCACATCATCTACTTGGGGCTGATTGCGATAGCCGCGCAGGGCAATCAGCAGGTCATCCTTGCGACTCTTGGAGCTAACGCCCTGGATGCCCAGCTTGCGGGCAGCTGTTAATAGCTGGGGATTCGTGAATGAATCGCGTGCCTTAACTTCTGGCTCTGCGACCGCTTTGGCAGGAGCTGCTTGCGGTTGAGATGGGACAACGGCAGTTTGTGTGGACGCCGCTGTCTGCTGCAAATAGCGATCGACTGTTGTTAGGTCTTGCTCAACCTCATTCAGAAGCGCTGTATAAGTTCGCGCTAATCGCTTGCCGACCTGCTCCAGCTCGTCCGGTGATAGTGCCTGAATTTGAGCTTCCAGATCCGCGACAATTTTCTGGTTTTTAGCGACTTGCTTGAGGAGGGAAAGCTCTACCCCTTTAGCATTCGGAGTTGCAGGGTTGTTCGCTAATTGCGCCCGCAAACGGTCACTCTGCTGCTGGTTGACCGCAGCTTGCTGTCGCGTGGGTGCAATTTGCGCTTCAAAATCGGCAATTTTGGCAGAATCTAGCTTCCTGAATTGCCCGTCAACCTGTTCGTATTTATTACTACTGGTGTTTAGTTCACCGCCAAACGGATCGATACGAGGGTTTAGAAACTCGTCGGGAACCGTAGCAGGGGCATCAACGCTGCGTGGCAGGTATGCCGTCCCTAATCCTTCGTCAGCCCGCAGAGATGCTTGAGTTTCCTGATCTGCAATCCGCTTCGCCAGCTTCTGCTCAATGCCAATCAGGTCTTGCGAGGGTACTGATAGCTTCTGCCCGTACCTCTCCAGTCCCGCAGCGTCAATAGTTTCGGTGTTAGCAACCACCTCATCGACGATCGCGCTGACCTTGTTTTCTACCTGCTCAAAGGCAGCGACGTAGGCAGGAATCAACTTAGAAACGTCGTCGCCTGTTTGGGTGGCTAGCTGTTGAAGCTTGGCAAGACTTTGTTGGAATAGCCGCTTACGATCTGCAACAACTTCTTTGCTAGATGCAAGATTTGTCACACCTTCGATCGTCTGCGCCTGGTTCTGCTGGCCTACAAACTCTTGGGTGTTGCGGATCGCTTTGACTTTGGCGTTTAGCTCTAACCCACGCCGCTCGGAAGCATACAGGCCCAGGTTTGGCGCAATTTCGGCAAACTCAGCCGCTGTCGGCGTTACCGCCTGCCCCACAATGCGATTGTTGCGAGAGGCATTTAAGCCACGATAGGAACCAAAATCGAAGTCCTGTGCGTGGTTGAGTTCTTCCGATAAAACTTTGACCTGAGCAGGCGTTAAAGCGCCTTTCTGAATTTGCTCGTAGAGTTCGCTGGTGACCTCGATCGCGTTGCGAGCGGGGTCGTATTGGCTAACCGCACCTGATTTTTTCAGGGAAGCATCCGCAATCTTGAGCTGCGGTAGGCGATCAGCATCGAACTGGTCCTTAAAGACCGTGCGGGCCAAGTCTTCGTAGGTTTTCGGCTGCTGCTTGGGTCCGACCGCTTCAAACTGGCGATAGGCGCTGGAGGTGGCTGCCTTCGCCTCAGAAGCCGCCTGCTGAATTGTGTTCTGCGCCTTGGTCAGGGTGTCGATCGTTTCTGCCAGCCCTCTCAGCCCACCCGCCGACGATCTCAGCTCTGCGGCTAGCGCCTCAATCTGGCCAGTCGGTGCGCCGCTGCTCTGCGCCACTTGCACCTGCTGCTCTAGCCGCTGATATTTGCCCTGGGCCTTCGCTAGCTCTCCGCGCCGCGCCTCAATTTGTCGCTGGAGGATTTGAAACTGCCGCCCAGCCGTTGAATCAATCCGGTCCTGTTGCAGCGCGGCGCTTCTCAGTTCTGCCGCTGCTTGCTCACGGACTACGGGCGTGCGGGCTGATTTTGACTCCCGTTGCTGACCTCTAATCGCTAGCCCCTCGGCGCGGATCTCCTCCTGTCCGATCGTCTGCTGAACCGCGTCCCGTGTCTGCCCTGGCAGGGATTTAATCTGCTCCAGTCGCGCCTGTAGTTTGCGTCGCTGCTTGGGGTCCTGGACTTTCTCAAGCTGGGCTTCCAGGACTTTGACCAGCTCGCCTGCTTTTGCCCCGAAGCCTGTGACGATCGCGCCTCCCAGCGCGCCGCCGACCTTTTCCCCTAGCAACTCAGTGCTGCCAATGCTGCGGCTGAGAGAGGTTTCTAGGGCTGTAGACAACCCCTTGCCCAGGTTGGTGCTGAGCTGCTGCGTTGCTCCAAGGGCCAGCCCGGATAGCAGAGTACCTGCTGCTCCACCTGCCAGTTTCAGAGGTGCCGTGATCAGTCCCCCGATCGCGCTACCAATGCCGCCGCCCTTAACTCGCTTAAACGCCCGCTCCACGCTGTTCGAGAGCGAGTCCTCAATCTTGCTGGTGTCCAGGTCAACGGTCTGCGTCAAGGCCGGAATCGCGGGCCTGCCTGCATTGGCGTAGCGGAGCGTAACGGGGACTTCTACCGATTGAGATTTCAGCCCTGCAATCTGGCTGCGCACCTCTTGCAAGCGGCCTGCCAACGCATCCAGCCCGCTCGTATCGGTGCGTGGCTTCAGTGGCGTGGACTTGAAATAGTTATTGACCTGCGTGAAGTGCTTCTGCTTCAGATCCAGGTGCTTGTTCAGCGCCGTTAGCGCCGAGTCATCCACCTGCGCAACGACTTTAAAGGATCGATCGCTATAGCCCTTCAGCCGTCGATCGAGGCCGTTTAGCGCTGCATCATCTAGCTGGGTCCGAATCGTGATAGCCCGATCGCGGGTCAACACCTTGAGCTGCTGCTCAATTGCGTTCGCGTTGCCCAGCGACAGTTGCAGGGCGATCGGTCGGGTGAGCGCTCCCAGCTCCCGATTTAACTGCGAACGGTTCAACCGCACATTCAGCGCAATTGGGTTCGTCGTCTCCAGTGCGCGCAACTGGCGATCGAACGCATTTCGCTCAAGCCGTAGCTCTAATCCAATTGCTCCAACTAATTCCATGTCCTAACCCGTGCGGCGTCGGGTTAGGGTTCCTACTGTGGGACTGACCGAGTTTTTTACAGCATCACCAGTGCGATCGCGCCCATCAGCAGCAGGCTCAGCAGCGCCATCAGCGCAAATTCAATCCTCTTCTGCATCAGAACCTCCTGCTACATCAAATTCAGCATCTACAATCCAACGCGGCTTGCCCGTGGGCACTTCGATCGCAAACTCTGTGCCCGAATCGACATCGGCAAGGGTTACCAAACCGCTGACGTTCTCGCCCACAAAGGCCAATGAGCAGACAGCGCGATCGCCCTTAACGCGAGGCAAAATCAGCAGCACTTCGTCCTCGCTTGCCCAAGCGCGAGGCTTCGGTGCAGGTCTGTTCTTCCGCTGCGCTTTCAGTTTGTCTACAGGGGCCAGCGCCAGCGCCCACGCAGGCAGCTTTTCATCGGGAGCCAATGAAAAGAACGCATCGCAAGCAGCGCCGTTGATCTGAATTTCCGATTCTTTCGGCGTGAAGTGGCAGAAGTCCTTTGCCTTGGCAGGTTCGCCCTTTTTAGGGTCCCTGTTTGCATTTACAAAGAGGGCGCAGAGCTGGGCAATACCCAACTCTGCCATGTGCAATTCTTCCTGCCGGAGCTTTGCACCGTGCTCCAACGCTTGCAGGATTAACCAGGTCGGTTGGAACCCAAAATTTTCTGCCGAGAAGCGTGGATCGTGGCCCCAGTCGCGCTGCACTCGCCAGAAAATTTCCGCCCAATTCGGCTCCGGCTCTGGCTCTAGGAGTTTCCCAGTGCTTCTTCAGTCAGTTCTACAGGCTCAGCGGATTGAACCCCAGCCCAATGAGCCGCTTCGTTATTAGCGAAGATTTCTAGCAGCGAAACCATCTCAGGCAGAATAATCTTTTCATCCTGGCAGAACTCGACTTCCCAGTCCGGGGAGACACGATGCACCAGAATTGCCGACGCCATAATCTCAGCCTGCTTCTGGCTGAACTCGTCTGCATCGTCAAGGAATTTCAGCACGTCGTCAGTGTAGTCTGCCAGGTAAGCCAGGTTGCCTGCCATCAGCGCTTGAAAGACTTCAACCAACGGCAGCCCACTCGTCTGAGAAAGCTTTCTTGCCAGCTTGACGCCCTCGCTTTGAATGTTGGGGATTTCTGCCTTCTGCTGGCGAATCCACACACGCTCTACGGGCGTCAAATCGTTAAATTTCTGAATCTCCAACACGCCACAGGCAACATTGCCCACTTTAACGGTTTCGGGCTTAGGAGCAACGGCAAAAGGCAGTGAAACGGTCATGGGGAATCCTCATCTGTTGACGCAACAGAGTTCCCACCGCGTTTTGGTCGGTGGGAGCTTCCCTTTTCCGCAACGCCCCGTTGCGGATTTGCAGCACAAAGCCCGACCATGCTGCGCAGCGCCAAAGGCGACTGCTTCAAGCACAATCGGGCAATAGTCGATCGAGGAATTGCTTGCTTACGAGTAGGGCGTTAAAGCTGGCTCCCCACGACCCAGGAACTGAGTTTGGAATGAGACTATACCATCGCTGGGCAATTCAGTGTTGAAGTTCTCTAGCTGCACCAGACCTGCGATGCCATTGCCTCTGGTGTAGCCAACAGCCGGGGGCTCTTCCAGCCACAGATAGCCGTGAATGCCCTCGATCGCGCGCACTCCAGCATAGTTGAGGCGGTAGTAGCCATCATCTAGCGGCAGCAGGTTCGAGGTGTAGGGAACAGTCCAGCCTGCTCCCGTAATCAGGCCCGTGTTATAGGCCAAACCATCTTGGTAAATCTTGGTTTCCGTGTTTTGGTTTTGGATCTGCTTGCTGGATGTGGTTCCACCTTGCAGTCGCAGCTTGGCTTTGTAGGTGCCTGTCGATCCGGTGGCAAAGTCAGTTGCTGAAGCCGATTTCATTGCGCGCTGAATCTGGTTGATCGTCACGGGAACGATCTCCAGCTTGGTGTCACCTATCCGCGCGTGTGCGGCGGTGTAGACTTTGAGCGTTCTGGCGGCAGCACCTGTGCCCACAGTCAGGGGAATCGGGGTACCTGCAGGAATGGGTCCGGTGAGCGGTGCGCTGACGGTAAGTTCGTCTTCGTCAGCCTCGATCACTTCGGAGACGGTGATATTTACGTCAGTCGGAGGGACAATCAAATCGGCTACCAGCAGTTCTTCTGGCATTACCGTGAAAAAGAGCTTGGTTTTTACGCCAATGACAAAGGACTGGGACATCCAATCGATCCTCTAGAGGTCGAGTTGGAGTTCCCACTAGTGAGGAGCTAAGGGATGGGGAGGCGGAAGCAGGCACCGCGCGATCGCGGAGCCGGTCAGGTTGAAAACTCTGAAAAATCCTGAAAATCAGGAATCCGAATGCTGACCTGCTCGCGGATGCCCAGGTTTTTCTCAACCCCGATCGGTACGCTGCGAGCGCCGACAAAATGCGCTTCTATCTTCTCTACTGCCGCTCTCAAGGTCAGCTTGCCGTCGCGCTGCACCAGGTAGAGCTGCCACGTCCGCTTTCGCTGCACGCCGCCGTAGAGATAGCCCGGAGCGCTCTCCGGCTGGGCGCGGATAACAACTTCCAGGCCGCTCGTCTGTTGCTTCGCTACTATATCGCCTGAGTAGCGGATGGCGATCGCCGGAACAGAGCCGCTAGCAAGGCTGTAGGTGCCAAGCTCGTCTACCAGCAGGGCCTTAAGCACATTACGCAACTCTTCACTCGTCATCGTCTTCCTCGGTGGCGTAGGTCGCGCCAGGGCTGTAGGTGCGGAAGCGAGTCTCCATCGGTGCTGGGTTTGAGCGATCGCCGTGCTGCAATCGCAGCAGAATCTCTAGCACTGTGCAATGGTTCTTCAAGGCAGCAGATAGAAGTCTGGCCTCTTCCGGGAGGTTTGTGCGATCGCAGCGCTCCTGAATCCTGGCAACGATATCTGCCTGCCGCTTGATGACTTCCTCAAGGGTAGGTCGGATCACTTTAACTCTCTCCGTAGCTTATCCGACATTACTCTATCTAGAGGTAATTCCTCAAGCGCGGTTCGCAGCCAGGGCGTTCCCGGATAAATCGTCTCGTCAGCCGCATAACCTTCGTGGACGATCGCGGCATGGGCCGCTGTGTAGCCAACGATCGCGGTCTCTTCGTCCACTTGAACAATGGTCTGCGAGTCGAATAGCTCGTCTTCGTCGCGGCGATCGCGTGGGGTGCCTACGGTTTCACCATTTCGCCGCTTGGTGGTGCCGTTCCACGTCCACTTCTCTGCTGTCAGTTCTTCCTGGCACTGCTCTGCATAGGCGTCTATAGTGCCGTCCCAGGCTCGACTAATGGCGCGATTGAGCTTGCTTAGATTGAGCTTCACTCTGCGCCCTCCTGAAACCATCCTGTAATTTTCGTGCCCTCTGTCGCCTCCGAAATTGCGCCTATCCCTTCTCTGCCGTAGGGCGGGTTAATGGGAGCCAGGAGCCAGAAAGCGCCCGCCATGCCGCCAAATTGCGCCTGTGCGATCGTCTTTGCCTGGATTTCGAGCGGCAGTATCATTGGCTCGACGCAAAAACCTTCTAGAAACAGCGCTGATTCGTCAAACCCTGACTCCGTAGGAATTTGTTTGCGCGTGCCCTTGGATTTCAGATAGCAGCGGACGGGTTTGGGGATAGTGGCGTCGATCGGGTTGCCAAGTTCGTCGGTGGCAATGCTGCCCGTCGGTACCGAGAGAATCAGCAAGCTCAGGACTTACGCAAGCACCATCAGAACAGATGGGCATTTGAGTTGCTGAATCAAGTAACTTGACAGCATCCGGTGCTTCACCTTGTAAACGGTCTGATGGGTTTGATAAGCGA
>NZ_JACJPG010000349.1 GCF_014695955.1 Leptolyngbya sp. FACHB-36 | reverse complement strand
AGTTGGTGTCCTGTAAACTGCTGAGCGCTTTTACAAGCTGCTCTTGCAGGGTCACATACTCTTCGGGCGTCACGGTGCCGTTTGCCTCGCGTCCCTGCAAGTTAATGTAGACGTTGGCGGCGGGTCCAGACGTGACAGCGCGGACCTTCGTGGCGTCAAAGCCCTGACTCTGCAAGAACGCATTCAAGTTTACCGCTGTGTGGAACGGAGCCATGCCGTGGTCCGAGACCAGAATAATGTTGCTGAGCGGGCGACCACGTCGATCGGTCCCCACTTCCTGAATGATGCGCTGGATGGCGCGATCGGTAACTTGGTACGCACGGGCAACATAGCGCTGATAGCGAGCAACTTTGTCCCGGTCCTGCCCCTCACCAATGCTATTGGGATTCGTAAAATCGGTTGCTTGACGCGGGTCAGTCAGGGTGAACTGGTGCCCAGAGCCGTCCGGCTGCTCAAAGTAGGTCAAAACCAGGTCTGCCTCAGGATTGCGGCGAATCGCTTCCAGTACCAAGCGGGTTTGGTAGTCAGTGAAGCTATTAACCTGGTCTTCGTAAATCGCTTCGAGTTCCGCATCCGAAAAATTCGTGAACCCTGGAGATAGCCGTTCGGGAATGCGGAAATCGGGCTGGGGTGCCCAAAAGCCAACACTGCTGTTAATGGCATCCACGTCTGCCTGAACCACAGGCGTGCTAGGAATAAAGTTTGCGGAATAGCGGGTGAACCGCACGGTGGAAAGGTCTGGAGCCAGTTGCGTCAGGTAAAAGCTGGTGCCTGCCTTAGTGGGACTGCCCTCGAAGAAGAACAGCTTGGAGATGCGATCGCCTGCTTTAATAAAGGCGGGTCCGGTCGAAGGCAGGGTAAACGGTCCCGGCTGAATCCCTTGTGCCACATCGTAGAACGAGATCGTGTCGTAGTTCGTTTGGCTGTCGTCGCTGGAATCGAGCACGGCTGCCTGAATCGTGTAGCTGACGCCGCCGATCGTTAACGTCTCCGGCGTGGTTCGCTGCAACACGGGACTGAACGATCGTCGTCCGACGGCACTCAGTTGCTCGACTAGCGCATCCGGAGCCGCTGTAAAGTCGGCAGCGGTTAAACTAAAGCCTTGCGCTCCGGCTCCACCAAAGGCACCAAACGGAACGGTAAAGTCTACCGTGCGCCGCTGCGACGACTGCACAACTGGGCTACCCGTAAGACCGGGAACGCGCACATCCACACCGTCGGCTCCGGGAAAGGTCGCCGCCACAACGCGCTTACCGCTGTTGCGAAGCGCAATCCACAGCGGCTCGGCGGTCGGTTCAGCACTCTCGGCAACGTTGCCATTGCCAAGGGTGTAGCCGCCGATCGGTGCGCCAAAGCCGCTGATATTGGCGTTAAACGGACTGGCAACTAAGTGAAAACTGTTGGCGTTAATGTCGTTGCGCGACGCGATCGACCCCGTACCGATTGCAATATGGCTAGGAGCCGTCAGCGATGGAATAATCGTGGTGTTTTGCTTTGCAGATACGCCCAGCCGCCGCAGCAAGCCAACGCCACGATCGGTGCTCAAAATTCCCTGGCGGATGTACTGATCAACCTGGGTCGGATTCATACTGTCCGCCGAAATCAAAATCACCTTGGGGCGTGGAGTGGACGTTGCTAGACTGGGCAGCAGCGCGATCGCCAGCGTGAGTGTCAGCGAGGCGATCGCCAGGATTAGCCAGAATGTCCAGCGATGCCAACGCAGCCAGTTGCGGCACCCAGCCCACCCCTGGCGAAACCAAGACGCAATAAGTCTCATAGGTAGATTTCCACCTGTACGAATGATCAGAATTTCAGAGATCTATCCGTGAGACTACTGGGAGTTCGTTAAGGGCACTGCCAGGATGGGTTAAGAGTTTGCCAAGAGTTTTAGCCCTACAGTTCAAGCTGCCGCAGCAGTTGAGCGTGGGTAGTCCTATTTTGGCGATCGCCAGATCGTTGGACACTGTAAATCTGGTCGAACAGTGACCCGTCATCAAAGAACTTTTTCTGCACGCTATCTCAACCGCCAAAGTTCCTCGCGCTGTGAAGCTTGGTGACCTTAGAAAGCTTCATTCCAAACTCTCTGGCGTTGATCAGAACCGGAAGGTGGTCCGAATAACACCGACCACCTGAGTGTCGTTGTCGCTGTTGTGTTCCGGGTTGAAGATCACTAGCACACCGGGCGTGATCGAAAGATTGTTCGTCAACTGATAGCGGTAGAAGCCTTCCAGGTGAAACGAGGTATCTCGATCTTCTCGACGGGCACCCGTAGCGGTAGGTCCGTAGTCGTTGTCGGTCGCTTTCGGCGGCTGTCCTACCACAATCCCGATGAGGTCTCCCTTCCGAAGCAAGTCAGGGAACGCCAATCCTACTGACCAATTCCAAATGGTTGCCCGATCGCCCTTTCTGACATTGACCAAGCCAGAGCCATCTTCGGCGATCGCTTCGGTGTAGCCCACCCAGCCCGACAGGTTGAACCTAGGAGTGACTCGGTAGCTCGCTTCGATACCAAACGCATTGACCGAGGTCGCCACGCCAGTATTCGCCCCGACCCCTAGTCCAAACGGCTGGTTGGCAAAGGCGCTTCCGGTTGCACCCGCCGTTGAGACATCGTTGGCAAACACTGTTGTGCTAGGAGTCCTAACCTTGCCGCTGTAGTAGGCGCGTACGTAGGTTAAGCCAACGCCAAAGTTTTGGCTGGGTCGGATATTGAGCTGGGCAAGGGCTGCATAGGTGCCGTCAAATAAGCCAGAACTCGCATTGGCATTTGGGTCGAACGGGTTTCTAGCAAGGTAGCTGAGCGACAATCCCAGCGCGTCCGTAAATTTGTGAGTCAGCGTCAGCCCCGCTCCTGTGTTGGTGTAGGAGCCAGTGTTACTCAAGCGATAGATTGGGCTGTGGCGTCCGAATCGAGAAATGGAACCCGTTGGAGCGGGATACAGAAAGGGATTGAACACCTCAACGTTGTCGAAGAACTCACCGCCGATCGCATCCACAGTGACCGTCGTTTTACTGCCCAACGGAAACCGATAGAGCAGTTTACCCACTCGGATGGCATTGTCATTAAAGGGAGCGGTGCTGTCATACCCCAACCGAGTCATTGCTGTTCCGGTGACAGGTGCATTAAACGCACTGGTGTTGTTGGCTTCTAGGCGTGTAATCAGTTGGTCTTTGCCTGTAAAGCTAGTGACAAGGTTGAGGCGAACCCGATCGGTAAAAACAGGGTTATCTTGCACTTCACGGCTGTTGCCCCCAGCGGTGAGCAGCCCGTTTCTCACTGCTTCACGGGTAGCAGCAGGTGCCGCATCAATTACGCGCTGCTGATCGGAGTTCAGGGCGCGATCGTCCCCAAAGACTCCAGCAATGCTTAAAATTACCTCGCCAACCAGCTTTGTCGTGGTGGAGAACAGCTGCCGCTCCAGCGTTGCAGTACGGGTTTCCACCGCATCGATTCGACCTCGTAAGCTGGCGAGTTCGGCAGCAAATTCTTCCTGTAGCTTTTGCAGCGCTACCAGATCTTCCTTCTTAACCAGATCGGCTGTGGCAGCAGCAATGAGTTCATTGACTCGATCGATGCAAGCATTTAGTCCAGCGGCGAATTCATAGCGCGTCAGAGCACGATTGCCGCGATAGGTTTGGTCAGGGTAGCCGACAATGCAGCCGTATCGCTCTACGAGAGACTGCAACGCCTGAAATGCCCAATCCGTCGGTCTGACATCCGATAGTTGCGAAACGGATGTCACCTGCTCTAGTGGGGCAGTGGAGTCTGAAGACTGAGTTGGGTCTTGCCCATCTGTTGTCACCGGGGCAGCATTGGCGACGACTGGCGCGAGTGCTGCGCTAATGACAAGCAGCGCCCAAGCTGGACGCCCTACGATCGTGGTCATGATGAAAGTCCTCACACCTGCAAGTCAAAGGCATTAACGAGCACAGGCTCAGCCATGCTCGCAAAACACGGTAAACTTATCAGGTAACCGTATTTTAGTAACGGTCATCGTGCCACAGCCGTTTGAAAAACGCAAGTTCAAATGACACATTTTTTTCGCAAAAGCGATGCCTACAGCGGCGATCGCCAGGTTTAGCCCACGTTTGGGGCAAGGTTCAATTGTCTAACCTTATCTGATTGCCTAGCTTTACTAAGCGTGCGAAGACGAAGAATCTTTATTAAATTCAGATGAATCTATTGCAGTTTTTCAGCAGAGGCACTTTGTTAAATCAATGATTCGAGCAGCTATTAGCTAATAGCTTTCTTGAAAGCATTGCGATCGCAAAACGAGTTCCAAGCATTTGAGAAATTCGTTAGCAAACTATAGCGGCGATCGCTCCGTTGAAGGACACTCAGCCCTCCCCGTTCTCAAATGCCGCAGGCTATACCGTCTCCGTTTCGGAAAGCGAGCAAGATTTTTCCAGACCTGCAAGGATTGGGACAGGGGATAGGTTCTCTAGGTGTGTACCGCACTGAATTGGAAAAGGCCATAGCCGAAAAATCTCCATTCTCAGCGAACGGAAAAATGGTTGACCACCTTTTGAAGTGAGCAAGGTGAGGATGAGACATCGCAGTTATAGAGCCAGAACCGCCACACAGTTACGCAGGTGAGCGTCAAGTGTTGCCTGTATGGATGTAACCGCAAAAATACTTTCAGGGTTTTAGCAGCAGATTTCCCAGCGAAGTCCTGACAACGGTGGACTTATTCTTGTACTTCAAACTCTAAAAAACTCCAACGCTTTTGCGCCATCATGGAGGTTTCCAGAGCTTAACAGCGTGTAAACTGCAACCTTGCTGCTCAACAATTTGAGGGTTTATGGGTCGCCCGGGATTCGA
>NZ_JACJPG010000348.1 GCF_014695955.1 Leptolyngbya sp. FACHB-36 | reverse complement strand
GCTTCGATGCCTGCCAGCACGCCCAACACCCCATCGTAGGGACCACCCGAAGGCACGGTGTCAATGTGCGATCCGGTTGCGAGTGCGGGTCCTTGCTGCTGTCCTGCATAAGTACCAATGAGGTTGCCTGCGGCATCAGTTCGCACCGTCATGCCTGCCTCTTCCATCCACTGCCGCACCTGCTGTCTGGCTTGCTGGTCTTCCGGGGTAAAGGCGAGGCGGCGAATGCAACCATCTGGCAGTTTTCCGATCGCCGCTAGCTGATGAATGCTGTTCATCAAGCGATCGCCGTTCACTGTGAGCATCGAAGCAACTGCCATACGCTTTAAAAACTTATTTACGAGTACGAATGTGTAACTCTAAAATTAACCCAGTCTTTGTATACATTACGAGGCGATCGCTACCAAAGCTATGACAGAAACGACTTCAGGTGCCAAGCGGGTGTTCATTTGTGGCTCTGCATTGCGGGGTCAGCCAGACCACGGAAATCTGCAAGCGGCAACGTTTATTCGTGAGACAAAGACTCGTCCCCAGTACCGCTTGCATTCGGCTGCCGACGGCTGGCATCCGGCAATCTACGAGGTTGCAGAGGGAGGAGTTTCTATTCCTGGTGAAGTGTACGAACTGACCGCTGAACAGTACGATCACTTGATTTCGACGGAGCCTCCGAATATGTACCCCGGTGATGTGGTGCTGGAGAATGGTGAGGTAGTGACGGCAATTCTGTATCCACGGGAGTTGGTGGAGCAATACCAGTGGCCCGACATCTCACATCTAGGCGGCTGGGCGGCGTATAAGGCAAGTTTGGCTCAGGCGTAGCTCGTCGCTGGAGCTAACGTTACTACACGCAGTCAAAAGACGGCAGAAATCCGACGATCGCGGCTCACGTCTCCTGACTTAGCTCTGGGGCTGAAGCTGTGGTCGTGCCTGGAGATTCTGTTCCGGCTCGGTTGCGGTGCGCGATCGCTGCGTTTTGATCATGCTTAGATTAATCGTCAGCAAGAAACTGGTCAGACTAGCAATCACAATCACGGGCACCATTGCCGTGTCAGACAAAACACTGAGAATGACCGTGGTGCTAATCGGAGTTTTGGTAATTGCAACGTTAACGGCTGCCATCATGCACACCATCCCGATCGTTGGATGCACTTGGGGAATTCCGATCGCGATCGCTAACCCCACTGCCGCACCAATGTAAAACAGCGGAAAAATGAAGCCGCCGCGAAAGCCAGAATGCAACGTGCAGCTAATGGCTAGCATCTTCGCCAGCCCAATCATCAGCAGCATTGCCGCACCGAATGTGGAGCCTGTCTGGATGATTGTTTCAATTTCTCGCTCTCCAAAGAACAGCGTTTGAGGAAACGCCAGCGCGATTAATCCGATCGAGAATCCACCCAGCGTTGCTAGCAGAATGGTGCGGTGCTCTAGCCAGTGGGTGAGTAACCCTACCGCTCGAAAAATCAGGACGAACAGTGTGGCAACTGCTGCCCCAATAGCCCCTAGCACGGCTCCTTCGGCTAAATTCATTAGCGTCAGGGGAGGAATCGACGTGAAGTGATACATGCCGCCGATCGACAGCCCCGTGGTGACGCGAAACACGACAAAGCTGAGAATTGCCGAGAGCGTTGCCGGAATCAGCGCCTCATAGTATTCCAACCCGCGTCGGTGGGGAATCTCTAGCGCAAACAGCGCACCTCCTAAAGGCGCACCAAAGAAGGCTCCCAGCGCGGCTGCCATGCCGCAGAAGGTGAGGATGCGCGACGTGTGGGCAGTTAAGCCTAACTTTCCCGCCAGCCAGCCGCCCACGCTGCCGTTGACCTGCACAAGCGGTGCTTCTGGTCCGGCACTCCCGCCCGCCACGATCGAAAATAGAGAGGCAATCACCATTGCTGGAGTTTGTTTGATATCGATCCGTCCGGGGTCGTGCACCTTATCCACTACAAAGGAGACTTCACCGGGTAGCCCCATGAAATACAGGGTCAGTCCAACGAGCAATCCCCCAATCGTGGCAGCAATCCAGACATAGTTTGAAGCAGGAAAACTGTCAGAAAAAACCGGTTCCAAAACGTCTGGAATGGTATGCCACACCAGATGCATAGAATTTTCTAGCAGGAAGTAGTAGGCAGTTGCAACGATACCGCCAAGGATGCCGATCGCGGCTGCCCAAAGAATTGTTTGAACATAGTCTAATTCTGGCTGGACGGCGGGTGTAGAAGCAGG
>NZ_JACJPG010000347.1 GCF_014695955.1 Leptolyngbya sp. FACHB-36 | reverse complement strand
ATGCGCGGCACCTATTTCGGCTTGCAGCTCCGCGCCGTTGGGCAAAATCTGCGTGCCTCTTATGTCCTGGGGATTCCTTCGGTGCGCCAACTGCTGAGCGCCTTTATGATCTGCGGCGGGTTTGCGGGCATCGCCGGATCGCTGCAAGTTCTCGCGGTGTTTCATCGCCTGATTCCCAGCGTTTCCAGCAATTTGGGCTTTCTGGCACTGCTGGTTGCGATGCTAGTTGGCTTCAATGCCTGGTTGATTTTGCCCGTGTCGTTTTTCTTCAGCGCGCTCAACATTGGCAGCTTACAGCTGCCTCTAGGACTCAATCTGGAGTCCTCGCTATCGGGTGTGATTCAGGGTACGCTGGTGCTGTTTGTGCTGCTGGGACGCGGGCTAAGTGAGACGATCGCGCCTTCAGATGTGAGAGATTGGCTAACTGCACGGTTCGGTGGACGATCTAAGGCACTGGACAATCCCTAAAGCGGCAGGCTCAAGGTTGGTAGTGATTAGTGCAGTGCCCTTCTGAAGGTGATCTTCTAAGTTTCAACTTCAAAGCTTGCCCAATCGATTGGAAAAAGAAAAAGTGCTGTGTCGATGCAGCAGTCTTCGGACAGGGGAAACGATCGCGAACGACTGCCGCATCAATTAACTGCTAGTGGCTAACCGCTAAAAGCTCCCGATATCGCCCTAGCGCTGTCAGGGGAAAGTGCTGGCGGTAGAGGTGATAATTCAGGTAGAAGTGACAGGGAAAGCCCGTTCCAGTGAATTCTGATTCGTTCCAGGTGCCGTCTGGCTGCTGGGTGCTTAGTAGGTAGTCGATGCCGCGATCGACGGCGCTGGTCGCCAGATTTCCTGTTGCATCGCCTGCTGCCATGAGTCCAATCAGCGCCCACGCAGTTTGCGACGGGGTGCTGATGCCCTTACCCTTTAGCGACGGATCATTGTAGCTGCGACAGGTTTCTCCCCAACCACCATCGGCATTTTGGCAGTTTACTAGCCATACGGCTCCCCGCTCGATCGCGCTTTGGTGGGTCTGCGGTGCTACCAGCGCCAGCGCCGATAGGACGCCGCTGGTGCCGTAGATATAGTTGACGCCCCAGCGCCCAAACCAAGAGCCGTCCGGTTCTTGTTCGTGGATGAGGTAGGCGAGGGCACGATCGAGAGCATGGGATGTAAGGAGTGTTCGCGAAGCGTCTCCGAAAGAGTTGGCGTGGGGGAATTTTGAATTTTGAATTTTGAATTTTGAATGGTTGCTCTGCTCCCCATTTGCGATTCGCCCTGCCATTTCCAATACTCGCGCCGTTACGTCTGCGGTATTGGGATCGATCATGGCTTTCAGATCGCCGTAGGGAATCGCGTTCAGCCAGTCTTGGTCATTGTTGAGGTCAAAAGCTGCCCAACCGCCAGGAGAACACTGCATCGAGGCGATCCAAGCGACAGCACGGGCGATCGCCTGCTGCTTGAGTCCTTCGTTCGGCAGCTTTACAGCGTCTAGTGCCATCACAACGACGGCAGTATCGTCTACATCTGGGTAGAAGCGGTTGTCGAACTCGAACGCCCACGCTCCAGGTTTGCCAGTGCGGTTCTTCACGGCCCAGTCGCCGTAGTCAAGAATTTGCTTTTGCAGTAGCCACTCGCAGCCGTTGACCAGCGCGGGGTGGTCAGGCGCAAGTCCAGACTCTACGAGCGATCGCACCACCAGTGCCGTATCCCACACGGGCGACACACAAGGCTGCACCCAGTAGATGTCCTCGGTTTCTACCGCAAAGTTATCCACCGCTTGCAGACCGCGCACGACGATCGGGTCATCGACCGAGTAGCCCAACGCCCGCAGCGCTAGCAGCGAGTTCAACATGGCGGGAATAATGCCGCCCCAGTCGCCAGTGGCTTCCTGCCGCTCCAGCACCCACTTTTCGGCGGCGCGGATGCCTTCGTCTCGAAACGGGACCAGGTTCCACTCTTCTGCCTGTTTGAACACGCTGTCAAGGGCGATAAACAGATCCGTCCAGTCGTTGTTGCGCGGCAGTTCCTCAGCGCCATCGCGATCGACATACAGATCATCCAGGTTAATGGCTGGATCAACGCAGTAGATAGGCTTGCGATCGAACACAATTAGCAGCGGAACCGTACTGCCCCGCGCCCAACTCGACATTTCATAGATGTTGACCGGAAACTCGTTCGGCAGCAGCATCACCCACGGCGGAATCGAGGGAAGACCGCGCCAGCTATAGCAGCCGATCAGCGCTAGATGCAGTTTGGTGAAGATGCGAGTTTTAACGATGCCACCCCGCGCCAGAATAAACGCTTTTGCCCGCAGCAGTGCCGGATCGCTGGCAGGAACGCCCAGCAAACGCAGCGCCATGTATGCCTCAACGGTGGTGCTGAGTTCGCCGCCGTCGCCGTAGAACAACTCCCAGCCGCCGTGATCGCGCTGTTCGCGTCGCAGGTAGGCTTCAACTTTGTGCAGCGGACGATCGAAATCTGTGCCCCAAATTTTGTGGAGCAGCACGACTTCAGCGGTAATCGTGACATTCGACTCTAGATGCGCCCACCAGTAGCCAGCGGAGTGTTGCAGCGATAACAAGTAGGTCTGGCTGCGGACGATCGCCTCATCGAGCAAGGTCCGTGTTGTGCGGTCTTGCGTTTGCATCCCTCTTTCCCTCACACCCAACAGGGACTATCTTACAGCGCACTACCACTGCCGCCGCAATCGCCGAGCGATCGGGTCTGCGATTGGCGCTTCGGTTAAATGCGGCTGGGTGAGGTGGTGCTGGGGCAACCGCTCGTCGGGACGCTCCTCAGGATGCAGCGTGTCCCACAGGTGATATGCCGCATCGCCTTGGACGGCGATCGGTTTATCGTCCTCCGCCAAGAATACCGTCCCCGTCAGGGTATCCTGCTCTGGATTCAGTTTCCACTTGACTTTAATAATGTACTGCGTGTTGATGGTCAGGTTTTCTTGCAGACGAATAAATGCCATAGCCCCGATGCTAGGAATGAGTGCTTACCAACTATAGCGGATGCGCCGATCGTTTTCTGAGCCGCGTGCATGGGAGAATGCTTGGCAACGTCTGTTGAACGTTTCGCTGCGTCATGAGCACTTTTGGCATCGCACTTGCCGGATTATCGCTGATCATTTGGCTGTACTTATTGGTCTTTCGAGGACAGTTCTGGCGCACGGACCCGCAACTCGAAGCGTCCGACTCGCCACTGCCAACATCTTTCTTCCCTTCCGTCTGCGCTGTGATTCCCGCCCGCAATGAAGCGGAATTGCTGCCGATTACACTGCGATCGCTTTTGATGCAGGACTACGACGGTCCACTCTCAATCATTCTGGTGGATGATCACAGCACCGATGGCACAGCGGCGATCGCGAAAGACACGGCGGAGGCGATCGGCAAAACTTCGCAGTTGCAGGTAATGTCTGCTGCACCGCTGCCGTCGGGCTGGTCCGGCAAGCTCTGGGCAATGGATCAGGGCATTCAAGCGGCTAGCACCGCGTCACCCGACTACTTTTTGCTGACGGATGCCGACATCGAACACAGTGCAGCAAACGTGCGCCGATTAGTCACGCAAGCGGTGCAGCAGGATTTGGATTTGACCTCGGTGATGGTGCGCTTGCGCTGCGAGAGCTTTTGGGAGCACTTGCTGATTCCCGCGTTCGTGTTTTTCTTCCAAAAGCTGTATCCGTTCCGCTGGGT
>NZ_JACJPG010000346.1 GCF_014695955.1 Leptolyngbya sp. FACHB-36 | reverse complement strand
CGACCATGATTACCTCCAGTTCAACTTTGACAACGATTAACGGTGAGCCAGCCGTTGCGCTCGAACACATGCCAGAAAGCTGGCAGCGTATTGCGATCGGGACATGGATGACAGAGCCGCGCGTTTATACGGCAATGGCTCAGGTGTTTCTGGCAAAACATCAACAGGGGCATTTTCTGTTTACAGAACGTTCTGATACTGAACATCTTCGGGATGCTTACTGCGAAGGAAACAGACGGTTGGCATGGGAAGCGGTGTGTCATTACGGTGAGGCGTTTCTGCCAGAGCGCTATCCTGATTTGCAACAAATTCAGTCGGCGATACAGGCTGAAAGCGCTCAGCAAACCGAACGTCTGGCGCTGGTCAACATTGTGAGTGATTTGTTTGATCAGCTTGGCTACGATGTCCCTGCTACGTTCTACTGGACGTTCTTGCACCCGTTACAGCGATCGGATCTATTTGAAGTGCGATCGTTCCGTTTCAGCGAGCAAGATTTGGGCGTTGCTCGAAAATTCGATGCCATCTTGCACGGCGGCTATGTGTCCCCTTTCCGACGGCTAATTGACAGCATATCTAGCCGCTACGGGTATTTTCTTGAGCATGAATGCGGCTGCGAGAACCATCTGGCGAAGCTCAAGCCGTGCGACTCAGCCTTTGAGTATGCGATTCCAGAAAAGATGCGGCAGAAGACTCTGCGAGCGTTTTTCTGGAGCGTGATGGAAGAGTACATGCTGTTTGAGTTGCGATCGGCAACTCGGCTCGTGTATGCGGATAATCTGACACTTTAACCAGTTCAGCGGGATGGGTAATCTAGCAATTACCCATCACCTGGGATTTACATCGCCAGCATTTTGGTAAACCTGCCAGGGATTGCTGTTGCGATGCAGCAAAGAACCTTTTAGGGTCACACAAATTGCAACAGATGCTGCCTCATGTGGACCTCGAAAGAGCGTTGCCGTGTCTTGTGTGCGTCCGCCTAACTCGTATTGGTCGCACGTAATAATTTCCTCGACTACGATAAAGGGCTTTCCGATCGCGTCGCAATCCATTTGAATTGCCAACAGGCGATTTTTGATTTCGTTCAAACACGCATCCGGAGCTAACTCTTTGGCAGACTGAAGGGCGGTTTGAATCTTCTGCCTTAGTTCGTGCTTAAAATGCTGTCGCTGTTGAGCAGACAAAGCTGCTTCCAATACAGAAGGTATATTTCGGTCAAGTACTCTATTCATAGGGTTACCACATCGTTAGAACCAAAATTGACGTGGAGAACACCCTGATCTGTTGGCACGCAAGTGAATAACTGAGCTAGTGGTCTGTCAAACTAAATTGACGAGTAGCTAAGAGCTACGAAGCGGGTTAGGGTTAAATCATTGAGGGTCTTCGACTCCTCACAATGACTCGTCACAATTTGCCTAAGAGGACACTAATGAGGCGATGCACAATGAACCGAGCAAACAAGCCACATACCACTCGCTACAACTGGCGCTAGTAGAAGTGATAGGAGTGATTGAGCCGGACGCTGCCGAAGTCTAGCCATTGAGCTGTCCTCATAAGTGGGTTGAAGTGCGATCGTCAATCAGGGCGCGTCAATGAATTGATTAGGGACGAACGGTGACCGGAAACGTTAGATCAAAGGAATTGAAGCTTCTGTCCTTTGCCTGCCCTGAAAAAGCAACGGTGTAGGAACCAGGCTTGGGAAACGTAATCGTGGTGCGAATGGCTTTGTGTCCTTTCTTATGCCCTTCCATTTGCATCGTTGAAAGAGGCAACTGCTGGGCGATCGGTCGATTACTAGAATCGTAGGCGGTCACTCGACAATTGCAGTTTTCGGGTGCAATCATCTCGCCGTTGGTCCGCGTCAGCATAAACCACGTCAGTGTTGGCTTTCTAGCATAGGGTGAGTCGTTCGGCTCCAGATGAATCATGGCAGTAATGTTTCTGGGAGCCGTTTTTTGCTGATGTGCAGTTAGCGGCGAGTTGAAAATAGATGGAGCGATCGCAAATCCACACACAGTCCAAACAAAAATCGGTAGAATCCGATGCATGTCATTTCCTCGTTTAGAACAATATTTGTTAGCGGCTAATTGCTAGTGGCAATTAGCCGCAACGAGCTAACGCACAGATTTCATGCCGTCAAACGCTTTGGTGATTTCCTCTGTGACGTAGCTAATCGGAGCACGCTGCCGAACTTTAATTAGGGAAGCGACACTCATGCCAGGAGTGAGCGAAAATCGTTCAGTTTTGCGTTCTAGAAACTGGCGATCGAGGCGAATCTCAACCGGAAAAACAGTGGGTCCGGGAGTTTGCTCATTGGTCTTGATTGCCTCGCTACCTACTTTCGTGACAACGCCTTTGACTGAACCAAACTCGGTAAATGGATAGGCGTCAATTCGGACTTCTACAGGCATCCCAACGCTGATACTGGCGATATCGGCATTGGCAAGTTGAACTCGCGCAATCAGCGCCTCGTTTGGCACAACCTGAAGCAGCGTTTGTCCTGCCTGAGTCACCACACCCGGAAGTTTTGGTCCCAGTTCAAACACAACTCCGTCCACTGGAGCACGCAAATCCTGATTCTTTAGATCGAGTTTTGCCTGATTCAGTTGCGAGTTCACTTCAACCAGCTGGCGCTGATTGTCTTTAATAACCGTGTCAAACTTCGTATCCAACTCTGCTAGTTGCGCCTGTAAATCCTGCTGCGTTTCATTCAGCACCTTGCCGTCTTCAACTTTGGTCTGCACCTGACCAATCTCAAACTGCCGTTTTTGCAGATTCGTTTGAGCCAGCTGCTTTTGCAAGTTGCTGACAGTGATTTCTCGCTGAAGCAGGTTCACGCGAGAAATTGCACCCTGCTCGGCTAGAGGACGCATTCGCTCTAACAGCTCTTGCTCGGTTTGCAGTTGAAATCCGGTTGACGCAATTTCGGCATCAGTTTGAGAAATCTTTGACTGAATGGATGAGGTCTCTAACCCGGTCAGCGATCGACGATCGCGCAACTGTCGTTGATACAGGTTATACCGCTCCATTTGCTCAGGAGCCAAACTTCTAGTGTCGCCCGTTAGTTGAGCCACCAGCAGCAGGCGCGTTTGTACCTGATTCATTAATTCGCGGGAGATGACCGCTTTGCTTGTACCCAAGGTTGCCAACGGTTTTCCCTGCTGTGCAATTCGCAAAACTGCAATCTCTTTAATCAAGCGGTTGCGCTGAATTAATAGTCCTTGCAGTCGATTCAAAAGCGCTGTCCTGTCCAGTTGCAGCAGCAACTGCCCCTGCTTGACTGGTTCACCTTCGCGAACCAGCACCGTCGTCACGACCCCGCCTGCTCTAGACTGAATAATTTGAGACTGCGACACAGGTTCCAGTTTGCCGCTAGCATTTACCACAACATCAACCCGCGCAAAAATTGACCAACCCACTCCGGCTGTAATTCCTGCCAGGATTACCCAAGTCAATCGTTTTGTCCAATTTCCGGCGGAGGGTAAGCCTGTCGCTTTACTTTCCAGGTCTTCCTCTACCCTATCTAGCACGATGCGATAGCGCGATTGCAAGGCTTCAAACGGGGCAAACAATCGATGGGGTCTCATGGCTTTTTTAGGTTTTAGAAACGTGAGGGAGTTGGGTAGCTGCTTGTTACTGGCGATTCGTTTTGTTGCTAGATGACCAACAGCAATAACGAATCGCTAGTGACGGCTATGCTTCGCGGGACTGTTGAGCATACAGGCAGTAGTAGAGCTGGCGGCGGGCAAGCAATTCCTGATGGGTTCCTTGCTCGGCAATGATGCCGGACTGCATAAACAGAATCCAATCGGCGCGAGCGATCGTATTGAGTCGATGCGTGATGAAAAAGCAGGTGCGACCCTGAAATCGCTGCATCAGGTTTTCGCAGACTCGGCGCTCTGTTTCGTAATCGAGGGCGCTGGTGGCTTCATCAAAAATCAGCAGGCGGGGATTTCGCATGACAACGCGGGCGATCGCAACCCGCTGTCGCTGTCCGCCCGAGAGAGATGCACCGCGCTCTCCGACCTGCGTACTGTAGCCTTCGGGCAACTGCATGATGAAGTCGTGGGCGTCCGCAATTTTTGCAGCGGCAATCACATCCTCATCGGAGAAGCTGCCAAACAGCGCAATATTGTCGCGAATGGTCCCCTGAAATAGCACCGCATCCTGAGACACAATGCCAATTTGCGATCGCAACGACGTTAAATCCACTTTGTTGACATCGTAACCGTCAATGGTAATGCTGCCGCTCTGTGGCATGTATAGACGCGGCAGTAGTTTCATTAACGTGCTTTTTCCAGAACCGCTTTGCCCAACAATGCCAACAAACGTTCCCCGTGCAATATCCAAATCAACATTTGACAGCTGTAGCTGTCCGGGTTTGAAGCCGAACTGGATGTCGTGAAATTGAACACGTCCGACGATCGACGGCAGTTGCAGCGCTGATCGCTCCGACGATAGCTCTTCCTCGGTTGGAGAGTCAGCAATGTCTGCCAGCAGTTCCATCGAGAGTGCCGTTTCCTGAAATCGCTGCCACAGTCGCGCTAAGCGCAAAAGCGGACCCGTCACGTATCCGGTCAAAATCCGAAATGCAATCAGCGCACCCAGCGACAGTTCTCCCTTCAGCACCGCTTCTGCACCAACCCACAGCACGAGTAGGCTACTGACCGTGTTCAGGAAATTACTGTACGAATAGAAGATGGTATTGATTGCCGAGGTTGTGAAACCGCTTGTGAGATATTGCACGTAGCGATCGCGCCACGTTGCTTCAACTAACGACTCAATGTGCTGCGATTTAACCGACGAAATTCCACCCAGCACTTCCACCATGTACGATTGCACTTGCGCGCCCTGATCTGCCTTAACGCGAATCAGCTTTTGCTGAATTCTGGACATGATCAGCGTGGATACAATGATGACCGGAATCGTTAGGAGCACACACAGCGTCAGGCGAACGCTGTAGAGGAACATGACGCCGATGTAAAACAGCGAAAATGCCACATCCATCACGGTTGTGATGGCGGTGTCTGTCAGAAATTGACGAATGTTCTCTAATTCCAACAGCCGCGATGACAATTCTCCAACTGGGCGCTTCTCAAAAAAACTCAGCGGCAGGTGCAGCATGTGACGCACAATTTCCACACCCAGATGCAGATCGATCCGGTTGGTGGTGCTAATCAGCATGTACGTCCGTAAAATGGTCAGCACGCCTTCCAGCAGCGCAAACGTGACCATTAAGCTGCCAAACGTAGTCATCGATCCTGCGTTGGCGCCGATAATCACGTTATCGATGATTTGCTGCACCAGCAGAGGATTTGCCACACCCAAAAGCTGAATCACGATCGAGGCAAGCAGCACCTGCACCAGAACGCTCCGCTGTTTCAGCACCATTGGCAGAAACCAATTGAAGCCAAACCGCTTGGTTGGGGTGTTTGGAAACCGCTCCAGAACGATCGCGCGGCACTGAGCCGATTCGCGGGACGGGTCATCGGCTACAAGGCGAGTTGCCAACTCCGCCGGATCAAGCTGCAACAGTCCGGTGCGTGGCGACCCCAGAACCGCTGTTGTGGGCGTCACATCATGCAGCACGGCAAACACGTCGTAGCACTGAATCAGTGCCGGAGTTGTCAGACGGTTAATGCCACCCGCTGTAGGTGTGAACCGAACAACCTGCGCATTCAAGCCGATCGCCTGAGCAATCCGCAGATACAGATCCAGTGGCTCAAATTTGTGGAGCGTTTGCTGCTTTAACGAGCGGCGTAGCGAATCTGGGCGAAACGGCACCTGCAACCGATCGCAGATCATGCCAAAACACGCGACGACATCCTCGCTGGGTTCCGGCGCAGACGCTCGCCAAATCGGGTAGTCCCTGATAGGAGGAGCGGGCAAGGGTCCAGTAGGATCGTCGTCAACAGGGGGAACGGAGGGCGCAAGGCGGGCAGGAGTGCTCTGACTCAGTGCTGTCGATGTCAAACACGATCGATCGATGCCCAATAAACGCACCGGAAACGGAGACAGGCGCGTCTGCTTCAACTGATCGACGCTGCGGATTGATGACCCGATCGGAAGATTGAGCAATTCACCACTGCTAACGAGCCAGAGGTGATCGGACGGTAGATCCAGTGGTGCTGCCCCATCCCAATGTTTCACAACCGCCAATTGTTCCTGGTCGATGTACTGCACCACCTCTTTCAGGTTGATCTGGGCAGCACGATCGCTGTAGGAGCCGTGCTGTGCACTAGATAGGGTCACTAAGGCACGGGACAGCGTGTCAAATAGTTCTAGCAAGCCTGCCCGCTGCATCAACACAGGCATCAAGTAGTTCAGCGCCAGCGCCTCAAACGCATCGGCAGGCAGCGCCAGCGTCAGGATTTCTCGATCGCCTGCTTGAGACGCTGCCGCCCGAACTGACCCGATCGCCACGCGACGCAGCAAGCTGTCCCAGCCCAGCGTCGCGCCTTTGCCGACAACCGCGAGAGTTGGGCTTTGATGCGACACAGGACCAACAATTCGCACGCGCTCCTGAACGACACAGTGAACCGCAGACGGTAATTCTTTAGCTGGGTAGATGGTTTCTCCAGGCTGAAAGGAACATAGCTGCAGCTTGGGTACGATTTGTTTCCGCACCGCGACAGGCAAATAATTGAAGGGCCATGTGGCAAAAAAGTCCGCCAGAAACGAGTGCATGGGTACATCAACGTGCGTCATTGCCGCGAATCCTCCACCAATTGTTTATGCCACTGACGCAACAGGTACACGGTTCGGCTGTCTGCGAGTTTGCTCTGTCGCATCCGTCTGCACTGCGATCGCGCCTGGTGCTTCAATGATTCGTCTCGTTTGGGCGTGCAGCCACTGAGTGTACATGCGCTCCATTAAGTTGGTGCGAGTCGCTTCCGTGAGTCGCGCTGCTGTAAATTGCTCCAAACGCACGACCCAAAAGCAGTTGTTGACGGGCACGGGACCGTAGACAACTCCCGTTTGCTCAGACCGAAACAGCGCTGCCACTTCGCTGGGAAGCGTAGATACCGGAACCGGACCGACCCACCCTCCCGTTTGGCGATCGCTCCCTAACGAATGCTGCTGAGCTAATTTAGAAAATTCCACTCCATCATCCCGAAGCTGAAAATACACTTCTTGCGCCATCGACAAGTCGGCGAGCTGAATCCGTGAGTATTCCACTTGATCCAGATCGGACTTAACGCGAAGAAATTCTGATTCAACTCGGTCAGCAAACCGAAGCTGCTTAAATTTTTGCAGTTGCAGCTCCCGCATAATCACGGCTCTGAAATACTCTAGTGTCATTCCCTTCTGCTGACACCACTGAGTCAAAAACTCTCCAAAATCATCGGGTACCGGAGTGTCAGTTGCCCCAACTAGGGTCTGAAATAGCTCCTGCTTCGACAACGTAACATCTTTGATCACCTCATCGAGCAAAACCTGTCCGACAAGGGGTTCCAGGAGCTTGTATTGAACCAGAGCAGAAATAATTTGATCACCATCAAACAGGCGAGGACCAATCTTCAAACGGCTACTCATTTCAGTATTCCAAATCTTCGGAGAAGTTTTGCGATTGACACACCGATGTCCTGAAGCGAACACTCCTCACCGCTGCTAATTTAGGGCAGCGACTCCTGAATAACAACACCCAGTTCTCCTTGTGGATCAATAGTGAATCCAATTTGCGCCAAGCAATCGGACCTTCAATGGGTGACAGAACCTTTACCAACAGAGCACCACACCTATCCAATGACTCAGGTTATAGCAGGATGACGCACTTGTCTAGTTAATTAGAACCATTTCTAGAAGTGTTCCAATTAATCCAGATTCGTCGTCCACCTGTGTAGCTATGCAAGATTACCGTCGTCAAACCTGATACTTCACTAAGTCTTCACAATTAGAACATTACTGAAATTTAGTTCTAATTAGCTTGCAAAACGGCTTTTAGGTAAATTAAATAACATCATTAAGCTTACGTAAAGCCGTAACGATCGCGGTCAGAATACCTTAGAAGCCAAGCAGTAGGCTTATCTTTGCATCAAAATTATTTCTTCCTCAGATTGAAATACATCAGTATAAAAAGCGGAGCCCTACCTAGAAAAGTTCTGAGATATTCAGGTTGGCTAATTGCTTTAACTTATTTATCTTGGTACAGAGTGATGCCGCGCTTCATCGTAAGGTTACAGGTGCAGAATTGTGTGCTCAGTCCTAAGAGCTAGCATTCATACCCGGTCCCAAAATCTTACTGTATGAGCGTTTCAGCCTAGTTCTTCCCAGCCTTTATCAATCTGTAAGAAGCATTGCAGAGGCAGTGTAGAACGCATCTGACAGTTTTGAGCACTACCACTGCTTTTAAAAAGCAGCACAAGTTTCTCGGTGAGACATGAAGTCAGCACGCTTAGCCGTGACTTGGCTCCAGTTCCACGAATGCAAATCAACCCATTTACAAGGAAATTATCATGAGCATTAGTGCACAAGTCGGGCTAGATACCCTCCTCGCTTTGTTGCAAGACGGTGTGTCGCAAGGTCCCAATCAGGACTTTGTCGGGAATGCACAGGACGACTTTGCACGCGGCGGACTCGGAAATGAGTTGCTGCTTGGCAATGACGGCAACGATTTTCTGGGCGGCGACGACGGCAACGACGGTATGTTTGGCGGCAATGGCAACGATCGCGTTGAATCCGATCGCGGCGACGATCGCGTTTTTGGCGATGCTGGCGACGATCTGCTATTTGGCAGCTTAGGCAACGATTTCCTCTCTGGAGGAACCGGCAGAGACTTGCTGGAAGGTGAGTTTGGCAACGATGTCCTGATCGGCGGCGATGGCATCGATATCATGAAGGGCGCTGAGGACCGCGACCTGTTTCTCTATGAGGGAAATGCGTTTGCTAACGGCACTCCTGCCCCTGCGGGACAGACTGGCATCAACGCGGTAAACCAACCCGATATTATTCTGGACTACACGATCGGCGAAGACCAGTTTGCATTCAATGGGCAGGATCTAGGCATTGAGAACCTAGCATTTCAAAAAGGACAAACCGCCGAGATTGCTGGAGCCAGCAACATGATTGTGCTGACGGACCCCTTCGCTGCTGCTGGAGCCGCTGCCCGCGCCATTGCCAACAACGACAACATCACGGCTGACGAAGGCGTTTTTGTCTACTTCAACTCGACCCTCGGATTAACCCGTATGGTTTACTCTCAGGACCTGAGTGATGGTGGAAACATCAGCGTGCTTGCTAACCTGGACAACCAGCGCGGCGCAACTGGACAAGCAAATCTGGCAAACTTCACACAAAATGACTTTGCCTT
>NZ_JACJPG010000345.1 GCF_014695955.1 Leptolyngbya sp. FACHB-36 | reverse complement strand
TTTGCGGCGGGGCAGCAGAAATCGGAGGAGGCGCATCCGAAGGACGAGCGACGAAAGCAGACAGCCCTGCCGTGTCCGTAAGATATTTTGCCCACGCGCTGGCAGAATCAACGGTGGTAAACCCGCCCACGCGGGTGACAACATCGCTCAGATAGTTGCAGAGGATAGGGGACGCACTGGGCGGCAGCGATCGCCGCACCCGCTCCTGCACGTCTGGCGTTTTACTAACAACCAGCAGCAAATACTCGCCTCCTGAAGGCGGCGGACAGCTAGGGTAGATGGGTGCTGGAGTCCCCATGTTCGGCAGCGTGGGAGCCGGCTCACTACTGGGCGGTGTGGGAGGCAGTTGCGCCGCAAGCGGGCGGACGATCGGTGCGAACAGGCTCCCCGCCGTAGCGAGGACCGCACTCAGCAGGACGTTGACTACTTGGGCATTCTGACGCATAGCCTCTCCTTAAAACCGCGTTGCGATCGGCAGACAGCACCCTCAAAAAACCAAGCTGGCGTTTCCTTGTACAGACGCTATGAAACGGGAGCCAAGGACGCGATCGGCTGTGGAATGGTTTCTGAGGGAGCCTGAAATTCGCCAGTCACCACAAACTCTAGCCGCAGTTTGAGCCAGGTAATGAACTGAGAATTGGTTGAGATGATAGCACTCGCAGGCTGCGGACACGTCGCTTTTAAATCTGCCATTTCTGGCGCATCTAAAAATGCAGGCTGATTCACGAGCCAGAAATCGATCGCTTTTTCCTGCTCCTGGTAGTGGCGGGTCCGCTCCTTCAGCACTTCGTCGATCGGCTCCTCTTCAGTGAGAAAGCGTTGGCTGGCAAGGACAAAGTAATACGTTTGCATGGTTGAATCGGGTGAGAAGAGGGGTGTTTGAATGATGAAGTTTGAACGTCCGTTCCGAGTTTCCGTTCCGAATAACGAGTATAGATTTTCCAGGCTGCGTTTGCCCCAGATGTGGCAGCGTTAATTCAAAACTCGTAACTCAGACTCTGCGATTCACAACTGCCCCCGTATGGCCTGTTTCATCTCGCGCACGGCTCGTTCTAGACCCACTAGGGCGGCGCGGCTGATGATGGTATGCCCAATGTTCAGTTCTTCCATTCCGGGCAGACAGGCAACGGCGTAAACGTTCCAATAGGTGAGTCCGTGTCCGGCATTGACGCGCAGCCCTGCCGCGATCGCCCGCGTACAGCCGTCTGCCAAGATTTGCAGCTCTTTGGCGCGTTGGGTTTCGTCGTCTGCCTCCGCGTACTGTCCCGTGTGGAGTTCAATGAACTGCGCCTTAATCGCTGCCGACATATCGATTTGCTTCGCGTCAGCGTCAATAAACAGGCTCACCGGAATGTCCGCGCCCTGAAGCACGTTGACGACGTCTGCCATGCGCCCAGCTTGTCCTGCCACATCTAGTCCGCCTTCTGTCGTGACTTCTTCACGACGTTCGGGCACCAGTGTTACATAATCCGGCTTGAGGTCGAGGGCGATCGCCACCATCTCATCGGTCGCTGCCATTTCCAAGTTGAGATGGGTTCGCACAGTCTGCCGCAGCAGGCGTACATCTCGGTCCTGAATGTGGCGGCGGTCTTCGCGCAGATGCACCGTGATCCCGTCGGCTCCAGCAAGTTCTGCTAAAACCGCAGCGGCTACGGGGTCTGGCTCCACGGTTCGTCGCGCCTGCCGGATCGTGGCAATGTGGTCAATGTTGACGCCAAGTGTAGGCAATGGGGTTCTCCTGGGTCGATCGTCCGTTTCGATCTTAGCGGGATTAATCGATCACTTGAGCAGTCGTTTTGACCGCTGGCATTCATGATCGACGGTTCTTGGATCGCTCTAGTTGAATCAGTTTGCGATCGCGACAGGTCTCGTGGCTCTATTCAGTTTTGTTAAGCAGCGACTTTGTTAAGCAGCGACGCTGCCGCACTAGAATAGGAACCTTGAGTTGCGATCGCCGCTTTCCATGACCTCCCCAATCTGGCAACCCTTTACGCAAATGAAAACCGCTCCGCCGCCGCTGAAGGTGGTGAAAGGGCACGGCGTTTTGCTGGAACTCGAAGACGGGCGGCAGATTTTGGACTGCATCTCAAGCTGGTGGGTAAC
>NZ_JACJPG010000344.1 GCF_014695955.1 Leptolyngbya sp. FACHB-36 | reverse complement strand
GGGGCGACCGCGATCGAGGTGACCCAGTGTTCGTGTCCTCGCAGCGTTTGCAGCAGTTTACCTGTGGCAACGTACCAGATCCGCACGGTGCCATCCTGGCTACCGCTGATCAAGTGCTTACCTTCCGGGCTGAACATCACCGATCGCACCCAATCGGTGTGCCCGTTTAACGTCTGCACCAGTTCTCCGGTCTGCCACTGCCAGACTTTTACGGTGCGATCGTTGCTGCAACTGGCAAGCAGTTCTCCGTTGGGACTGGTTGTGATCGCCCGTACCCAGCCTGCATGCGCGGCGATCGTCCGATGCAGTTCTCCCTCTAAATTCCACAGCTTCACGGTGCGATCGCCGCTGCCACTGGCTAACAGCGCTCCATTCGACTGAAACACCACCGATCGCACCCAGCTTTGATGCCCGGTTAGCGTGTGCTGACAGCGCCAATTAAGGGACCGCTCCTCTTCCGGCAGCATCGTCTCTGGCAATTCTGGCTTCACGCTAGCGGCTTGCACCACTCCCCGCTCCCCACGTTCCCCTGCTACCACTCCCAACCCTGTGACAATTTCTGGCGCGTGCAAATCCTCCAGCACTGCTTCTACAGATTGGTAGCGCCGCTTCGTTGGACCTTGCAGCAGCTTGTCTAACAGGCTTGCCAGAACTCCGCTCATGGGACGATCGAGGTGCCGCTGCCAAACCCAAGTGCCTTCCTCGGTGTCGAACAACTCAGCCGGACGAACGTGCGTCAGTAAATAGATGCAGGTGACCCCTAGGCTATAGAGGTCGCTGGCGAAGGTGGCTTTGCCGATCGCCTGCTCAGGTGGCGTAAATTCTGCGCTGCCAATGCTCGTTCCGGTTCGCTCTAGCGCTGTTCCTTCCAGGGTTTTTGCCGCTCCAAAATCTACCAGAACGTACTGCCCGGTCGAAGCGCGACGAATAATGTTCTGCGGCTTGATGTCGCGGTGAATCACGTGATGGTGGTGGATGAATTCCAGCACGGGCAGCAAATCGTCGAGCAAGTGCCAGATTTGCTGCTCGGTAAACGCGCCTCGCTCCGTCACTTCTTGCACCAGGTTTTGCCCGTCGATGAACTCCTGCACCAGATAGTGGTACCCCGCTTGCTCAAAATGCGCCAGCAGTTCAGGAATCTGGGGATGGCTACCTAACTGCTCTAGCTGCATCGCTTCTCGTCGAAACAGCACCGTTGCTAGTTCGGGATCTTGCTGACTCGGATTCTGCGGAAAAAACTGCTTGATGACGCAGAGCGGACGGGAGGGTTTGTACTCATCCACGGCTAGGAAGGTTCTGCCAAATCCGCCTCGTCCGATCCGGTTCAGCGGACGATAGCGATCGCCCAAGCGCAACCGGAACCCGCACGCTGTACAGAAGTTTGCCGCGTCTGGATTCTGAGGACGGCTGCAATACGGGTTTAGACAATAGCTCATAGGGCAGCGTCAGGGGTGATGGAAATGGGGATTCCTCCTTTGGCTCAATTTATGCCTGTTGGACGCATGTGACAATACACAGTATGTGTGATAAGAGGAAATTGTGATGAACGACAAAGACTACTCGTGGCGCGGCAGTTGGAACGCTGGAAAAGTGCTTTCTATCGTGGCACTGCTGCTGGGATTGGCGATCGTGCTAGTAGGCTTCACTGGCTAGCCATCTTGACTCCACACAACCATAAAAAAGGGCAGACTTGCGCCTGCCCTACAAAAACCTCTCGGACTGATAAGGTTTATCTAAAACCAACGGCAGCCTGCCAGACAAACGCCAGCAGCAGAAAGAAGACTGGAATAATTGGCAGCACGTCTACCAACGGATCAAAGATGGAATAAGCTTCAGGCAGTTTTGCTAAGAGCAACGCGGCTTCCATGAATCAATAACCTCTTCAGCACAGAGTTAAGAATTGCCATACATCTTAACATGGAAGGTTTCTGCCAACGCCGCTAACCGTCGATCGCCGCGTGAAGTAATGTTGCGAGTTAACCAGCGACGATCGACCGCCTCAGGGGTTAACAGATTTAAGCGCTGCTCGTAATTACGCTACCTGCAATTAGACCGTCATTAGGCTAGACGGCGATCGGGCAAGCCTAATCAGTCGCGCTTAACCATAGACTGCTATCCATGCTCTGCAAACACTTTTTCATTGGTTTGTAGCAATTTTTGTATCTAATTGTTTCCATTGCAGATACCAATGGTAGCTAAACCGGTTTTGCTGGCTTAGCGCTTCAATTTGTACCAAGGGTTGTGATAAAAATTAGAGACAACAGCAAATCTTAAAAATTTTTTAATCCACCCCTTCGAGTTTTTGGATTACTCAGAGCTGGTGGGTTTTGTTATTTCTGATCCCGCAACCTTGAGGTATGCCCAATGGCGTCGCTCCTGCTTCAGAGTGTCTGGCTCGTGCCCTGCTATTCCCTCATCGGTGCAGCGCTGTCCGTAATCTGGTTTCCCTCGATTACGCGACGCACGGGACCCCGTCCAGCGGGGTACGTAAATGCTCTGATGACATTTATTTCCTTTGCTCATTCCTCGATTGCGCTGCAAGCGACTTGGAATCAACCTGCTTACGAACTGTCAATTTCTTGGTTAGACGTTGCTGGATTAAATTTTACAATTCCAATTGAAATTTCTTCCTTGACTGTGGGCGCCATCGTCGTCATTACTGGGCTGAATTTCCTGGCTCAGATTTTTGCGATGGGCTACATGGAAATGGACTGGGGGTGGGCGCGGCTCTATTCACTGCTTGCCGCGTTTGAAGCCGGAATGACCGCTCTAGTGCTCTGTGATTCCCTATTTTTTAGCTACATTATTCTCGAGATTTTGACGCTAGGTACGTACTTAATCATTGGCATTTGGTTTAACCAGTCGCTCGTGGTTACAGGTGCCCGCGACGCGTTTCTGACTAAGCGCATTGGCGATTTATTTCTGCTGATGGGAGTGATTGCGCTACTGCCGCTAGCGGGCACGTGGGACTTCTCGGAACTGGCGATATGGGCGCAAACAGCAGAGGTTAATCCAACCATCATTACCCTTGTGGGATTGGCGTTGATTGCGGGTCCGATGGGCAAGTGCGCCCAGTTTCCGCTACACCTGTGGCTGGATGAAGCGATGGAAGGACCCGTGCCCGCGTCGATTTTGCGGAACTCCGTCGTGGTGGCAACGGGCGCATGGGTGCTGGTGAAGCTGGAACCTGTGCTGTCCCTATCGCCTGTGGTAATGTCTACAACTATTTTCATCGGTGCGTTGACGGCGGTAGGCGGATCGCTGATTGCACTGGCGCAAATTGACTTAAAGCGCACCCTGTCTTACCTGGTGAGCGCGTACATGGGACTGGTGTTTGTTGCAGTCGGAACCCACCAGACCGAAGCAGCATTGCTAGTGGTGCTGAGCCATGCTCTGTCGATCGCCCTGCTGATGTCTGGTGCAGGTGCCGTCGTGTGGAACAGCGTCACGCAGAATGTTACCCAGCTAGGCGGTTTGTGGGGGCGGCGTCCCGTTTCGGGATTGGCGTTTGCGGTCGGCGCGTTGGGGCTAACTGCCTTTCCGCCGCTGGGAAGCTTTTGGGCACTGTTGGCGCTGGCAGATGGGCTGCAAGGCTCCAATCAAGCCTGGCTGATTGGTGTGCTGCTGGTAACAAATGCCCTAACCGCTTTCGGGCTAACGCGCGTGTTTTGCCTCCTGTTCTGTGGCAAACCCAAGCAAATGGCGCTGCGATCGCCGGAAGTCCACTGGTCGATGGTTCTGCCAATGACCATTCTGATTGGGTTTACGCTGCATTTGCCCCTAGTGCTTCAGTCGCTGTCGCTGCTGCCAAGCTGGGCAGAGGTCAACACTGACATGGCGCTGCTGCTGATTTGGTCCACGATTTTTGGAGGAAGCCTAGCCGCTGTTATTTATCTGGGCAACTACGTCCCCAAGCCCGTGAAGTTCCCTGTCAAAGTGCTGCAAGAGTTGGTGTCCTACGATTTCTACACGCCGACGCTCTACCGCAACAGCATCGTGTTTGGCGTCGATCGGGTGTCTCGCATCACGTCATGGTTCGACAAGCACTTTGTCGATGGCACCGTCAATCTGTTTGGTACGGTGACGCTGTTTAGCGGACAAAGCCTGCGCTACATCACGTCTGGTCAGATGCAGTTCTACGCCCTGACGATTCTGCTAGGTGTTGCCCTGTTGGGACTGTGGCTGTGCTTTCCATTCTTGTCTCATCTGACGCTGGTAGTGACCACTGGAGTAGCCAGCAAGGGATAGGCATCTGAGCGTAACACGCTGGCAACGATTAGCTGGGTGCGATTAGCGTTCGAGCTGCTGCGATCGCCCGACGAAGTCTAGTGTTCTCCTTCAACATTTATCATTCAAGATTCCCCATGCTCAGCCTCCTCATCTGGCTCCCGATCGTCGGTGCTGCCTTAATTGGATTCACTCCCGGTGACGTTCCTGCCCGTCGCGCTCGATTGGGAGCCGTGGCGATCGCGGGTTTTCTATTCCTCTGGACGCTATGGCTGCTGACGCAGTTCAACCTCAGCACGGCAGGTCCACAGCTGGTCGAGTATTTACCTTGGATTCAAACGCTAGGGCTGAGCTACAGCCTAGGCATAGATGGATTGTCGCTGCCGCTGGTGGCGCTGACGAATCTGCTGGTTTTGGTCGTTGTCTTCAGCAGCGACTTTGCCGGACAAGACGCCAAACCGCTCCAGCGTCCTCGCCTGTTTTACTCGCTGGTACTGTTGATTAGCTCCGGAATGGCAGGGGCGCTGCTGGCGCAGAACTTGCTGCTGTTCTTTTTGTTCTACGAGTTGGAGCTGATTCCCTTCTATCTGCTGCTGGTGATTTGGGGCGGGCAACGGCGGGACTACGCAGGCATGAAGTTCCTTATCTACACCGCTGTCTCCGGTATCCTTATTCTCGCGGCGTTTCTGGCGCTGAACTGGCTCACGGGCGCATCCAGCTTCGACTACGATGCGATCGCCACGGAAGGGCTATCTCAGCGCACTCAACTGATTCTGCTGACGGTGATGCTGATTGGCTTTGGCATCAAAATTCCGCTGGTTCCCCTGCACACCTGGCTACCGGATGCCTATGTAGAAGCCTCGACTCCGACCGCCATTCTGCTGGGCGGCGTGCTGGCAAAGTTGGGCACGTATGGTCTGGTGCGCTTTTGTCTGGGGCTGTTTCCCGAAACGTGGTCACTGGTGTCGCCGGGACTCTCCATTATTGCGGCTGTCTGTGTGCTGTATGGTGCGATGGCAGCGATCGCTCAAAAAGACATCAAACGCATGGTGGCCTATAGCTCGATCGGGCACATGGGCTATGTGCTGCTAGGCACGGCGGCGCTAACTCCCCTGGCAATGGTGGGCGTGGTTGCGCAAATGGTTAGTCACGGCTTGATTCTGGCGCTGCTGTTTTATCTGGTTGGCGTGGTTGAAGCAAAAGTCGGCACCCGCGAACTCGATGTTCTGAATGGCTTACTGAATCCGATTCGCGGACTGCCCATGACCAGCGCGCTGCTGATTCTGGCAGGCATGGCAAGCGCAGGCATTCCGGGAATGAGTGGCTTCATCGCGGAGTTCCTCGTGTTCCAAGGCAGCTTCTCTACGTTTCCCATACCCACGCTGTTTTGCGTTGTGGGAACAGGCTTAACGGCAGTCTATTTTGTGATTTTGCT
>NZ_JACJPG010000343.1 GCF_014695955.1 Leptolyngbya sp. FACHB-36 | reverse complement strand
TGGTAGCGATCGCACGTTTGCTCAATCAGGCGCGGGATATCCAGAAAGCGAATTCGCTCATCCAGGAACAGCGCAACGGCTTGCTCGTTCGCCGCGTTTAGCACCGCAGGCATGCAGCCGCCCGATCGACCTGCGGCGTATGCCAGCTGCATGCAGGGATACTTCTCGTGGTCGGGAGCGCGGAAGCTGAGGCTGCCAATTTTAACTAAATCCAGCGGCTCCCAGTTGGTCGAAATGCGCTCTGGATAGGACAGCGCATACAGCAGCGGCAGCCGCATATCTGCCCAGCCAAGCTGCGCCAGCACCGACGTATCCTGTAGCTCGATCAGCGAATGGATAATGCTTTGAGGATGGATGACAATTTCGATCTGGTCGTAATCCACGCCAAACAGGAAATGCGCTTCGATCACTTCCAAGCCTTTGTTCATCAGCGTGGCGGAGTCGATCGTAATCTTGCGCCCCATCGACCAGTTGGGATGCTTCAGCGCGTCGGCAACCGTCACCTGCGACAGCTTCTCCACAGGCAAATCCCGGAACGCGCCGCCGGATGCGGTCAGCAAAATCTTTCGCAGTCCTTTGTCGGGCACTCCCTGAAGGCACTGGAAAATGGCGGAGTGTTCAGAATCGGCTGGCAGCAATTTGACGCCGTGCTTCTGAATCAGCGGCAGGACAACGGGACCGCCTGCAATCAGCGTTTCCTTGTTTGCCAGCGCAATGTCTTTTCCGGCTTCGATCGCCGCGATCGTGGGCAGCAGTCCGGCGCAGCCGACGATTCCAGTAACAACGACATCAGCTTCGGCGTAGCGGGCAACCTCTATCACGCCGTCTTCGCCTGCCAGCAGGATTGGCTGCGGATCGAGGTCGGCGATCGCGGCACGCAGTTCTGGCAGCTTGTCGGCGTCGCAAATTGCAGCAAGCTTGGGGCGAAACTGGCGGATCTGCTGGCTAAACAGCGTCACGTTCCGACCCGCCGCCATGCCGACTACCCGAAACTGGTCGGGATACTGAGCGGCGATGTCGAGGGTTTGGGTTCCGATCGAGCCAGTCGAGCCAAGAAGAGAGATGGATTTCACGATCGCCACACTACGCTCACGTCTCCCCTATCTTACGATTTGACGGGGGCTAAATCTTAAGCAATTGTTGAGATATAAAGATGAAGAGGTAAGATTTTTGACAACTTGCATCACGCCGCCTCAGCAACAAGCGACGCAGCGAATTTTCTTGGCTAAATCCACGCTCTGGTTAGATTGAAGCATGGCGGCGATCGCTACTCATGACCTTTAGCAGCAGGCACTCTCGATCGATGAGACGGTGCGAGAAGATCGCTGATATCTGGACCCACCGGAATAATTCCACCCGGATTAAGCGGGAACAGGTTGCCGTAGTAGTCCCGTTTGACCGCATCCAAGTCGCACGTAGCCGCGACTCTGGGAAGCTGATAAATCTCCCGCAGGTAGGCTCCTACGTTTTGGTAATCCTGAATTTTGCGACGGTTGCACTTAAATAGCCCGTGATAAACCGCGTCAAAGCGGAACAGCGTTGTAAATAACCGAACGTCTGACAATGTAAGTCTGTCCCCGCAGAGGTAACGGTTGGTTTCTAGCACCGCATCGATTTCGTCGAGAGCCAAAAATAGCTCGTTGCACGCTGTATCATACGCCGTTTGAGTTTGGGCAAAACCACAGCGGTACACGCCATTATTCACGGCATGATAAATCTTTTCATTCCACTGATCGATCGTGTCTCTCAGCGCTTCTGGATACAGGTCGAGGTCGGGATGCTGAGCTAATTCATTGAACTGGGAGTTCAAAATGACAATAATGTCTGCGCTTTCGTTGTTGACGATCGTTTGGGTCTG
>NZ_JACJPG010000342.1 GCF_014695955.1 Leptolyngbya sp. FACHB-36 | reverse complement strand
TTTTTTCGCGCCTGCTCTTGACCCTGACGCAGCGTGAGGTTTTTACCATAGACTCATCCACAAATTGAGAAGGTCTCTAAACCGCAAGGAGGGAAGAGATGCGATCGGTTGCATTAAAGGTGGGCGATCTCGCGAAACAAACCGGAGTCTCGGTGCGGACGTTGCATTACTACGACGAGATCGGCTTACTCTCGCCATCTCACCGCACGGAAACAGGCTATCGGCTGTATGGCGAGGGTGACATCGTTCGCTTGCAGCAAATTGTGTCGCTGCGGCAAATCGGCTTCTCTTTAGAGCAGATCCGAGAGTGTTTAGAACAGAGCGCGTTTTCACCTCATCATGTGGTGCAACTGCATCTGTCTCGACTGAAGGAGCAGATGGCGCTACAGCAGCAGCTTTATGCTCGATTGGAGGCGATCGCCACTCGCTTGCGATCGACCGAGGCAATCTCGATTCAGGAGTTTATTCAATTAATTGAGGTCACGAACATGGTTGGCAAATACTACACCCCAGAACAGCAAGAGTATCTCAAAGAAAGAAGGGAACTGTTGGGTGAGGGACGGATTCGGCAAGTCGAAGCGGAATGGCAAGACTTGATTGAGCAAGCTCGCACGGAAATGACCAATGGGACTGATCCAGCAAGCGAATCGGTGCAAGCCCTAGCTCGACGCTGGCAGTCGTTGATCCAGGAGTTTACTGGAGGCGATGCGGGAATTGAACAGTCGTTGCAGACGATGTACCAACACGAAGGACCAGAAATTGCCAGCCGGGGCGCTGTTGTTGAACCAGAAGCGACGGCAATGTGGGAATACATGGGCAGAGCAATGGCTGCCCTAAAGCAAACACAGCAGGAGTAGTTTGAGCGATCGCGAAGCGTTGAGATTTATCTGATGCATTCGGTGATACGCTTGTTGACCAGTCTGAGCACATGAGCAAAACGATAGGAACGCAATTGCGCAATTTCTGCTAGCTTAGCCAAGCAGCTATTTCGATCCAGATTTGCGTGGATACAATCAAGGACTTTGCGCGGCTGAGGTTGAGTCACACCAATTCTCTAAATTCCAGCTACAGATCAAACCACAAAAGGTAGGCGGAATCGAGCTTCTGCAATTCCGAATTCCGAATTCGTATCAAATCACCTGCAATTGGTTTGACTCAACGTAAATAAGTTGAATACTGAGCCAAATCATGGATGAGAATCAAACCAGTGCTCCTCAACCCAGCAGTATTTCCATTCGCGTCAGAGCGCTTTCTCCTGCTGACGCGGAATCCTATCGGGTTGTGCGTCTGCGGGCGCTTCACGAACAGCCGCCAGCGTTCGGCTCGTTGCCAGAGGATGAACCTGCTCTTTCTGAAATTGCTGCAAGACTCGCAGAGAGCGACGATCGCTGCTTCTTTGGAGCGTTTCAGAACGATCAACTGATTGGCATCGTTCGGATTTCTCGCTATTCCGCAGCCAACGAGAAGCACCGCGCTTATCTTGGAGGACTCTATGTTTTACCCGCATTTCGTCGCACGGGCTGTGGTCGATCGTTGGTCAAGCAGGCGTTGAGTTGGGCAACAAACGCGCAAACGATTAGGAGAGTCAACTTAACGGTTGTGACTCAACAAAAGGCGGCGATCGATCTTTATCGATCGCTTGGCTTCCGCATCTACGGTACTGAGCAAGAGACATTCTCGAAAGCCGGACGCTTCTACGATGAACACTTAATGACGTTGGAACTCACCTCGGAGAATCACCACAATCCCTAACAGTGATATACGCCTCCATCAGTCCCAACGATTCACCATTGAGAAATTCGAGAAAGTTAAATTGAATAAGGGCTTGTGATGTGTTTTAGCGATCGCTGTCCAGGTTCGATCGTCATCCTGGATGCTCTTTGCCGATCGAGCCGCACGCCAACAAGCTATCGTAGCCTATGCCACGATTTCTGAGGCAACACTGCAACGCGCCAAGGGATGGGCGGTCTTCTTTGGAATCCTACTACTCGATACAGGGCTAGTAGATAACCCTCGAAACGCAGTCATAGGAGAACGCATATTGCGCCGTGTTATTGAAGACGCTGGACTTCGCGTAGACGACGTTCCAGGAAGCGACGTTCGCTGTCATTCGTGACCAGTTCCAGGGCGCGTGCGTAGCTCTGGGCGGCTTCCGAGGCTCCGATGCGACGCAGCAGATCGGCACGGGCAGCGTGAAACAAGTGGTAGCCGTCGAGTTCGGCAGCAAGTCCGTCAATCAGTGCAAGTGCCGTCTGAGGAGTGTCTACCATCGCGATCGCCACCGCCCGATTTAGCGAGACGATCGACGAGGGCTGCAATCGTTCCAGCACACCATACAGTTGAACAATCTGCGCCCAGTCGGTTTCTTCTGCCCGCACCGCCTGACAATGGAGTGCGGCGATCGCCGCCTGCACCGCAAACGCACCCGTTCCACCCCGGAGTGCCTCTTCAACCAGCGGCAGCGCCTCAGCGATCTGTGCTTGGTTCCAGCGCTGCCGATCCTGATCTTCGAGCAGGACCACATCGCCTGCCTCATCTAGACGCGCATCGCGCCGGGAGTCGTGCAGCAGCATCAGCGCTACGAGCGCCGTCACTTCTGAGGCGGGCTGCGATGCCATCAACGTCCGCACCAGTTGCCCCAGGCGAATCGCTTCTGTGCAGAGGTCAGCCCTCACCATTTCACCTCTTGTCGCCGCGTAGCCTTCGTTAAAAATCAGATAGATCACCGTCAGCACTGCGTCGATGCGCGTGGGCAGATCCGTCGTGTCTGGCACTCTGTAAGGAATTCCGGCATCCCGAATCTTGCGCTTGGCGCGCACAAGCCGCTGTGCCATCGTTGCTGTGGGGACGAGAAATGCGCGGGCGATCTCATCCGTCTCCAGTCCGCCCAGCATCCGCAGCGTTAGGGCGACCTGCGACTCGATCGCCAATGCTGGGTGACAGCAGGTGAAGATCAGCCGCAGCCGATCGTCTGGAATTTCGTCAGTGTCGTAGGTTGGCTCCTCGCTGGTGGGAATTAAGCCGGATGCCGCGTACCACTCCAATTTTTCCGTCAGCCGCGTCCGTCGTCGCAGGCGATCGATCGCCTTGTATCGTGCGGTTCGGATGATCCAGGCGCGGGGAAGATCCGGAATGCCGGTGGACTGCCACTGATTCACAGCCGCCGTAAAAGCCTCTTGCGCCGCTTCTTCAGCCACATCAAAATCTCCTACCAGCCGAATCAGGATGGCGACGATCCGCCCCCATTCAGCCCGATAAACAGCGGCGATCGCCTGAGCAACATTCAATTCTGCGTTTGGAACCATACCTGACATGAAAAATTTCTGGGCAAGGTGTCGATTTGAGCAATTGCCGTTCGACTGACTGATAGAAGCAAGCAAGAGAGGTCAAGCCCGATCGTAACGGATGATAAAAATTTTCTGGTGAGCTGTCGATCTGAGCGATCGCCGTTCGACTGACTTACAAAGGAAGCAACAAGGGGAAACAACGGAGGCAACCGAATGAAATATGTGCTGCTGATTTACCTGGAAGAAAATGCTCTGAGCGACACCGAACGGGAGCGCTGCTATGGGGAATCCGCGCAGCTCGCGCAACAGCTCAACGCGAAGGGTCAATATCTAACAACCGCTCCGCTCCACCCGGTTGCCACTGCAACCAGCGTTCGGGTGCGCGACGGCAAGCCGCTTGTGACCGATGGACCGTTTGCCGAAACCCGTGAACAGTTGGGTGGGTTCTTCCTGATCAATGCTCACGATCTCGATGAAGCGATCGCGATCGCCGCTCAGATTCCGGGTGCACAAGTCGGCACCGTCGAAATTCGTCCCGTCCTGGAAGTTGCGGGCTTGCCGGAGAAATAGTGCCTGTCCCGCGCAGCCGCCATTCTGACAAGAAAGACGCCAATAAATAAATTTCACAAGGAGAAACAATGGTTACTCAACTGACAACGGAAACCACCCATACACAGGATGAAGCTCAGATTCGTCAACTAATCGGCGATCAGCAGCGTGCCATTTGCGCCAAAGATGTAGACCAAATCATGGCTTACTACGCCACAAATGTCATTTTCTTCGATTGTAAGCCGCCATTCCAAACCCAAGGTACAGATGCTTTCCGCCGCACTTGGGAGGAGTGCTTACCCTACTTCCCAAACTCCTTTGGAACAGAGATACGGGATCTCAACATCGTCGTGAGTGGTGACTTAGCGATCGCTCACTGGCTCTTGCGCTTTACAGGAGAAGAGGATCACCCAGCGATGCAAACTTGGCTGCGGTTTACGGCTGCATATCAGCGGCAACAGGGCAAATGGCAAATTGTGCATGAGCATTGTTCTGTTCCCTTTGATCCGCACACCTCTCAAGCTGTCTTGACGCTAAACCCATAGCCAACTTACTGAACCACCTCAGGAGCAATCTGTGAAAATCAATTCTTATCTCATGTTCAACGGCAACTGTGAGCCAGCGTTCAAGTTCTATGAGCAGTGTCTTGGCGGCAAAATCACCATGATGATGACTCATAAAGAGGCACCCTCGGCAGAACATGTGCCCTCTGAATGGCATGACAAAATCATGCACGTCTGCCTTGAGCTAGGCGATCGCCTCTTGATGGGGTCTGATAGTCCGCCTGGATACTTTGAAACCCCTCAAGGCTTCTGCGTGCAGATTAGCGTTGAGGAACCCGCCGAGGCAGAACGCATTTTTCACGCACTGGCAGAAAACGGCAAAGTGAACATGCCGATCGAGCAAACGTTCTGGTCTGTCCGCTTTGGCATGTTGGTCGATCAGTTTGGCACTCCGTGGATGGTTAACTGCGAGAAAGCGGCTTAATTTTTCATTCTAAACGATGCCTGCGGGCATCCCCTTTGAACTCAATCAGCAGCGACAAATCGCTGATTCTTTACCCTGCAATATTCAACGGAAGAGACTATGAGCACCAAAATTTTCGTCAATCTGCCCGTCAAAAACCTCAATGCCTCGATCGAGTTCTTTACGCAGCTCGGCTATCAGTTCAATGCTCAATTCACGGATGAAACGGCTACCTGCATGATTGTGAGCGAGGATATCTTCGTCATGCTCTTGACCGAGGAGAAGTTCAAAACCTTCACGCCAAACGCGATTTGTGACGCAACAAAAAATACTGAAGTATTGGTGTGCTTGTCTACTGAAAGCCGAGAAGCCATTGATGACCAAATTCGCAAGGCGATCGCGGCTGGCGGCACAACCTACAAGGAACCCCAAGATTATGGGTTTATGTATGCACATGGGTTTCAAGATCTAGATGGACACATTTGGGAACTGATGTACATGGAGCCAGAGGCAATTAATCAAGGTTGAGAAGACCTCGAAAGAGGTACGGGAATGGGGACACGAAAACCGTTCATTCAAAATCTGTGTCCCCTACTCA
>NZ_JACJPG010000341.1 GCF_014695955.1 Leptolyngbya sp. FACHB-36 | reverse complement strand
GTAGGTGGAACAAATTAAATGTAAAACCGACATAGGGTTAGGTTAGCGATAGCTTGACGCATTATGTCTAAAGCCAGAAAACGAGCAATTAGAGCCTCAAATAACGATGTTAGTCAGGAGCGCTACGAGCTATACAAAGCGGCATTTGAATGGATCGCTAAATCGATTAGTGAGGGTTTTTATCTAGAAGCAATTAGTCTAGAAGAAAGCTTGATTACCGATCGCCTAGAAAGCTACCTAACGTGGCTCAGTAGAACTGAATTTAGCTTCATGACATTAGGTCAGGTTCAAAAGGCAGTTGAAAAGCATGAAACAGACACCAGTTTACGATCGCTCGTTCTCAATGATCTTGACCAATGGAGACAAGCAAGGAATAAAGCAGCGCATGAGATGGTAAAAATTGAGGACGGAAAGCAGATTAACTGGGGCGATCGAGTAAAGATAAACCAAGAAGTTGCAGAAGCGGGACTCGAGCTAGTTCGCAAGATTGACCAACAAACCCGAAAATTACGCGCCGAATAGTGTAATGTTTCGGGATGCCGGTTTTGAAACTTTGGTTGTTCTATTAAGCTTCTATAATTCCAGTTGATTCGATTACTCTAGGCGCCTAATTCCAGCACGTTCAAGCTGTAATACAAGAGCATTTTCTAGCCGGAATAACGGTTACAACTATCGACAAAAACGGCAATGTCTGCTCGATCGTGGCAACGGCAGACATCACCGCGTCTCAGTCTGCCTGAGTCAGCGCAGAACTAATGGGGCTAATCAGCACCGCAGATTCTCCTGAAAACGGGATTTCTCTGGAGTGCCCAGCCGCCCAAAAGCAGGCGCATTGCCGCCTTCTAGTCTTCATCCAGCGGCAAACCTTGGCGAACCGTGCCTTTGCCAAAGTAGCGACCAAACTGAAGTTCGTAAACCTCATCTTCATCCTGGGTTTCCACCTCAAGGTCCGATCGAGGATAGCTGACACACAGTAAGGCATAGCCCTGCTGCTGAAGCTTGGGAGATAACCCCATCGCTTCGGGCTGGTAGAGATCGCCAGAGAGGATACGGACAGCGCAGCTGGTGCAGGCTCCGTTGCGGCAGGCAAAGGGGAGGTTGGCTCCTTGATTTTCGGCAGACTGGAGGATGTAGCGATCTCTGGGAACCTGAACGGTGTGCAGAGTGTTCGTGCGACGATCGCGGATGCGGACGGTGTAGGAAGTCATGATACAAACGAAATGCCCAAGTTTGGGTCGGTTTTCTGTTATTATTATGATTCTGTGGCTGGTGTTCCCAGCGCAACCCCCTGGAGAGATGGCCGAGTGGTTGAAGGCGCAGCACTGGAAATGCTGTTTACGGGTAACTGTAACGAGGGTTCGAATCCCTCTCTCTCCGTTCTAATTCAGGATTGAACACGTCTGCCCTCTCCTTGCAGGAGCTACTGTGTACCCACAAATCCTCGATCGTCCAAGCGTTTGGATGAACCCGCTATTCCCGCTTGCGGGCAGTACCCCCTCCAGAAGGGCGGAATGGTTAGCGTTGCAGGGTAGCAGCTACGCCTGATAAAGGCAGATGGACTGTTAGGCTAAACCACAATGGGCGTTTGGCGGTAGAGCCGATCGAGCCGTTGCAGAAATGGGGGCTGGGTTTTTTCCCGTAGATCAATCGCGGCGTCAGACCCCGCCAAGAGAGACTTGCTGGCATCGCGAGAAAAAGACTGAACGAACTCGACACGATCGCGGCGTTCTGACTCGACCCGCGCCACCAGCGACGACACACCACCCGATCGACCCGCTGCTAGCCAGCGGCGCATCTCCGCAACAAAAACGCAGCCGTCCTCGAATGCCTGTGTTGCGCCCTGCCCCAGCGTCGGAAACATCGCGTGGGAGCTATCGCCCAAGCACAGCACATGTCCGCGATCGTCGCCAAACGCAAGCGGAATTTCCTGAATCCGCGCCCAGTGGATCTGGTCAATGTGCTCACACACGGCGCTTGCCAAAAAATGACACGCTTTGCTGTAGCCAGCAGGCGGTCGGTAGCAGTTCCACAAAAATTCTGGCGTCTTTGCCGCATCGGGAATTTCCAACGCCTCACCCAGCGGAAATGAACCTGCAATGTAAATCTCATCGCCCGGAATCGCAAACGCCAACAGGCGATGTCCGTTGTGGAACCACTGCTGATAGTCTTCGATCAAATCGCCCGAAGCCGGAACTAGCAGTCGGTAAATGCAAACGCCAAACTGCTTCGGCTCTGGTGCACCAAAAAACGTCTGCCGAACTTGTGAGTAGCGTCCGTCGCAGCCCAACACCAAATCGACGCGATCGATCCGCTGCCGATCGCCCGTCTCCTGATCCTCCACCACGAGATACAGCGGTCCTGCCTCGGATGATTCCGCGTAGCCCAGTTCTAGCAGCGTCGTTTTGTAGCGGACGCGGGCGGCAATGCGCGATCGCAGCTGGCGATACAGATCTGACCAGCGAATCCGAATTCCAGGGTTGTCTGCGACGTGGGACAGCGGCAAGTCCAGTATTACGGTGCCATCGGTCAATCCTGCCACCCACGATCGCCATGGCAGACTGATCCCCGCTGCTTGCAGCGCCGTCGCGAGTTCAGGGTCTTGCTGCTGCAACACCTTGAGCGCATTTGGACCTACGTTCAGCCCAGTGCCCGCCAGTACGTTCTCCTCGGGTCCTCGATCAATGCAGAAAATTTCGATGTCGTCTTGCTGCTGCAACCCGTGGACCACAAGACAGCCCACAACCCCCGCTCCAATCACCGCAACTCTCAGAGGCGTTCTGCTCATGCCGATCGTTTACCTGATAAACCCAGCGACCAACCTATCGTAGGCAGAGCGCCCAAAAGTGTGTTTTGAGATACTGC
>NZ_JACJPG010000340.1 GCF_014695955.1 Leptolyngbya sp. FACHB-36 | reverse complement strand
GGTTATTTCATTATCTATATCAATCGGGATGAGAGGCTGATCTATGCCAAGCACTACGGCAACATCATCAATGACAAAGGGCTAGCCTGTGATCCAGAGACGGGCGAACCGATCGGCACCCGCGCAAAAGTAGAGCGCCCCCCGAATACCATTTTCAGCGGCAGAACGGCGAAAGAACTCTGCGTGCAGATTTTTGAAAAGCTCAATCCCTGCCCTGTGACTTGCCTCGACCATGCTGCTTACCTGGGACGAGAGTTCCAGCGGGCAGAGGTGGCACTGCTCAGCGGGCAGGAGTACGTGCAGGACTAGAAGACTCGTTGAAACTGACCTACCGGAACTGAGAAATCGATGTCTAAGCAGCCTTCGACCAAACGGCGCTTTTTAGAGAACGGCGATCGCCTGACGAGGCAAGAATTTGAGCGGCGCTACCACGCCATGCCCAATCTAAAAGCCGAACTGATTGAAGGAAAAGTTTACATGTCGTCTCCCGTCCGCATCGTCAACCACGGCAGACCTCACGCTCAGATCATGACGTGGCTAGGAACGTATTACGCCGCTACTCCGGGCATCGACTTAGGCGATAACGCCACCGTCCGCTTGGACTGGGACAACGAGCCGCAACCCGACGGGCTACTGCGACTGGAGCCAGCCAACGGAGGACGATCGCGCATCAGCGAAGACGGCTACGTTGAGGGAGCACCAGAATTGATCGTCGAAGTCGCCGCCAGCAGTGCATCCTACGATTTGGATGACAAGCTCAAGGTTTACCGCCGCAACAGCGTGCAGGAATATCTCGTGTGGCAAGTGGAAGACGATCGGCTTGACTGGTTCAGTTTGCAAGACGGCGCGTATGTTGCCCTACTGCCCGATGAAGCTGGCATCGTCCGCAGCCGCGTGTTTCCAGGATTGTGGTTAGCGGTGCCCGCGCTGCTAGCCGGGAATATCGCCACTGTTCTGGCTGAGTTGCAGACTGGGCTAAAGACTGCTGCACATCGCGATTTTGTACAAACGCTGAACGGGTAAAGCTCTACAGCCGATCGGCGATCGTCAGCAGCGCATCCACGCTGGCGTTGTGGTCCAGAAACGAAAACAAATGCTTGTAGCGGAGGACGCCGTGTCGATCCAAAACAAACTGAGCCGGAAGCGGTGCGCCGAGTGCCTGTCCAGTTTCGTAGGTGCGGAACGTTTGGCAGCTTGGATCGCTAAGCAGCGGCATTTTTAGGCTCAGATCACGAACGACAATGTTGCTTTGCGCGTCGTCGGTGCTGGTAATCATCAGCAAGGCAATATTGCGATCGCAAAACTCCTGATGCCGCTCATTTAACTCCTTAATGTGCGGAAAGCAGAAGGGGCAGTACTGCTTCTCCGTAAAGATGCGCGTAAAGGCAACAATCACGGGCTGCTTGCCGCGATAGTCTGACAGCGTTAAAGGCTGTCCGTTCGTGATGTTCGGCAGAGTAAAATCAGGCGTCGTTGCTCCTATCTGCAACGGACTGGTTGCCGGAATCGGCATCAAGTTGTTCAAGAAGCGTTGGGTCAGTAGCCCGCTAAAATCGGTTGAGGTCAGCATGAATCGGTGCGGTGAAAACTCAGGTGCGGTGAAAACTCAACAGTTGCTTCATTTACCCTAACGTAAGCTGCCACAAACAAAAAAGGTGGGCAGTACCCACCTCAAAACAAATAGCGAATGGCTAGCCACTATACCGCTGCAAAGTATTCCTTCGACTTCACAGGGTCCGGCGTCATTGTTGCGTCACCGGGCTGCCAACCTGCGGGGCAAACTTCATCCGGGTGAGACTGGACGTGCTGAATCGCTTGCAGTGTTCGCAGCGTTTCATCGACGTTGCGACCAAACGCGAGGTTGTTGATTGTGGCGTGTTGGATAACGCCGTCCTTGTCGATGATGAACAGACCGCGCAGGGCAACACCCGCCTCAGCAACTAGAACGTTGAATGCCGTGCTAATTTCCTTCTTGATGTCCGACACGAGTGGGTAGTTCAGGTCACCAACGCCGCCCGCTTTACGATCGGTTTGCACCCACGCCAAGTGAGAAAATTCACTATCGACAGACACACCCAACACTTCAGTATTCAGGTTCTTGAAGTCATCGTAGCGATCGCTGAAGGCGATAATCTCAGTGGGGCAAACAAAGGTAAAGTCAAGAGGATAGAAAAACAGAATGACGTACTTGCCGCGATAGTCGGACAGCTTAATCGTCTTAAACTCCTGATCGACCACTGCCGTAGCGGTAAAGTCAGGAGCCGATTGACCAACTTGCAGACATCCTTGTAGGGTCATGAGATACTAGCCTCCTTAGTAATCAGGTGCGTCTTTAGCTTGAAGAACGGTAAGTACGTTGCGTCGAGCACGTTGAGTGCCTACTGACGAACTCCTACGACTATATCATAGTCATAACGATTTTGAATAAGAGTCGCAAAAAGACTCTCTAGGCAATGGATAACGTTGATACACGAGAATGGCTTCTTACCAACGGGTTGGGTAGCTTTGCCAGCGGTACAATTTGCGATGCCCGAACCCGCACCTATCACGGTTGGCTGACAGCGGCGTTGAATCCGCCCGGTCGAAGGATACTGTTGCTGTCTCATGTGGATGCCAGCTTGGAAATTGCTGGACAAATCTTCTCTCTGGGAACAAACTTCTGGACTGATGACGAAGTTGGACCTACTGGCTACCAACTGCTGCAATCCTTTACGGTTGAACCGATTCCCACCTGGATCTGGGGACAGGCAGACTGGCAGATCAGCCGCCAGATCGTAATGCCGTTTGGGTTAGGTAGCGAGAAAGAGAGTGGACCACACACGCCGCCGCGGCATCGGGTGCTGGTGCAGTATCGCTATCAGGGTAGTGACCTAGCGATCGTGCGGTTGCGACCGTTGATCGCCGATCGCGACTTTCATCACTTGCAGTCTCACGACTCCGGCAAGACCTTTTCTCAGATACTTGGCGATCGCCAAGTGATGCTGCAAGCGTTGCAGAACGGCAAAGCAGGCACCCTATGGACTCTGGGCTGGAGCCAAGGACACTATCAACCCGAAGGTGCTTGGTACTGGCACTATTACTATCCCGAAGAGGCACAGCGCGGCTTAGATTACCAAGAGGACTTATTTAGTCCGGGCTATCTGACGGTGATGCTGCAACCCGGTGACGCGCTGACGATAGAAGCCAGCGTGGGTCTGCCGACTGGCTCGGTGCAAAACGCCAGCTTCGATCGCGC
>NZ_JACJPG010000034.1 GCF_014695955.1 Leptolyngbya sp. FACHB-36 | reverse complement strand
TTGAAGCCTCAATCAAGCCGTTTGGCTTAAGCTGGAAAATCTTTTCTAGAGCTGACATTGAAGCGCTGATTGCGATCGCCCATCAATCTGGCTTCGTGCTCAAAGAAAACACAGCGATTCCTGCGTGTGCTGACAGAACCGTGTCTTGGTACGACAAGCACTACACCTTTATTGCCCTGACATTTAGAAAACAAACCGATAAAAACTAAACCCAATGATTGAATGATTAATTGGATGGTGCTTTTACCACCTTCTGAGTGTCTTGACTCGTCGCTGTCCTACGCGACGTTGGCTTGCTGAGCAGAAACCACCAGATCTCCAACCCAATTAGCGCTAAACCTGCTGCTGTCACCGATCCGGTTATCCAGAGCGGTTGCTCAATCCGCTGAAATGAGCTTGGTGCAGAAGTATGTGGCATTTCAGGTGGCATCTGATCAGGTGCCATCTGAGCGGCAGCGGCTCCTACAGTGCTCAGCAGTAGCCCAACACCTGCAAGCGTTCCAAACACCAGTTTTCTAGTCAGCATCACCTAAGTCCCTTGATCACAAAGCTGTCTTCGGCTGAAAGTTACGCAAGCGCAAGGCGTTGGTAACAACAGAAACAGAGCTAAATGCCATTGCACCTCCTGCCACGATCGGACTCAGCAGCCACCCGAAAACTGGAAACAGGATTCCGGCAGCAATCGGAATTCCTGCCACGTTGTAGATGAACGCAAAGAACAGATTTTGGCGGATGTTCCGCATCGTGGCGCGGGATAGCTCAATGGCGGTGATAATTCCCTGCAAATCACCCGAAATCAGCGTAATGTCGCTAGCCGCGATCGCCACATCTGTTCCGGTGCCGATCGCGATGCCTACATCGGCTTGAGCCAGAGCCGGAGCATCGTTGATGCCATCCCCAACCATGGCGACCACGTTGCCGCCTCGCTGAAGTTCTGCCACTTTTGCGGCTTTTTGGTCCGGGCGTACTTCGGCAAACACGCGCCGAATGCCGACTTCACGAGCGATCGCCTCAGCAGTTTGGCGATTGTCGCCCGTCAGCATAATGACCTCTAATTTCATGCGCTGCAACGCGCGGACGGTCGCCGCGGAGGACGGTTTCAGCGCATCCGAAATGCCCATGAGTGCTTGCACTTCACCGTCAACCGCAATCAGAATCACGGTTTTGCCCAGAGATTCCAGCCGCGACTTGTCGTGCTGTAGGCTCTGGGTGTCAATGCCCAATTCCTGCATCCAGCGCTGAGTGCCAATCTGAATCAGACGCTGAGAGACAATCCCTTGGACGCCGCTTCCCACGATCGCCTCAAAGGCTTCGACGGGCGCTAACTCCACGTCTTGCGACTGGGCATATCGCACAGCCGCTTCTGCCAGCGGGTGTTCTGAGTTGCGCTCGACGGATGCGGCTAACTGCAACAGGCGAAGTTCATTTGCTGTGCCAGTCGTCGTCATAAAATCCGTTACGGTTGGTCTGCCTTGAGTCAGAGTTCCCGTTTTGTCGAGGACGATCGTTTGAAGGTTGTGAGCCATCTCCAAACTCTCTGCGCCTTTAATTAGAATGCCGTTTTCGGCTCCTTTGCCCGTTCCCACCATGACTGACGTTGGCGTAGCTAGCCCCAGCGCGCACGGACAGGCGATAATCAGCACGCCAACCGTGGTAACTAACGCCAGCGTCAGGTTGCCCATTAAGTTGAACCAAAGAATAAAGGTGAGGATGGCAATGGCAATGACCGCAGGCACAAACCATCCGGTGACGCGATCGGCGAGTCGCTGAATCGGAGCTTTAGAGCCTTGCGCCTGCTGCACAAGTTTGACGATTTGAGCCAGCATTGTGTCTTTGCCGACGCGGGTTGCCCGAAACTGAAAGCTGCCTGTTTTGTTGAGCGTGGCTCCAATGACTTCATCCCCCGGCTGCTTGTCGATCGGGGCGCTCTCCCCCGTGATCATTGACTCATCAACCGTCGATCTGCCAGTTACCACGTCGCCATCTACAGGAATTTTTTCACCCGGACGCACCACTACCACATCGCCAATTTGGACGGATTGGATCGGCACCGCCACCTCTTGTCCATCGCGGATAATCCGGGCATCTCTTGCCTGTAAACCAATTAACGTCCGGATCGCCTCAGACGTTTGTCCTCTGGCACGATTCTCAAACAGTCTTCCCAGCAGAATCAGCGTGATGACGATCGCCGACGTTTCGTAATACACCTCCGGCATTAATCCCTGATTCATCAGAAAGGTGGGAAACAGCGTAGCAAATACGGAGTAAGCGTAAGCCGCACTAGTTCCTAGCGCAATCAGCGTGTCCATTGTTGCAGCGTGGTGTTTGAAGGCTTTCCACGCATTGCTGTAGAACCTGTTGCCGCACCAGAACTGTACGGGAGCCGTAAGGACCAGCTGAAGCCACGGATTTGATAACCAGGCTGGGATAAGTGGAAGCGATAACCCCGTCATCATTGGCAGTGAGCCAATCATCAGCAGCGTGCCGATCGTGCCGCCCAAAACAACCTTCCGCTGAAGATGACGCAACTCTGCCAGTCGCGTCGCCTTCTCAGCGTCATCCTCTCCCGTCACCATCTCGGAGCCTTGCAGAGAAAACGCAGAGTAGCCCGCTTCGCTTACAGCATCTTGGATTATCTCTAAATCTGTACGCTGCGGATCGTAGATAACGGTTGCTTGCTCTGCACCAAAATTAACGCTGCATGCTTCAACCCCTGGAACCGCGCGAATCACTTGCTCAACACGATTGGCACAAGCAGCACAGCTCATGCCTCGCAATCTGAGTGTGGTATCCATTGACCACCTCCTAATAAAACGCAATGAACCTGAACAGGAAATGGTTACCCTGAACCAACGTGGATGAGAACCTTAAGCAACGGTGTAGCCAGCCGCCGTAATCGCTTCTTTGATCGCGGTTTCGGGGGCTTGCGTTTCGATCGTCACCTGCTTCGTTTTTGGATCGGCGGCGACTTGGGCGGCGGGATCAACGTTGGTCACTGCCTTTGTGATGGTTTCGCTACACGCAGAGCACGCCATGTTAGGAACGTTAAGTTGAAGAGTCATAAGTTCTAATTCCTGAAGCGATTAGGGTTTTTGGAGAACTGCTTCTATTCTCAACTCTCTAGTGGACTGGAGAGTCAAGTCAGTAACCGACGTAAAGGATCCGGCACGCTGGAGGACACTTCAACAAATCCAAACGCACAGAAATTCAGTCAATGGCAAACGCGATCGCCCTGTCTCAGCACACGGAGATTAACTAGATGAAACCGTGGCGCAAAGTTTGGTATATCCAGCGACTTCGGAGCGCTACTCGGTCAGTTTTGCCGTAATTTAGCAAGCGAAAACCCCCAGTTTCCTGAAGAAGCTGAGGGTTTTCTAGAAGAATGCTTCAGAAGTCAACGTTGCTACCGCCGCATCCCTAGCCCTGCAATTTTGGGAAAAACCGGAGCGGAAATTCTCCAAACCTGGAGCTAGAGGGCAAAAAAGGCTCAACTGCGTCACTTCTGAATGGTTAGGTACGAACTGGTAGCTTCCAGTCAGTGCTAACGGGTATGGTGTAGCGTGGTTATTCTATTGGAAGTAGGGCGAGAATCCAAAGATTGCCAATGCTCCGAGAAGATGCCCAAAACTCATCGACCCCAAGAAGGTTCCTACACTGGGATTGTTAAACAGCGAGGGGAAGGGCAGCGGCATTTTGGGACCGTCGTGGGGACGCTCGATCGACCGTCCAGCAATAAATAACACCAGAAGACAGGAAAGTGTCATGATAATGGGTTTAATCCAGGGGTTTCCTGCTTCAGTTGGGGTAAGTCCCGCATCCTGAGCACCGAGCGCCACCAGCAAAAGAGCGTTTAGCATAAGTAATCTCCAACATGAAAATGAAACTATGGTTCATCGTCTAGGGTGGCTAAAGCCGATGCATCATCCCTACGGTAGGAATGCTTTTTCTAT
>NZ_JACJPG010000339.1 GCF_014695955.1 Leptolyngbya sp. FACHB-36 | reverse complement strand
CGCAGACTACTCCCCATCTTTTGGCTGCACTCCTTTAACAATACGGGAAAGCTCGCTTTTCTCATCCACGGAAATACGTGTCGGAGAACCGCTAATAATGCGCTCAAAGTTGCGGAATGAGTCTTTAATTTCCGGCCCACGCTCGCTGATTGTGTACTCTCGAATTCCCTTGTCGTGCCAAGAGCCGCGCATTTTAAACACGTTAAGAGCACGAGACATCTCGCCTCGAATTTCCACATATTGCAGCATCAAAATTGTGTCAGTAATGGTAGAAATATGGGAGTCAGTAATTGAGTGCGATCCCATAAATTGATCCGTTGTGTTGGTGAAGAAGCCCGTAATTTCTTCTTGTTTCGCAAATCCAGTGACACCAATTACAAACTGTCGAAATGCATTGCTGCTGACGCCGCGTGCCAGTGCAGAAAGCGAATCGATCGCAATTCGCGATGGTTTAAACTCTGCAATCTCAGATTTAATAATTTGCAGATGGTCTTCCAGTCCGGCAGATTCTGGATAGGCACAGAGAATTTTCAACAGCCCTTGCTGCTCCAATTCCTCAAAGTCAATGCCCCAAGAATAGGCGTTGCGAGACAACTGAGCGCGAGACTCTTCATAGGCAAACAACATCGCGCGATCGCCTCGCTGACAGGCATCTTGCAAGAACTTGCTAACCAGTAGCGTTTTGCCTGTTCCCGTCGCGCCCGTCGCCAAGATAATCGAGTCCTTAAAGAAGCCACCGCCACACATTTCATCCAGCGTCTTAACTCCAGAGGAGACGCGCACATTGGACGATCGCTGCGTCAATCGCATTGCGCCCAACGGGAAGATGTTCATGCCAGAGTTTGTAATCGTGAACGGATACTCGCCCTTCATGTGAGTCGTTCCGCGCAGTTTGAGAATCTCGATCGTTCGTCTGCGACGTTCACCTTCCAGCACGTTGCGAACAATCACCACATTGTCAGAGACAAACTCTTCCACCCCGAATCGCGCTACGGCTCCGTACTCCTCAACGCGCTCCGTGGTCATGATCGTTGTAGCACCCACCTGTTTAAGCCGCGCCACGAGTCGAAAAATTTCTCGTCGCACCACCGACGCCGCATCGTATTGCTGAAATACAGCGGTAACAGAATCGATCGAGACCCGCTTCGCTTTGTATTTACGAATAGCGTACTGAATCCGCTCAATCAGCGCTGATAAGTCAAAATTGCCAACGACATCCTGACCCTCCGGATCAGGAGAAGCATCTAAAATAAATAATTTTCCTTCATTAACAAATTTTTGTAGATCCCAACCAAAGCTGAATGCGTTTTTGATAATGTCAGCGGGAGACTCTTCAAACGTTACAAAGATTCCCGGTTCATCAAAATAGGTAATTCCATTGTAGAGAAACTGAGCCGCAAGCAGCGTTTTGCCTGTGCCCGATGTACCACTCACAAGCGTTGTTCTGCCAATGGGCAAGCCGCCATGACTGATGTCGTCGAAGCCCTCAATCATAGTGCGGATTTTTTGAACATTAGGTGTTCCTGCTCCGTTTCCCTGCAATACATGATTTGTTGAAGTCATGATGTAACTGCTTCTCGCAAACCTCCTCTCACTAATCAACTTATCGCGCTGTGCCTATCACAATAAGTAGCTCTCGTGTGTTATAGCTGTCTGCTATAGTTCACTGTCATCATCCCGTAGTTCTTCGTACAGCAAATCTAATCCGATCAAAACCTTTTCACGATCGGACAAGTCACCAATAATTTTTCGTACGGGAGGCGGCAGAATCTTAGCCAGCGTAGGCGTTGCCAAAATTTTGTCTTCTTCTGCTAACTGCGGGCTCTTCATCACGTCAATCACCTTCAGCGCGTACACACCCTGAAATTCTGTTTCCAAAATATTATTTAGCGTCTTTAGAGCGCGGATCGAGTTGGGGGTGTTTCCTGCAACATAGAGCTTGAGAACATACGTTTTTTTTGAAGGACTCATGGCAGCTAAGGCGGTAAGAAGAGTTGAGCAACTGGAGCGGCGATCGTCTAGCCTTGCTAGGAGTCTTTAGGAACGGAGCGACGATACATCTCGCATAGATGCGCGAGCGTGTCAATCAGCGTCAGGCGATAGTCCAGTAGAATTTCCTCGCTGCGCCCTTCCAATTTTAGCTGTTTAGAAAACTCATCCATAAGTTCCATATGAGCCTCTACAACTTGAGATACTGCAATGTCAGCAAAAAAAGCAGTATTGACAAAATCGTCAATCCGCTGATTGAGCGTACCATCATCCGAGAAGTAGCGCAGCACAATGTCATGGTAATCGGACTTTAGCCTGTCTGAGAGCTTCTGCTGTTCTTGCAAAGACAAGTGGCGAAAAAAGCTTTGGGGATTACGTTTGTAATACACACCCAGATATCCCAGTCGCTCTTTGAGTTTTTCAGTTAATCGACGCTGCTGGAGCAGCAGAAAGTTCTGCGTGGTTAGGTCATGGGTTAAGTCAGCATCTAGAACCGACGAATTGGTCTGACGCACAGGCGACAGTGTCAGAAACTGAGCGATCGCATTATCGATCGACTGAGCTACCCGGTCTAGCTGAGCCAGCGGAAGCCGGACCTCTGCGGTGTGATAAATGAATGCTGGGTCACTATTTAATCGACCGGTAGATTCGCTTGGCAGGATTGGTTGGATTACAGCACCGTTTGGCTGAATCAGCACGGCTGGCAGCAGGGTTGCCTGACCATGTAGCCACTTTGTCAGGTGAGGTAACTCAGCATCCGCCTCTAGCAGCAAACAATCTAGCTGCTGCTTCTCTTGCTCAATGAATTTGCAGAACTCCTCTTTTAGTGAAAACGCTGCGATTTTGTAGCGATCGCGACCCAACCCCTTCTGAATTGACTGGGCTAGAAAATCTGACTTAAAGAGGATAGCAATCAATAGTTGAAACGACAAAGCTGTATAACAGGCTGTATTAACCTAGCTCGACCTGGACACGCACAACACAGGAGTACTAGCGGCTTACTAAATGGTTTCGTATTAAGGGTTCAGTCAGTAACCTGAAAACTTCATCAGCTCTAAGTCAATCATAGAACGACAGCACCACCCTACGAATTATAACGACAAACTAATAAGCCCCTGGAGCCATTCATAATTGAGCTATTACAGACTAGGGGACTGTCTAACATCCAATGTCAATGCTCCTGTCAAACAGTGAATACAACTGCATCCAATCTCGTTTGCGGTTGCCATTAATTCAGGCTTAGTTCAGGGCTACTCACTACATCATCTGCTGATTGGCAGGGTCCTCATGTTCCCGCTCAACAACTCTTTTCGTGAATTTGTCAAGCCTGTTCCAGTCTGTACAGGAGCGGTGAACTTAGCAGAGGCGCTCACAGCGCTAAACGTTGGTAGCGCGGACGCGTCTGAGTGCCACGAGTACCTTGTGCTTGTAAACGACGCTCACCACCCGATCGGTCTTGTTTGCCTCAAATCGCTAATTCCTCACTTAACCGCCGTTAAGCCGAAGAAGTCTTCACACGCCAAAGGTGCAAGTCCACTTCTAAGCGGTCTGCAACCTAGCGTAATTGAGCCGCTCCTTGCTGTGACAGACAACGTATCGCTGAGTGATTTTTTTGCTCGTTTAAAGTCACAACCTCGGACACAGGCTGTCTTAACGGACAGTCGTGGAGCATTCATCGGACTACTGGAACGATCGTGCCTCTTGGAGTTTCTGCTCACCCACCTGCCTGAACCAAGACCACGGACATTCACAAACTCAGCTTCTAAAAATCGCAGACTGGAGGTATGTCAAGCCGCTACTTATTTGCCGCAGCTTATGCCGTCGGGCGACACACCGCTCAATGCGCTGCTGGCGCTGGTGGAGCGGTTGCCCCTACCGCTAATGCTGCAAACAAGTGATGGACAGGTGCTAGCTCAAAATACTGTCTGGCGTAGTCAGGTAGGAACCCTGCTTGATGCAGATTGGACACAGCAAAGCATTTCAACCAATCCGAGTGACCTCAACTCGAATTCAGCGACTCACATTCGTACCAGCTTGCTCAAGAACGGACAAGAGCAAGTGCTGCAACTCATGCGTCTTCCGATCGAGCCACTGGCTGCACCGCCGACCGTCGGTTTTACATCAGTGCTACCTAGATTTCGTGAAGCTTGGCAGACCTACGCTGGAATATCTCCACTGCTACACGCTTTAGAGTCGCGATCGCTAGCGCCAGCTGAAGTGGTCCATCAGACAGCCGCCACCTGTGAAGGCGATCGCGCGTTGCCCACTCATTCTCAAACGCTGTGGCTCGTTCTGGCGCAGGATATCACCGAGCAGCAGCGGCTTGCCAGAGAGCTCACCGCTAAGAATGCTGATCTGATTCAGCTAAAGCGCCTGAAAGATGAGTTTCTTGCTTGCATTAGCCACGAATTGAGAACTCCGCTGACAGCAGTGCTTGGCTTATCAAGCCTGTTGAAGGACCAAACTCTAGGAGAATTGAACCAGCGGCAAGTTCACTATGCCCAACTGATTTACCAGAGCGGTCGCCACTTAATGACCGTGGTTAATGACATCTTGGACTTGACGCGCATGGAAACTGGGCAGCTAGAGCTGACCCTAGAACCCGTTCCGATCGCGGCAGTCTGCCATCAAGCATTTGAGCAGGCAAAGCAGCTTCGATTACTAGAGAGCAAGCAGGCTTCAGCAGACAGTAACGTAGTGCCGCCGTTCACCCTGGACATCGAGTCAGATCTTGAGTATTTAATAGCAGACGAGCTGCGGCTGCGGCAGATGCTGGTTTATCTGCTGTCCAACGCCATCAAATTTACCAACACGGATCAGGCGATCGGTTTGAAAGTGAGTCGCTGGGGGGGCTGGATAGCCTTCACCATTTGGGATACGGGCATGGGAATTCCTGCCGACAAACAGCATTTAATCTTTCAGAAATTTCAGCAGCTAGAAAATCCGCTGACCCGCCAATTTGAGGGTACGGGTTTGGGGCTAGTGCTCACCCAACGACTGGCGCGGTTGCACGGTGGAGATGTTACGTTTATTTCCAAAGAAGGACAGGGCAGCCAGTTCACAATTCTGCTGCCGCCAAGTCCGCCCAGATCTACATCCAGCGCCCCTGAAGACGACGAGAACAACTCGCTTGAGACAAGCGATCTCAGAGAGTACGTGTCTTTACGATCGCTCGGTGTCCAACCAGAGCAATCAACGGGTCGTACAGCAGAACGGACACCAGCAGCGACCCGCGATCGCCTCGTGTTGATCGTGGAAGCGGTGCTCCAGTCGATTGATGACTTAACAGAGCAGCTAACGGGGCTAGGCTACCGAGTGGCGATCGCTCGTTCTGGCACCGAAGCGCTGGAAAAAGCCCGACGTCTGCAACCCTGCATTCTATTTCTCAATCCGGTGCTGCCACTGCTCTCAGGCTGGGATGTGCTGACGCTGCTACAGTCCAGTCCGGAGACGCGCCAAATTCCTGTCGTTGTGACGGCAACCACTGTCGATGAGGAGCGGGCAAAAGCCAGTCATGCGATCCACATTCTTAGCTTGCCCGTTCAGGCAAAAGCGCTACGGCACTGTCTGAAGCAGTTCATCACAGAAGCGCCAGAGCCAGATCGACATTTGGGCGCTAGTTCACTAACGGTGCTGCGACTCGGTCCGGAGAGGCAGACTACGAGACAAGAAGGGGGGTCGATCGTCGATCTCAATCCACTGCTGCATTCGTGCCAATACCGCGTATTGGAATCGGATGATCTAGAGCAGGCAGAGCTGCTAGCACGGGTTTGGAAGCCCAATGTCGTGCTGCTGGACAGCACCTTGTCTGACCCCACTAGCTACTTTCAACGGTTTAGCCAGCACACCTTTCTCGCCTCGCTTCCCCTAATTACGCTGGATCCCGAAACAACCCAAGCCGCTAACCAAGTGTCTGGGTTACTGGTATTTCCCTGTCTGGCGACACCTGCTGCACAAGACGCTTCTGAGAGCGCCAAACCCTCTGCCCTCCTACAGGTGATTCAAATTGCCGCAGGGTACGCTTGCCGCCCAACAATTTTGGCGCTAGATATGGCAACCTTGCCCGTATCTAACGACGCGAGCGTCTCTGAAACAGCGTTAGAGAAGACTCTTGGCAGTTTTCCAAAGGAGACTGAGTGGCTGCAAGCCTTGACCCACTATCTGCAAACCGCAGGTTTGCGTGCTGTTGTAGGTCGTGATTGGCAAGAGGTTTTTCAGCAGATTGAGTCTCAAAGTGTCGATTTGCTGTTAATTTGCTGGACTGAAACTTCTTCCCCGACGATCGCCGAGTCGATGCTGTCCGAATTGCAGCAGTTGAAGCAGAAATTACCTATCTTGGTGCTCGATCACCGCCGCAATCTAGAGACGCTAAATGAAATGGATTTCCCAGCTCTACACCAGATTGCGACCCAGATTTTGCCTCCGTCTCTGCCAATGGCAGATCTGTTGAATCACATTCATTTGGCAATGCAAGGCACAGAGGCGTCTTAATGTCCTATCGCTTTAAGCAGATCTTGGGTGATAGCATAGATGGCTATAATTTCGGTAATCAATGTCTCCCTCCAAATCGTTTTTGCATTAGCTCTTCTACATTCACGGTTACATTCACGGTGAACGAGTCGTGCAAGATACCACTCATTCACCCCATGCAAACCTTTCGAAACCCTGACTTTGTTTGTAATTAACAAACTTCAGAAGAGTCTCAATTTTTTGCGAAAGGAACGTTTACTTGCTCTGTTAGAACAAATCACTAACAAATCACTAGCTGCTTGAGCTAATCACTAAAAAGAAATCACTATGTTTTCCCGTCTTGTTCAATCGAGTTCTCGCCAGCGTGAAATCGCTGAGGTCGTACTGCGAAACGGCTGGGGCTACATGCGACGACTGCTAACGGGCACCCGCGCTGAAGAGCCTCAACTACCGCCGCCCACTGTGCTGCGCAACATACTGATTGAGTTAGGACCCGTCTACGTCAAGCTGGGGCAACTGCTGAGTACTCGTCCCGATCTGCTGCCGCCCGACTACATCACCGAGCTAACTGCGCTTCAGGCGGAGGTGCCGCCAGTTCCTTGGCAAGACGTAGAAATCGTGATTCGGCAGCAGTTGCGTGGATCGCTAGAAGACACCTTTGCTAGCGTCGATCGCCAACCTGTTGCTGCAGGCTCGATCGCCCAGACGCATCATGCTACGCTGATCGACGGTCGCGAAGTTGCGCTCAAAATTCAGCGTCCTGGCATTGAGGTGATTGTCGAGCAGGACATCAGCTTAATTCGCAATCTCGCCGAACTGGTTTCCCGCACCAATTTCGGACGCTACTATGACCTTAAAGCGCTAGCAGAAGAATTTGCCGGCGCGCTGCGAGCAGAACTCGACTTCTCCCGCGAAGCTGAGCATACCGATCAATTGCGCCGCAACCTGGCAAACAGTCGCTGGTTCGACAGCGATCGCCTGATGGTGCCAGCAATTTACTGGGACCTCACCACGCAAAAACTGCTGGTACTAGAGTGGCTAGACGGAGTACCACTGCTGCTAGCAACGTTTACAGGCGAACGAGACAACGGTGATCCCGACGCAGAGCGAGCCGAAATCGTCAAGCTGCTAATTCGGGCATTCTTTCAGCAAATCTACATCGATGGCTTTTTTCACGCCGACCCGCACCCCGGCAATCTGTTCTACCTCAGAGATGGGCGAGTTGCCTTACTCGACTGCGGCATGGTGGGACGGCTCGATCCTCGCACACAGCAAATCTTGACTGAGATGCTGCTGGCGATCGTCAATTTAGATCCGCAGCGCTGCACTCAACTAACGCTACAGCTAGCGGAAGCCGTCCAGCCTGTAAACCTAGCGCGGCTTGAAGGCGATTACGATCGCCTGCTGCGGCGCTACGGCAACTTATCCTTGTCGCAGGTTAACTTCAGTCAGCTCTTCTACGAAGTGCTGCAAGCTGCCCGCGCCAACAACTTGCGTGTTCCCGGCAACATGGGACTATACGCTAAAACCTTGGCAAACCTGGAAGGACTTGCCCGCAAACTTGATCCAGACTTCAATCTGCCCGACCAAGTAAAACCTTTGATGACGGATCTATTTCGCCGTCAGCTAATTGGTGAAGCGCCTGTCGCCGCACTGCTGCGCACCGCACTGGATATAAAAAATCTCTCGCTTCAGTCGCCGCGTCAGATCGAGTTGCTCCTCGATCGTGTCACCTCAGAAACGTTGCAGTGGAACTTGACCCTGCGCGACCTAGACCCGCTTCGCCGCAGCGTCGATGACTCCGCCAATCGGCTTTCGTTCAGTGTTGTCGTTGGCTCCTTGATTATTGGAGCCGCTTTAATTCTGGCAAATGACCAGACTGGACAATTGTTCTGGGTTAGCAGTGGGCTATTCTTCTCTGCTAGCTTCCTCGGCTTGTGGCTCGTTGTCAGTATTTTGCGATCGGGGCGTTTAAGGTAATGGACGTTCTACAGATTCTTCAGGATGACTACGCCCGCTTTCCCCACAGTCAGACCTATGGCATCTACGCGGATGACGTGTATTTCAAAGATCCAATGAACGAATTTCGTGGCGTAAAGCGGTATCAAGCCATGATCACGTTCATTGAAACCGTCTTTCTCGATTGCACCATGAATGTGCACGACATTCATCAAACCGGAAGCACGATCCACACCGATTGGACCTTAAGCTGGAATACGCCCCTTCCTTGGAAGCCGCGCATCGCCATTCCAGGCTGGAGTGAACTGACGCTTAATCAAGATGGCTTAATCACTTCCCATATTGACTACTGGCGTTGTTCTCGACTGAACGTGCTGAAGCAGCATTTTCATCAAGGCTCAACTACCAAAACTCGCAGAGCCTCCTAAAAGAGTGCTGAAAGGGTTAAAGCTAGCATCTGAATTACCTCCAGTTCTCTAAACGCTGTGTAAGCCCGATCGCGCTGCTTTAGTACCAGCAGGCGATCGAGCCTAGAAGGTACCGTAAGCAGTTGCCGGACTGCCATGCCAGATTTGCTCCGTCTCAACCAACTTTCCAGCGTCGTATGCCCGTAGAACGTTTGTGATGGCTTCAGAGATCGCTACCATTGTAGGGAGTCCCAAATTCTAATTGAGCGGCATCTAATTAGACTGGAATGATGGGGACTTGCTACTCCATCCTGGCATCCTCATCTTGAGCCGCGCAGAACGAAGCTAGATTGAATTTATTCTGCGGTAAAAACGTTCTGAATTAGTATTATTGTACTGCTTACTCGATTAGCCACTAGTATATAGCAACTGCATTCATGCTGCTCTCCCTACGGATTGAAAATTTTGCGCTGATCGACAGTCTCACGCTAGAACTAGGTTCAGGGCTGACGGTGCTGACTGGGGAAACGGGTGCGGGAAAGTCGATTATTTTAGACGCTATTGACGCGGCACTAGGTGGCAAAGTCACGAGTCGCGCTGTGCGAACCGGAGCAGAGCGAGCGCTAGTCGAAGCGACCTTTCGCGTCGGGTCAGATCTTTCTAAGTGGCTGCAAGAGCGCGAGATTGAGCCGATCGACAATACAGAAATTGTGTGCAGCCGCGAGATTGTTGCCAGCCAGGGTAGCCAGCGGAATCGATCGCGCATCAACGGCGTGCTGATGAACAAGCAGCAGATGGAACAATTGCGCGATCGACTGGTAGAGATTACCGCGCAGGGACAGACAGTGCAAATTGGACAGCCACCGCTCCAGCGAGAATGGCTCGACATCTACGGCGGCGAAACCCTGCTGAAGCAGCGTGCGGAGGTTGCCGCTGCCCATGCTGCCGCTCAACAAGCACTGCACGCTCTAGAGAAGCGGCGCAAATCTGAACAGGAGCGTTTGCAGCAGCTTGATCTGTTCGACTACCAACTGCGGGAGCTTCGCGCGGCTCACCTGAGTGACCCCGACGAACTGGACCAGCTAGAGCAAGAGCGCAAGCGCCTCAGCCACAGCGTAGAACTGCAACAGCAGAGCTATCAGGTTTATCAGGCACTCTACCAAAACGACAGCGGCGCGGAAGCTTGCGCCGATCTGCTAGGCACAGCGGAAACGACGTTGCAGGACATGGTGGAGTATGATGCCCAAATTCAGCCGATTCTGGATCTGGTCAGCAATGCACTGGCGATGGTAGAGCAGGCAGGGCGAGAAGTCAATCTCTACGGCGAAAGCATTGAGGCAGACCCGCAGCGACTGCAAGAGGTGCAAGAGCGAATTGTAGAGCTGAAGCAAGTTTGCCGCAAGTACGGTCCTGCGCTGGCGGACGCGATCGCCCTGCGAGATCGCCTACAAGCCGAAGTCGAAGACCTCACGGGCGGTGGACAATCGCTCGAAGATCTAGAGCAAACCTACCAAACGAAGCACGCCCGCATGCTGGAGGTCTGCGCTGATTTGACTCAGCGACGCCAAACTGCTGCCAAACATCTAGAAGAACGCTTGGTTGCAGAACTAAAGCCGCTGGCAATGGAAAAGGTGCAGTTTCGCGTTGCAATCGAACCTATGACACCGTCTGCGTTGGGAGCTGATCGTGTCACATTCCTGTTTAGTCCGAATCCGGGTGAACCGCTGCAACCGCTTACGGAAATTGCATCCGGCGGCGAAATGAGTCGCTTTCTGCTGGCGCTGCAAGCGAGTTTTTCGCAGGTAGAGTCTGCTGAAACGATGGTATTCGACGAAATTGATGTCGGCGTGTCGGGGCGCGTAACGCAGGCGATCGCCGAAAAGCTGTACCAGATTAGCCAGCAGCACCAAGTCCTTTGCGTCACGCACCAGCCAATCGTTGCCGCGATGGCCGATCAACACCTTCAAGTCAGCAAGCAGGTGATCGACACGGGCAACGGCGCCAACGGTAATGGACGATCGTCTAATGGCAAAACTGCCAAGAAAGATAGCTCGACTTCCAACTCCTCAGATGTGCGTACGGTAGTGCGGGTGACGACGCTAGACACAAATCAGCGGCGGGAAGAACTGGCACAGTTGGCAGGTGGGCAAACAGCGCAAGAGGCGATCGCGTTTGCTGAGTCGCTACTGTCACAGGCAGCAACGCTGCGGCAGGGTCAGTCAATGAGCAGCCCAGCTCCGCTACCGGAGGTGAAGCCGCGATCGAAGGCAACACGCTCTAAGGCAGCAAAGCGAGGCTAGTGCTTTGGCAGTATTCAATTTTAGGGTTGCCAATTTCTAAGCGCTCCCCAAGACCTCTGAGGTTCCGCAAACCTCGGAGGTCTAAAATCTCGACTATCATCCTAAATTGCCTCATGCTTTTGGCTTCATCGAACTATCAACAACCTAGCGCTTGGTTAAGAAAAGGTTATTAATTCAGCTCAAGCTATAAACTTTTCTAACAGAGTAACCGAATGAATGGTTTTCTACGTGTAATAACTGCCGTGGGTACACCATTTTTGCTCTAGGAGTCATTCAATGCCCCCCTTGAATTCACGTAGACGCACTGTTTTTTCGATCGCCGCGGCAACTCTTACTCTCACAATGTCTTGGGTTGCAGAACTCGCGCAGGCGCAGATTCCCGCATCTGGCACCTTCACGGCAACTCAGCCCTGCCCTGCGCAGCAGACGATCAGGGGTCAAAATCCTGATAGCGTCCAGCTTACGGTTGGCGAGCGGTACCAGACGGTTGGATTTAACAGTCAGCAACGATCGTATATTCTCCTGAGAGTTCCCGGTGCCAGTCCGGTGCAGCGTTGGGTAAGCGTGTCCTGTGGAGAGTTCCAAGCAGCAAACGGCTCTCCCGCTCCTACTCCTGGTCGATCGCCACAGCCAACACCACGAACTAGTCCCAGCGCTCTGCTGCCATTTTTCGACAACGAGACCAATCCCGTTCCAGTCGAGAACGATTCGCAACCGCGAGACATTACCCCACCACCGCCCAAACTAGAGTCATTTGACCAGAAAATTCTGGCGCTGTGCGGCTCTGGATTTGATGCCTCCGTTAGCGATAAGTCGTTTAGACAGTTAATTTCGTTCTACCCAGACGTGGTAAGCAAGCTGAAGCAGGCAACGGGTGGCGAACTCTTCCCCGGTCGCCGCTCCGATGCTCAGTTTCTCGATGACCTAACCACCATTTGGTTTAAGTACAAAGGCTTCAAGCACATCTTCTGTGGCGAGAAAGATGGCAACAGCATCGGCGGATTGCACTTCCACGGTCGCTATCTCACACTGCAAAACGAAGGCATTGGTGGACGCATTACCCGCACCTCCAAAGGACAAGATGCCGCAGAAGAAGTGGTAGACGGAGCTATTTATACCCTTGGAGTTGCGATCGTGCAGAACGATCGTCTCGTCGCAGAACATCGCATCAAAGGCTATTCTTATGCTCTCAACGCGCAACGACTACTTATTGACACAACCCAAGCGTTCAAGCAGTTCAAAGTTCCCAGCAGCGCTCCTAGAGGAGAATCTGTTGCCTGCTTGTACACAGTTTCTGATACGTCGGTCAAGCCTTTCCAAGCAGTATTTGTCAAGAAAGATAATTCAATTCGGACATTTTATCCAGATGCCACGCCGGGAGATAGTAGAACAACGGGACCCTGTAATCGCTAGTTGTTAGTCGTTCGTAGGATTTTCTAGCAAGAAAGCGTTGCTTTCAGAACTTACGCAGTTGACCAAAACCTCGGAGGTTTAAGTCGCTCTATTGGTTACGATGCTGGACTCTTAGTTAAAGCCTCCGAGATTTGTGTAAGTCGATTTATAGAGCCACGAATCGACAAGTGCTGACAGCTAATTTATCAATAACTAACGACTAATCCCCAATCACTTAACTGGAGTTAACTCGTGAAAGCAAAAGCAACGAAGGGTGCAGTGTCGGTGCAGGCGATCGCAGGCTCTTATGTCGTGCTGCTGGGGATAAACCTCAGTGATGCGAAGCGGAATGGCGTGCTGGGATTTGCGATCGAGCGCACGGATCATACCGAAGACGAGCGCTTCTGGCTCAAGGGCTTTAAGACGTTCAAAGAAACCGATCCGGGTTTGCCGCCGGGCAGCTTGGTTTCAACGCTGGAACATCCGATACAGGCATTCTTTTGGGGTGACTTTACTGCTAAACCAAATCACGAGTACACCTACCGCATTGTGGCGATGCGAGGCAAGCCGAAACGACTGGAGCAAGGCGACTCGGTAGAAGTTCGGGTCCGTACCGAAGACGAAGCCACAGGCACCCATGCGGTGTACTTCAATCGCGGAACTGCAGCATCGCAGGCGTACGCTCGTAAGTTTAAGAATCGATCGCCTGATCAGGTGCCAGACGGAAAGGCGTGGACGTGGCTCTCGCGGGGGTTGGTGGAAGGTCTATTGGCGTTCATTGAGCAAGCAAACGGCAAGCGGTATGCCTTACGGGCAGCGGTCTACGAATTTCAGCATCTACCCGTGCTGCAAGCGTTTGGAGCGGCCAGTAAATCCGGTGCCGACGTAAAGATTGTCGTCGATGCCAAGCCGAACTCGCAAAACTACCCGAATCAGAAAAATCGCGACGCGAGCGACCAAGCAAACATCACCGCTCTAACCATTCCGCGCCAAGCAAATCCTAGCTACATTGCCCACAACAAATTTATTGTGCTGTTAGAAGATGGGCAACCTACGCAAGTCTGGACAGGTTCCACCAACCTGACAACGGGTGGGCTTTACGGACACTCTAACGTTGGACATGTCATCCGAGATCCCAACGTTGCCGCAAGTTTC
>NZ_JACJPG010000338.1 GCF_014695955.1 Leptolyngbya sp. FACHB-36 | reverse complement strand
TCCTCAACTCTGAGGTCAGCTTACTGATGCTAGCGATCGGTAAACTAGTAAATTCTTGCTCAACTCGCTTGCAGCCTAGAAAAGGCTTTTGGGGAAACACCAACCACTCGTTTGAAGGCTTTCCCAAAATGCGCTTGGTCGTAGAAACCGACGTGTAAAGCGATGTCGCTGAGATTGGGACTAGCAGAAACCGAAATTAACTTCTTGGCTCGTTCTACACGATTTTGCAGGACATACTGATGCGGAGATAGCCCCAGGGAGTTTTTGAACAGACGCGCAAAATGAAAGGTACTGAGATTGAGATGTTCTGCTAACTCCGTCAAACTGAGCGATCGAGATAAATTGACGTGAGCATACTCGATCACGTCGCGCAGTTGGAGCGATGAAAGTTTGCCGCGTGGACGCGGTAGTGGTTGAGCATTTTCGCTGTGTCGCTCCAGCAAATACAGCGAAAATGCCAGCGCTAATGATTCTCCATAGAGCGCACCGCCATAGGTACCGTTGGTTAATTCATCCTCAAACTGCCTGGCAAACCCCGCCACGATTCCATCAAACTCTGCCCGCCGCTCTTGAAGGCGGATGCGTTCGGGGACAATTGAATCTCGAAAACTTTGAGCAATGAACGAGGGATCGAGGGCGATCGCAACGGTTTCAAACGGTTCAAACCAGCGTGGAGCGTTCACATCACCATGAGACTGCAAGAAAAAGATTCCAGGATGTGCTCGCACGCTCTTCCAGCGATCGCCGTCTTTCCATTCGTAGGTGATGGGCTTGCCCCGATGCACAACTGCCAGGCGATGCCCCTGGACATAATGTTCGGGGTATTCAACGGGCGGCAGCGAGTGAAGTTCTACTGTAATGCCTCGCCAACCCAAGCCAGCGCTCGACTTTAACACTGTCCCTTCAGGAGCAGCCGGGAATGCTTGTGCAGTTGCTGTGTTGATGAGATGAATGTGGCTGTCGAGCATTGGGGCAAGGCGGAGGACTAACCGTACACAGTCTACTTAATATTAAAATCTCAGCGTTTCCATGAATAAATTGATCGATCGCCGTTAAATAACGGCAAGAAATTCGGCGGGTTCTATCTGCAACTGACGCATCACACTTCAGCGCTAATCGCTGAAAACTCAATCGTTCCTCAGCCTTATTGCTGCCAAAGTGTGTAATCCTGGATTATGCAGCCAATTGAATTTTAATTTCGGGGCAGAGCCATGGACGATAAGCTAATGCTAATGATTCCCGGTCCGACGCCGGTGCCAGAGCAGGTTCTTCTCGCAATGGCAAAGCACCCGATCGGGCACCGCAGCGGTGACTTCTCCAAGATTGTCGCCGAGGTGATTGAAAACCTGAAGTGGCTTCACCAAACTCAGAACGACGTGCTCATTTTGTCCGCCAGTGGTACGGGCGCTATGGAAGCAGGCATCATTAACTTCCTCAGCCCTGGCGATCGAGTGTTGGTGGGCTGCAATGGAAAATTTGGCGATCGTTGGGCAGAGCTGAGCAAAGCATTTGGGCTTCAAGTAGAGACGATTACGGCAGACTGGGGTCAGGCGCTGGACCCAGAGACGTTTCGGAGTGTCTTAGAGGCGGATACCGAGAAAACAATTAAAGCCGTCATTATCACCCACAGCGAGACATCGACCGGGGTGCTCAATGACCTAGAAACAATCAACCGCTACGTCAAAGCGCATGGCGAAGCGCTGATTATTGTGGATACCGTGACTAGCTTGGGAGCCATCAATGTTCCAGTGGATGAATGGGGACTTGATGTCGTGGCATCCGGGTCGCAGAAAGGCTACATGATTCCTCCTGGATTAGGCTTTGTGGTCGTCAGTCCACGCGCATGGCAGGCATACGCCACCGCAAAGCTGCCGCGCTTTTATCTGGATTTGGGCAAGTACCGCAAAGACGCCGCCAAGAATACAACTCCGTTTACGCCGCCTGTGAATCTTTTCTTTGGGCTGCAAGCCGCGCTGAGAATGATGAAAGCGGAAGGGCTTGATAACATCTTTGCACGGCATCAGCGGTTGACGACTGCCACCCGTGCCGCTATTAAAGCGCTGAATTTGCCGCTGTTTGCTGCTGATAGTGCAGCAAGTCCGGCAATTACAGCAGTTGCTCCCGATCGCGTTGATGCGGAGCAAATTCGCGCTGTTATGAAGAAGCGGTTTGATATCGTGCTGGCAGGTGGGCAGGACCACCTTAAAGGTAAGATCTTCCGCATTGGTCATTTGGGCTTTGTTAGCGATCGCGATATTCTCGCCGCGATCGGTGCTCTGGAAGCAACCCTGCAAGAGCTTGGCTACGAAAGCGTTTCTCTAGGTGCGGGCATTGCTGCCGCCGCGAAAGTGCTTGCCAATTCATAGCTCGAAGCTTAGGCTAATTTAATAGGAATCCCGGCAGTTCCAAAGATGCCAATTTGAAGCGACGGCATCTTTAGACCGGGGTTCTAATAAATCGAACGTCTAGGCTTGCTCTAGCCAGTCGTAGATCTGCTCTAGCTGCTCAAGCGTGACCAATCCGTACTGCCACAGAATCATGGGCAGCGGTCCTGGATCGTGCTCGACGTGCCGTAGCGCGATCGCGATCGAAGCGGTCGAAAGGGCTAATTCGTCTTGTAGGAATCGAATAAACCGGGTGTAGGTTGCAGGTGCCATAGGTCAGTCACCTCCTGATACCAAAAATCATAGTAAGAAGCACCGTGATGAACAACAATCGTGTAGCACAAGTGACCGGACC
>NZ_JACJPG010000337.1 GCF_014695955.1 Leptolyngbya sp. FACHB-36 | reverse complement strand
AATCGATTCAATCTGGCGTATTTGCATCTTGTAGAAGCGCTACCCGGACACATGCTGGCAGGCGAGGGAGAGCGCGTTTCGCCTTATCTGCGGCAGGTGTTCCAGAATACATTGATCCTCAACGGCGGCTACGGCGCAACGACGGGCGAGGCGGCGATCACCAACAATGAAGCAGATTTAATCGCCTATGGCGTTCCCTTTATTGCCAATCCTGACCTGCCCGAACGCTTCCAACTCAACGCTCCGCTAAACCAGCCGGACTTTCCAACGTTCTACGCTCACGATGAAAAAGGGTACACTGACTACCCAACGCTGAAGCAACTGCAAGCTGTCTAGCTACCAATTCGGAATTCGTAAGTCGGAATTCGGAATTGTAAATGCTTGATTGTGTCACTCAGAACTTACGCATTTGATCAAACCCTCGGAGGCTTAAGCCATGATGTCGGTCACGATGCTTGACTCCTGGTTAAAACCTCCGAGGTTTGCGTAAGTTCTAAATTTACCAGATCAAGCATAGAATGCTCTCGGACTACTTGATTGGGCAACTCAAGCATCTATCCGTTCGGATGTCCCTTGAGTAAGTCCTGACAATGACGGCACCGTTTACCACAATGGACGGTGGCTAGACGGCTCCGTAGCAATTAGCGTTAGCAATTACCTGAATACAGGTCATGGACTAAGCAGGTTAAATCAGGAGAACTTCCCATGATTGAGCTTTACTACTGGACGACGCCCAACGGTCATAAGGTTACGATGTTTTTGGAAGAGGCAGAACTGCCCTACACGATCGTTCCTATCAACATTGGGACGGGGGATCAGTTCAAGCCAGAATTTCTCCAAATTGCGCCCAACAATCGAATTCCAGCAATTATTGACCACGAGCCTGTCGGAGGCGGTGAGCCAATTTCGGTGTTCGAATCGGGCGCAATTTTGCTGTATTTAGCCGAGAAAACCGACAAATTAATTTCCAATGATTTGCACGATCGCGTGGAAGTGCTTCAGTGGCTGTTTTGGCAAATGGGCGGCTTGGGACCGATGGCGGGGCAAAATCATCACTTTAGCCAGTACGCTCCAGAGAAAATCCCCTACGCGATCGATCGCTACGTCAACGAAACAGGACGCCTGTATGCGGTGCTGAATAAGCGATTGAACGATCGCGAATTTATCGCAAGCAATTTCTACTCGATCGCGGACATCGCCGCGTATCCGTGGATTGTGCCCTACGATCGCCAGGGTCAAAACCTGGACAACTTCCCTCATCTGAAGCGCTGGTTTGAAGCCGTTCAGGCACGTCCAGCCACGGTTCGCGCGTACGAAAAAGCCGATGCGTTCAAGAATCAGGCGCTGAATATCGAACAGTCGCGAGCCATGCTGTTTAATCAGTCTGCCAATACGATTCGGTAGGGGTGGGGAGTGAGGAGTCGTGGTAAGCCAGTGTGGATCGAGACAACAATGGAGAGATCCAAATGGATTTACAGCTAGACAATAAAATTGCCCTGGTGAGTGGCTCGACGGCAGGAATTGGGCTAGCGATCGCTACTCAACTTGCTCAAGAAGGTGCATCGGTCATCGTCAATGGACGCACGCAAGAGCGCGTGACCAGCGCGATCGACCAGATTAAACAGACGGCGATCGATGCCCGCCCGACGGGGATTGTTGCCGATCTTTCGACGCAGGCAGGCTGCGAGGACCTGTTTCGTCAGGTGCCACAGGTTGACATTCTGGTGAACAACTTGGGCGTTTACGAGGCAAAGCCGTTTGAGGACATTTCCGACGACGACTGGAGCACGATTTTAGACACCAACGTGCTGAGCGGCGTGCGGCTGTCGCGGTACTATCTGCCCGGAATGAAGCAGCGCAACTGGGGACGCATTGTGTTCATTTCCAGCGAATCCGCCGTCAACATTCCCCAAGAGATGATTCACTACGGCGTCACCAAAACCGCGCAGGTTGCGCTAGCGCGGGGATTGGCAGAAACCACCGTTGCTACAGGCGTCACGGTTAACTCGGTCTTGGCGGGTCCTACGAAGTCAGAAGGCGTTGAGCAGTTTGTCCAAGGCTTGGCGACCTCGCAGGGCATTGATCCCGCTCAGGTCGAGCAGGACTTCTTCAAGCAGGTTCGTCCGTCGTCGCTGCTTAAGCGGTTTGCCACCCCGGAAGAGGTTGCTGCAATGGTGGCGTTTGTGTGCAGTCCGCTGTCGTCGGCAACCAATGGAGCCGCGCTGCGTGTGGAAGGAGGCGTGGTGCGATCGATTCTGTAAGCCATATCGACTGCAAGACAGCAGCCTGCCAGCCTACGCTTCTCTAGAACACGTTAACTAGTGAACTGATCGAAACTAGGCGGCTGTGGTAGACTTTCCACCAGCCCAACCCAACTTCGCAGAAGGTGACCTCGTCAGCAACACGACCAACCTTGCCACCCTGACTCAAAACGACGCGCTGGAAGTCAACATCTCGCTGCCGATCGAAAAAGCCCCACGTCTGGGAATTGGAACTCGCGTTGAACTCCTTAACCAGAAAGGACAAGTGCTCGGAACCAGCCGCGTGTTCTTCATTTCGCCCAAAGTCTCTAACGACACCCAGTCCGTGTTGGTCAAAGCGCGGGTCGAGAACAACAGCGGCAAATTGCGGGCGGATCAATTCATCGAAACCAGAGTGATTTGGAAGCGACTTCCCAGCATCTTGGTTCCCACCACCGCGATTTCTCGCGTGGCTGAACAGAACTTTGTGTTCGTAGCAGAGCAAGGTAAAGACGGCTTGGTTGCCAAACAAACGCCCGTTAAGCTTGGCATTATTCGCGGCAACGCCTATCAAGTAATGCAAGGACTGAAAGCGAATGATCGCATTGTCACTAGTGGCTTACTGAAAATTAGGGACGGTGCCGCGATCGTGCCAGAACAGCAGAATGCCCCCACCGAGAAGAAAAGCTGATAAGGGTTTGGTCATGCGTGATTAAGGCTTTATCATTCGTTTTGAGTAATGAATGACAGCAGCAAATGACGCATGACTCAAAACTATTCGCGGTTAGCGAATAGCTCCTATCCACTACCAACGATTAACCCCTATGACTCAAGCACTTGATCGGAATCTACAAACCCAGCCGCTCGACGTTCCCAGCGCGATCGTTCAGCGGCGAGCCATTAAGAACTTTAAGCCGGATGCGATTGCGCCAGAACTGCTGCGAAGATTAGTGGAACTGACGGTAGCAGCCCCAAGCAGTTGGAACCTTCAGGATTGGCGCATTGTTCTGGTGCAGGATGAGGCGCAGAAAAAAGCATTGGCAGAGGCGGCTTGGAATCAGCAGCAGATCCTTCAGGCTCCGGTGACGTTTGTGTTTGCGGCAGACCCAAATGCGTGGCAAGACCGAGAGCAAATCAACCAAATTGCCCTGGAAACAGGGGCATGGGCACAGCAGAACGTGGACTATTTCAACAGCGCCATTCCGCAATTTCAAGCAATGCTGGGCGACAAGACCCGTGAGTACGCGGTTAAAGACGCCGTAATCGCGGCAACTCATTTAGCGCTGGCAGCAGAGAGCTTCGGTTTATCAAGCTGTTTTATGAACGGCTGGATCGAAGACCAAGTGAAAGCGGTGATCGGAGCGAGCGATACGGATTTAGCGATCGCCGTTGTCGTTCCGATTGGATACGCTGCCGATCCGCGCGGAAATCCCGGTCGGCTGCCGTTTTCTAATAACGTGTTTGTCGATCGAGTCGGCACGCCCTACGAAGGCTAAACGCCCTGCCCGTTTCCACACTGTTTCTTAAGCTATTTGGAGCCTTCAACGATGATTAAAGCCTACGCTGCTGAAAGACCGGGTGCAGAACTGAAGCCGTTTGAGTATGACCCCGGACCGCTGGGTCAGGAAGATGTGGAGATAGCCGTGGAATACTGCGGTATCTGTCACAGCGACCTCAGCATGTGGCGTAACGACTGGGGAATGACGCAGTACCCGTTCGTTCCGGGTCACGAAGTTGTCGGCACGATCGCCGCTGTTGGCGAATCTGTGAAAAAGTTGCAGGTTGGACAACGGGTGGGATTGGGTTGGTACTCGCGATCGTGCATGCAGTGCGAGTGGTGCATGTCTGGCAACCAAAATTTGTGTCTCACCGCAGAAGGCACGATCGTCGGACGCTACGGCGGATTTGCTGACAAAGTGCGGGCGCATCAGGCGTGGGTTTCGCCACTGCCCGAAGACCTGAATCCAGCCGCCGCGGGTCCGCTATTCTGTGGCGGCATTACAGTGTTCAATCCGATCGTTCAGTTCGACATTAAGCCAACCGATCGAGTGGGCATTATCGGCATTGGCGGGTTGGGACATATGGCGCTGCGGTTTTTGCACGCGTGGGGCTGCGATGTCACGGCGTTTTCCACGACGCCCGACAAAGAAGCAGAAGCGCGAGAACTGGGTGCCAATCACTTCATCAATTCTCGCGATCCAGACGCGCTAAAGGCGGCAGAAAACTCGTTTGATTTAATCCTGTCCACCGTCAACGCCAACCTCGACTGGAGCGCTTACATCGCCACTTTGCGCCCGAAAGGACGCTTGCATCTGGTTGGTGTGGTTCCCGATCCGATCGCGAGCCAAGCCTTTCCCCTAATTCTGAGTCAGAAGTCAATTTCTGGCAGTCCGCTGGGCAGTCCGGCAACGGTGACTAAAATGCTTGATTTTGCTGCCAGACACAGCGTCGAGCCGATTATAGAAATGTTCTCGTTCGACCAGGTAAATGAGGCGTTCGACAAGCTCAGCAACGGCAAGCCGCGCTACCGAATTGTGCTGAAGCATTAGGGCTGTGATTAGTCGTTAGGCTGACTGACGAATCGTTTGCTCAAATGGCTGAAGACCTCTCCCAACCCCTCTCCGATGCGAAAACTATCCATTACGCAAAAGTGGGCGGAAGCTTTATCAAGCTTAGGCTTTAGCCGCAAGTTGTGCTCCTTGAAGTAAGTGATGCAATACTCCCATCCCTCGCCACAACGTTTTCAAGCCCGGCTCACCGTCTGCCGTACGAGCTAGAAAACCTCCAAGTTGAG
>NZ_JACJPG010000336.1 GCF_014695955.1 Leptolyngbya sp. FACHB-36 | reverse complement strand
GATCGCCCGGTTTCAGCCCAAGTTCTGCGGCTCTACCACCCCGCAACTCAATCACCTGATCGATCGGAACACTGGGACCGTACGTTGGGCAGGGGTCCGTCTGGCATGGGGCGGCATTACTGGCAATAAACTCAACGCGTCCGTTTCGCAGGAAGATCATGTCTAACGGAATCGAAACGTTCTTCATCCAAAAGCCTACGCGCCGAGCTGGCTTAAATGGAAATAGCATTCCGCGATCGGCAGCTAGGCTGGTGCGGTACATTAGCCCGATCGCTTGCTGCTCGGGTGTGCGGGCAACCTCCAACCGAATCGTTTGATTCGCAATTTTGACCTGAGCCGAGATGGGTAAGGTTTGACCCAAATTTACTTCCATAGGACTCGGCGACGGAGACGGCTGGGAGGGTTCGTTAGATGCGCCAAGGGGAGACGCACAACCAATCAAAAACGCGCTCAGCGCTAGCAGAATCGGCAGGCAAATTCGCTTCATTACTTCCTTCCTCTAAGCCTCTCGCAGTACGTAGCCAACGCCGCGCACTGTCTGAATCAGCCGCTTTTCGCCTTCATCCTCAATCTTCAGCCGCAGATAGCGAATGTACACTTCAATGACGTTCGACTCGCCCACGAAATCGTAGCCCCAGACGTTCTCCAAAATCTGTTCCCGCGTCAGAACTTCGCGAGGATGCTCCATCAGATATTTGAGCAGGTCGTACTCCTTCATTGTCAGATCAATGACGCGCCCATTGCGCAGTGCACGCCGAGTCGTCAGATCCAGCACCAGATCGCCAAACCGCAGTTTCTCTGAGCTGGACGTGTCGGGTTGCAAATACAACCGCACCAAATTTAGAAACTCCTCAGTGCGGTACGGCTTCAGGAAATAATCGTCTGCCCCTGCTTCTAAGCAGGCAACACGATCGTCCACCGTATCCCGTGCCATTAGCATCAAGACAGGAACGCGATTGCCCAAGGATCGTAGCCGACTACACAGCCACAGCCCCGACTCCCCGCTCAACATTCGATCAACCACAATGAGCGCAGGCTGATGCTCGGTTGCCTGTCGTAGACCACTTGTTGCATCCTGCGCCACGACCGCGTCGTAGCCAGATTCCTTCAGGTCGAGGCTGACATGACTTGCAAGTGCCTCATCGGGTTCAACAAGCAGCACGCAGGGACTGGAATCAGAAGACACATTCATGGAGCTGAGGGGTGTTAGCGCTTCCTCATTCTACGGCAGTTCCACTGAAGTCGGTTTGGCAATGTGGGGCAGTCCCCAGCCCAGCTTTTCGCGCAGGACGTGGAAGAACTCCGGGGATTGCAGCCGGATAAACCGGGCTGGAAACGGCGATCGCTGAATTTTAACTTGGTCTTCAGGCAGCACGTAGCAGCCGCCGTTGCCATCTACAATCATCACGAGTCGATTAGGATTCGCAGGAAAAATCGTCACAGGTTGCGTGTTTGAGAAGACCAAGGCGCGAGAGGCGAGCGAATGCGGACAAATTGGCACAAGTTGCAGCACTGGAATTCCGGGTGTGACGACCGGACCCCCTGCCGAGAGGGAGTAGGCAGTGGAGCCAGTAGGCGTCGAGACAATTAGCCCATCAGCAGCAATATCTACTGGAGCATGATGCCCGATCTGCACTTCAAAGTGGCACATGCTAGTTAGCGGCTCTCGATGAATCACCATTTCGTTCAAACAGAGCGCTTCCCACAGCAGTGTCTGATCGCGGACCACCTGCACCGCTAACATCGTGCGCTCTTCAATCTCGTAGCGATTTTCTAGCACGGCGTCGATCGCCTGCGGCAGTTGATTCAGGTAGGCTTCTGTCAGAAACCCCATGTGTCCGGTATTAATCGTCAACAGCGGAATTCCATAGGGCGCGACTTGGCGGAAGGCAGACAGCACCGTCCCATCACCACCAAGGACAATAGCAAACGTCATGTCCTCATCGAATCCAGGTGGATTAAGCCGATCGATCGGCGTGTGGCAAACAGGGCTCTCTGGGCTGGAATAGCCTAGAATGCCGCCAATACCTGTGGCAAGGCGAACATCCCAGCCGCTTGCCAACAGCCGGTCTTTCAGCTCTTGGGCGGTCCGACAGGCAACAGGCTTAACGTCGTTGTAAATAATGCCAGCTTTGGGCACGGTAGAAGAGGGGCTAAGGGATAGAGTGGCTCAGAATCGGGGGTAGGTGCGTTTCTTGTCCGATTGTTTCTTTGCCTTGGGTTGTTCGTATTCTAATTCCTTAAGCTTCTTCAGAATCCGACCAAAATAGTCTTGCATGTAGTCTTCTAGCGTTGTGGTTTCACTAGAGTCGATGCCAAACACGCGGTACGTCTCGTCCATTGAAGCGGTCAACGGCTTACCGGAAGCCACAACCTCTGCGAAGGCGAGGCGATCGGACACGTTCCAAGTCCATTCAAAGAACCGCGTCGTTCGTCGCACAGCCCGTAGCAGACCGATCGGCATTCGGGACACACGCGCCGTTCGACCCGACAGTCGCTCACACAGTCGAATAATCTCGTAAGCGCCCCAAGCGCGGGACCCAACCACTGGAAACGATCGTCGCTCGGTTTCTGGCACTGTCAGAGCACGAACGGCAAATTTAGCGATGTCTTGCGTATCCATGTAAGCTGTGGGCGACGTATCTCCCATCACCCAAACCGATTGATTCTCCAAAATGGGAATGGCGTACTGACCAATTAAGCCTTGCAGGAAGCCGCAGGAGCGCAAAATTGTGTAGTTTAACCCCGACTCTGCCAGGAATTGCTCGACGCAGTGCTTAATTTCCATCAGCGGCACGTCGGGATATTTCTCGGCATCCAGAATCGAGAAAAAGATGAAACGATCGACGTTTGCTAGCTTTGCCGCTTGAATCAAATTTACGTTGCCCTGCCAATCAACTTGCTGAATGCTAAGGGAATCCGTAGCGCGAGTCGTGGCAGCGTTAATTACTCCTGTGACGCCTTCAAGAGCGGGCGCTAACGTCTCTGGCTTACAAAGGTCGCCCGGCACCAGTTCTGCTCCCCACTCCTTCAGAAAAGCGGCTTTCTTGAAGCTACGAACGAGACAGCGGACGGTGTGTCCCTCATCCAGCGCACGGCGCGTTATCTGCCTTCCTAACGTTCCAGTAGCACCGACAACTAGTATGTTCATGAGGGATTAACGGCGAATTCGTAACTTTTTGTAAGATTTTATCAGAAATTGCGGCGAATAACGTTTGAAAACTTAAGAGAACGGTGTTGAGGCTGTTAGAGCGAAGCCTTTCCTCGGTTCTTAAAGTGCCCTCGTTCCTGCTCTCACACACCATCCAACAAAGCGGTTCAATCGCTTTTCAAAATAAAAACCAGCGCTTTGGAACCTGCTGCGCTAGTGTGAAAGTAGTTTGAACTTTTGAGCATTCTTTGCGATCGCCATGTCAAACCTCACACCTGCCTCCAGCCGTACAGAATCATCCGCGAATGAAACGGTTGTGGAGGATTTGAACTGCACGGCTCAACACCCCGTCGATCTGACAAGCGTGCGCCAATTGCACCGCGACATTCTTAGTGTTGAGAAGTCCCAGCATATGGCAGAGTTTTTCAGCTTGCTGGGCGATGCTAACCGGCTCCGAATTCTGTCAGCGCTTGCAATTCAGGAGCTTTGCGTGTGTGATCTGGCTGCCGCTGTCAAAATGAGTGAATCAGCCGTTTCGCACCAGCTTCGGGCACTGCGAGCAATGCGACTAGTTAGCTACCGGAAACAGGGGCGTAACGTGTTCTACTGCCTCAAAGACAGCCACGTGCTTAACTTGTACCAAGAAGTCGCAGAGCACTTGGATGAGGTAGATGATTAAAGCGGTCAAGTAGGTATTAGCGATTGGTTGTGGCTCTGTTCGATCGCCATGAGCCGAACAAGCGCTAATACCAGTGACTCTCTAGATGACAACTCCACTCAGCTATTCTTCGCCACCCTGTAGCCGCAGCAGCAAAAAGCCTAAGCCTAGACCGACCAGAATGAGCGTAAAGGACAAAAGAGCAGCGTTAAGGAATTCAGCGGACATGTGTGAGATCTCCCGTACGATCGCGGAATGTCTTACATTGATTCGATCATGGACTCGATTGTGGCAACTCGCCGCGCTCTAGCACTGGTCAACCTCAATGCAGCAGTCGCTATATGAAGAAATATTCTAAACCAGATTGGTAACACTTCCGGTGAATTGATTATGTCTAACCGAATGAACTCGCGTCCCGCACTAGCAATTCCGATCGGTGACCCCGCTGGAATCGGTCCTGAAGTGGTCTTAAAAGCATTGTCGGATCCCGCGCTGATAAACGATTGTGAGCTTACGGTCGTTGGACGCCGATCGTGCCTTGAGCAAGCGTACCAGCAGCTGCGGTCTGTTCAACCCGATGCACCTCTGGCGCATCCCGATCAATTGGCAATTCTAGAGGTTGGGCTAGATGCCACAGTTGAGCAGCAGATCACGATCGGACAGGGCAATGCTGCTAGTGGAGAAGCAAGTTTTCGCTATCTAGAAACGGCAATAACGCACGCACTCTCCGGTCGTTTTCACGGAATTGTGACAGCACCGATCGCGAAATCTGCTTGGAAAGCCGCTGGACATGAGTATCCTGGGCAAACCGAACTGCTAGCAGAGCGCTCAGGCGTTGAGCGATTTGGCATGCTATTCGTGGCGCGATCGCCCCACACGGGTTGGACGCTGCGGACGCTACTGGCAACGACTCACATTCCGCTGCGCCGCGTTGCTGAAGTGCTGACGCCCGACTTACTCAGCCTCAAGCTGAATTTGCTGCTGGACTGCTTGTGCCAGGACTTTGGCTTAGAGACGCCGCACATCGCGATTGCGGGACTCAATCCTCACAGCGGTGAGCAGGGGCAACTGGGGCGGGAAGAGCAGGAGTGGCTGATTCCGTGGCTGAGTGAGCAACGCGATCGGCTCCCTCACATTCGACTGGAGGGTCCCGTTCCTCCAGATACGCTCTGGGTGAAGCCAGGACAAGCCTGGTTTGGCAATGAAACCGCTCAGTCTACTTCGACTGCTGACGCCTATCTGGCGCTTTATCATGACCAAGGTCTAATTCCTGTGAAGCTGATGGCGTTTGACTGTGCCGTCAACACCTCGATCGGGCTACCGTTTGTCCGCACTTCTCCCGATCATGGCACTGCATTTGACATTGCCGGAAAGGGAATTGCGGATGCTGCCAGCCTAAAAGCAGCGTTACAGTTAGCAGTAGATCTTTGTCGGCAACGGAACGTTCATCGCGCAGCTAAGCAGAGTCTTGTTGGAAAATAAATGCTCAAGCTCTCCATAAAACCTGCCTTTAGGCAGAGGCAATACAGAGATATCGCTGCATTTTAGTCAAGGTTTAATAACTTTGTTAACTTTTCTTAACAGACTTTAACGGGTTTTAGCGCGAGAATAGAGACAGTTTCAGTATACCTGGCTACAAATTAATCCGAGCAATACAGTGAGCCGGTCTACATTTTGTCTTTCGTCGTTGTGTTCACGGCTAACGATCGCAAAACTTCTACAAGCTTGATTCGCTAGAAAGCACATGAGGGTGACCATGCTTCAATCCATTCAATATTCTTTAGATGTTATTCAAGACGAGGCGCGCCACCTCGTCCAGAGAGGAATTGTCAGCCGTAACCAGCCAATCTACACCCTTTGTCAATTTATTCCCCCGCGCGATTGGGTCTGCATCGAGGGCGAGTTAGAGCGCTGCAATTTTCTGCTGCGCGATCGCATCGGGGACTTGATGGGTCGCGAAGAGTGGGAAAACGATTAGCCGTAGCGTATTAGCCTCAGTCAGGCTTGCTTACTGTGACGATGAATCCTGATTTCTGAGCCGTTCTAGCTCAGCTCGAATTGCCGCAATCTGCGCCGTGAGTTCCTGAAGCTCTAGTTGAACATCAGGCGGTGCTGTTGGCGCTGTTGTTCCACTAGGAGGGCTAGCGGCAGTAGTTGAAGACGGCTGTTGGCTGACTAAGCTATCCACGAAGCTGCGGGCTTCTTGCTCCGTTTGGAAGCCTTTCGCTGCCCAATCCTCAGATAGCTGGCTCCACTCCTGACTGAGTTTCGCTAAATTCTCTTGACGTTTTTCAGGGTCCTGTAGGACTTCAATCAGAGAGGTAGTCGCACCGAGCGTGACGCGAAACCCTTTTTGCAGCATATCAACGACGATATCGGAGTTCATTCGGCAGTTCCTCTAAAACGAGATTAAGCAATTTGGTCTAGGTACTGGTTGAGGTCTTCTACAACGCGGCTTAGTTCGGCTTCGGTTGTCAAGCGAATGCGATCGTCCCGCAGCGTGATCAGCACCTTCGCGGCAAACGGGGACGACCAAATGTTTGGATTGCAAAAGATTTCCAAAAACACGTCGCCCGTGTAGCGATATTCCATGGGTTGCTGAGGTGTCGCCCGACTGCCCGGTGTAGATTTTGTGGTTGCCGTTGTTTTGAGGCTATTCATTAAAACAGCGATCGCGGCTTGAAGTTCGCGGGCAGCTTGGGCAGGGAAGCTAAATGAAACTGACCCCTCGACTAAATTCAGCGTAAGTTGAGATGAAGACATGCGCGGTTAATCAAACCTTTTGTAGTCCTATGGTACTGGTTAAGTAGGGCAACATGAATACGTTGCAAGGAGCTAATCTCTAGTAGCTCCCTGGCTGCTCAGTTTAGCTGCTTAATTTAATTGCGGAGCGTTCAAAGATATTTACTGCCGCAGAGGGCCGGTGGAGCATTCCGCTTTACACTAATGAGCGTGAATGGTGATTCATGGTTCAGAAGTTGTGGTCACGGATAATCGCGCTCAAGTCCGCAAAGTTCTGTTTATTACCTTAGTGCTCAATCTGTTTGTGATGAGCTTGAAGGCAAGTGTAGGATGGGCGACTGGCTCTCTTAGTCTACTTGCCGACGCCATGCATAGCGTTACCGACAGTGCGAACAACGTGTTGGGTCTTGTAGCAAGCCGATTCTCTTCTCCTCAGCCCGATCGCGACCACCCCTACGGGCACCAAAAGTTTGAAGCAGTCGGGGCTTTGGGAATCGCTGCGTTTTTAGGCATTGCCTGTTTTGAAATTCTTCAAGGGGCGATCGAGCGGTTGCTCAACCCTAGTCCAACTCTGGTAACAATTACGGCTCCAGAACTGTGGCTGCTGCTAATTGTGCTGGGAGTGAACATCTTCGTCACGTTTTATGAGCGCCATGTGGGTCAGCGAATCGGCAGCGCGATTTTGATTGCAGATGCCCAGCACACCATGAGCGATGTCTGGGTGACGATTAGCGTTTTAGCGGGTTTAGTCGGCATTTGGATCTGGGGCGTTCAATGGCTAGATGTGGTGCTAGCATTTCCAGTTGCCCTGATGGTGTTTCAAAGTGGATGGTCGGTCATTCGAGCCAACTTGCCATGGCTGGTAGACGAGATGGCGATCGCTCCGGAAGCGATTCACGCGATCGCGATGCAGGTGCCAGGAGTGCTTAACTGCCATGATATTGCTTCACGTGGAATCGTTGGGCGGCAAACCTTCATTGAGATGCACCTGATTGTGGGTGTAGGCGATGTAGAAACGGCGCATCGCATCACTGAAGACGTTGAAGCCCGACTAGAGGAGCGATTTGGTCCTGCGCGGGTGCTAATTCATGTAGAGCCGCCTGCTTATAGTTCTAACCACATCAGCTACGAGGTCACCGAGGAACACCGCTAACTTACACATAAAAAAACCCCTGGGAGAACCCGGGGTTAAAGGAGTCATCAGCTCTTCGCATTAAGAAGGTAAAAGAAATTTGTCCAGTTTGGTTCCACCCAGAGAAAGAGAGCACGGCACTATTTCAATAGCAATTGTTATTAACAACACAATGCCAGTAGGTAGTCACACTGGATACCAAAATCAACCGCTTCATAGGTTCTCGTTTAGCTTGCCGAGATCCTAAGCTAGGATAAAGAAAAGTAAAGCGTTTAACGTTCAGAGTGAATCTTATGGCCCTGTTTGGATTTGGTAAAAAGTTGAATCTGCCAACGCCTGAAGAGGCATTGCCGGGGCGCTCCACTCCAATCGCAGTGCCCAATCGTCACTTTGTCAATGACAATCCGTTGAAGCCGCCTTATCCCGATGGCTTAGAGCTAGCACTGTTTGGATTGGGCTGCTTCTGGGGCGCAGAGCGGAAGTTTTGGCAGCAACCTGGTGTTTTTTCGACAGCAGT
>NZ_JACJPG010000335.1 GCF_014695955.1 Leptolyngbya sp. FACHB-36 | reverse complement strand
GCCTGAAGCTGGCGAGCGTTTTCAATGTCGAGGCGTATCGACGAGTCAGAAAAATCAGTGAACAGCGGCTCCAGCCAGTCGATCGTGTCTAAAAAGCGGCGGAACACTTGAGCCGACACCACGACGCTTGGCGCGATCGCATATCCTTTTTGCTGCAACTGACTCAAACAGAGTGCTTTCGTTCCGACCAATCGCCGATGGCTGGGTTGTAGTTGGTCAAGCCAATAAAAATTTGTCACACCAGTAACGCGAGTTGATCACTCTTTAATCTTAGGCATGTTTTCGCTGCGTCAAAATTAATAGCGTCTCAGCAATGCAAGCCACAATAGCCGGGGTGATAGCCAGTCTCAACCTGTTAAGCGTGAGCAATGCAGAACGACAATCAGCGCTAAATCAGCGTTAAAACGGATAGGAAGCGATGCGTGCTGATCTCCCCACGTTTCACGTCCATTTCTGTAGTTGTTCTAAAGGTAGCAGTCAATCTAGAAATGCCTTCCTAAGATAGAAGGTGGAACGGTCAAACATCAGTAAAGTTTAGTATCGTTCCCGAACAAACCCTAGGGAGGAGGCGATCGTGGTGGATGCCTACCCGATGTTAGATCGTGAATACGCGCTGGATCGTGACTGTACAACGCTCTCTCGGCACGTATTTCAGCAGCTTCAGAGCTTTTCACCGGATGCCCAAGACCTCAGCGCGATCATGAACCGGATTGCGCTAGCAGGAAAGCTGATTGCGCGGCGCTTGAGCCGTGCAGGGCTGATGGAAGGCGCGTTGGGCTTTACGGGCGAGATCAACGTGCAGGGCGAATCCGTCAAGAAAATGGACGTGTACGCCAACGAAGTGTTCATCTCAGCGTTTAAGCAGAGCGGCCTAGTCTGCCGCCTTGCCTCTGAGGAGATGGAAAACCCTTACTATATTCCCGAAAACTGCTCGATCGGTCGCTACACGCTGCTGTACGACCCGATCGACGGTTCCTCCAATGTCGATATCAACATCAACGTCGGATCAATCTTCGCCATCCGTCAGCAAGAGGGTGACGATAGCGACCGATCTGCGACTGATCTGCTTCAGAACGGGCGCAATCAGCTCGCTGCTGGCTACATTCTCTACGGTCCCAGCACAATGCTGGTTTACTCGATCGGCAGAGGTGTCCACGCTTTCACGCTTGATCCCAGCCTAGGTGAATTTATCTTGTCCACCGAGGACATTCGCATTCCCGATCACGGACCAGTCTATAGCGTCAACGAAGGCAACTTCTGGCAGTGGGACGAGTCCATCCGCGACTACATCCGCTACGTCCATCGCCACGAAGGCTACACTGCCCGCTACAGCGGTGCCCTTGTAGGAGACATTCACCGAATCCTGTTTCAGGGCGGCGTCTTTCTGTATCCGGGCACGGTCAAAAAGCCCGAAGGCAAGCTGCGTCTGCTCTACGAAACCTCGCCGCTGGCATTCTTGATCGAGCAAGCCGGAGGGCGCGCCAGCAGCGGAACGCAGGATATCCTGGACGTGGTGCCCGAAAAACTCCACGCCCGCACACCGCTGATTATTGGCAGCCGCGAAGATGTTTCTCTTGTGGAATCGTTTATTCAAGAGCGATCGCGTCAGAAAGAAGAAGCCGTTAGTCACTAGCTGCTTGGTGGTGAGTGGTCAATTCAACTAAAACCAAATCATTCACTGCCAGCCGCTACAACCGAATCACTAAGAACTACGTAGGAGTAATCATGACAGCTGTAACGAATCATTTGTTGGAGATTAAGCAGTTTGGTCAGAGCATTTGGATGGATAACCTGACCCGCGATCTAATTCAGTCGGGCGACTTGAAGAACCTGATTGAAACACGGGGATTGCGAGGTCTAACCTCGAACCCAGCGATCTTTGAAAAGGCGATCGCGGGTAACAAAATCTACGACGCGGATATTGAAGCTGGGATCAAAGCTGGAAAGCCGCTGCTGGAAATTTATGAATCGCTGATTTTTGATGATATCCGCAACGCCTGCGATATTTTCCGCCAGGTGTACGACGAGTCTGGTGGGTTGGATGGCTACGTCAGCATCGAAGTGCCGCCAGATATTGCGCACAGCACGGAGCGGACGATCGAAGAAGCCCGTCGCTACTATCAGCAAATCGGGCGCGAAAACGTCATGATCAAAATCCCTGGTACGTCGGCAGGTTTGCCTGCGGTCGAGCAGGTCATCAGCGAGGGGATCAACGTTAACGTCACGCTGCTGTTCTCGGTGCAGAGCTACATAAATACTGCGTGGGCCTACATTCGCGGTCTAGAAAAGCGCGTCGAAAACAGCCATCAGGACATTAGCAAGCTTGCCTCGGTTGCGAGCTTCTTCCTCAGCCGCATCGACTCCAATATCGATGGCAAGATTGACGCCAAGACCAAAGCAGGTGTGCCAGAGCAAAACGTCCGCGCCCGCTTGGAAGCAATCAAAGGCAAAGTGGCGATCGCCAATGCCAAAATTGCCTACCAGGAATATAAGAAGATCATCCAGGACGATCGTTGGAAAGCTCTGTCCGCCAAGGGTGCAAATGTGCAGCGTCTCCTGTGGGCAAGCACGGGAACAAAAAATCCCAACTACAGCGATGTCATGTATGTCGATGAGCTAGTGGGACCTGACACCGTCAATACCCTGCCGCCATCGACGATCGAAGCCTGTGCTGACCACTGCAATGTGGACAATCGGCTAGAAACTGGGGTCGAAGAGGCTTACACTCTAATCGAGAGCCTCAAAGACGTCGACATTGACATCAACCTCGACGAAGTGATGGATGAACTCCTCACTGATGGCATCGAGAAATTCGTTCAGCCCTACCAATCGCTGATGCAGTCGCTGCAAGAAAAGGTCGATCGCTTAGCAACCGTATAAATTACGAATTATGAATTTTGAATTACGAATTCACCAATATTCAAAATTCATAATTCAAAATTCATAATTTTTCTCCCCCACTTCCCCCTATGGTCACTCTGCTCGAAAACCCCCTGCGCGTTGGTCTACAACAAGAGCGAACTCCAGAGCCGAATATTATTGTGTTCTATGGTGCATCTGGAGACCTGGTAAAACGCAAGCTCGTTCCGGCACTGTACAAGCTCAAGCGAGAGCGGCGCATGCCCTCGGAAATGACGATCGTGGGTGTTGCCCGCCGCGAGTGGAGCGACGACTACTTCCGAGAGCAAATGCGCGAAGGCATCGAAGAGTTCTCCGATGGCATTGGCTCCGAGGAAATGTGGAAAGATTTTTCCAACGGCTTGTTCTACTGTCCGGGTAACATCGACGATCCCGACAGCTACCAGCGCCTCAATACGTTGTGCAAAGAGCTAGACGAGAAGCGCGGCACGCGGGGAAATCGAGTGTTTTACCTGTCAGTTGCGCCAAACTTCTTCCCAGAGGCAATCCGACAGTTGGGTTCAGCAGGAATGCTGAACGATCCCATTAAAACGCGGTTGGTGATTGAAAAACCGTTTGGACGCGATCTAGCGTCGGCGCAAGCGCTTAACCAGGTGGTAACCCAAGTCTGTAAAGAACAGCAGGTCTACCGCATCGACCACTACCTGGGCAAAGAAACGGTGCAAAATCTGCTGGTGTTCCGATTTGCCAATGCGATTTTTGAGCCGTTATGGAACCGTCAGTTTGTAGACCACGTGCAGATCACGGTGGGAGAAACTGTAGGCGTCGAGGACCGAGCAGGCTACTACGAAAGTGCCGGAGCGCTGCGCGACATGGTGCAGAACCACCTGATGCAACTGCTGTGTTTGACGGTGATGGAGCCGCCAAACTCCCTTGACGCCGACAGTATCCGTACCGAGAAAGTTAAAGTGCTGCAAGCGATGCACCTTGGCGACCCTAATAACCTGGATGTATCTGCGGTTCGGGGTCAGTATTCGGCTGGCTGGATGAAAGGCAAAGCCGTTTCAGGCTATCGCGAGGAGCCGGGAGTCAAGCCCGACTCAACCACGCCAAGCTATGTGGCGATGAAGTTGCTAATTGACAACTGGCGGTGGCAGGGCGTGCCCTTCTACCTGCGGACTGGAAAGCGTTTGCCTAAAAAGATTTCTGAAATCTCAATCCAGTTTCGCGAAGTGCCTTACCTAATCTTCCAGTCTGCCGCGCAGCAGGTAACCCCGAATGTGCTGACGATGCGGATTCAGCCGAATGAAGGTATTTCCATGAGGTTTGAAGTCAAAATGCCCGGTTCCAGCCTGCGGACTCGTCCGGTGGAGATGGACTTCGACTACGGTACCTCGTTTGGTGTGGCGGGCGGAGAGGCGTACGATCGACTCCTACTGGACTGCATGATGGGGGACCAAACCCTGTTTACTCGCGCCGATGAAGTCGAAGCGGCATGGCGCATTGTTTCCCCTGCCCTAAGCGCATGGGACAGCCCCGCCGACCCCAGCACCGTGTCGCAGTACGAAGCTGGAACCTGGGGACCCGCTGAAGCCGAACTGCTGATCAATCGCGATGCCCGCCGCTGGCGCAGACTATGAATCGTTATTAGTCGTTAATCGCTAATTACTAACACCTAACAACTTCTATGGCACCCCAATCTGCTCCCCTGGTTTCGTTGCAAGCCCCAAAGGATGTTTCTCTCAGTAAAATTGAGGCGGAACTGTCGCAAATCTGGCAGATGTACAACGCTGCCAATCAGGATGGCTCCAATCTGGGAGCAATGCGAGCAGCAACGTTCACGCTAATTGTGTACGAGCCGGAGGAAACCCAACAATTACTCGCTGCACTGGGCTTTTATCGTGGACCGATCGATGGTATCCAGGGTCCGCAGACTGAAGCGGCGGTAAAAGCGGCTCAGAAAGCCTATGGGCTTCCGACTGATGGCAAGTACAGCCCCGAACTGCTTGAAGAGCTGCGGCAGGCAATCGCGAACAAAGTCACGAAAAACGGTACAGCAGAACCTCCCTACTCCGGGAGCGGCGGCGCGATCGCCGACGCGATCGC
>NZ_JACJPG010000334.1 GCF_014695955.1 Leptolyngbya sp. FACHB-36 | reverse complement strand
GTACCCCTACTCCAACGGCTGCAAGCTGTTTGAGCAAATGCGCGAAGGTCCAGGACGGCGCCTGTTTCCTCCGCAGGGCGTGCCCAATCTACCGCTGATGTATGGAATTGTTGTAGGTAAGGCGGCTAACCAGCCTCATTGAGAGGCGGCTCGATCGTGCGTCAGAAAGGGGACATCCACCACATCCGCTTCTGCCTCGCCGATGTGCACCTTCAGTCCTGCCCCACCCGCTTTGGTGCGAATGTACGCCAAGCCAAACGAGCCGTGCTCGGTATTCGTTTGGCTGGTTAGCACACCAACCTTCTCGTCGCCTAGCGTGACAATCGTTCCGGGTGCGGCTGTTGCAGTTAGGCGTACGCCCCAAAGCTGCTGCTTCACACCCTTGTAGGTATCTAGCCGCGCGATCGTTTCCTGCCCGATGTAGCAGCCTTTGTTGAATGAGAGCGTCTGCCACAGTCCGGCTTCCAGCGGGTTGTAGTCCTCAGTGAGTTCGCGATCGGGCAGGGGTCGCCCCTGCTCTACGCGCAGATGCTCCCACGCACGATCGCCGAACGGTACTGCGCCTGCCTGAACTAGTGCTTCCCACACCAAAGCAGCCTTGTCACTCTCCAGAATTATCGTGTAGCCCAGCAGCGCTAGCCCGTTCCCTACGGCAATGCGAACCTGCTGTCCCGCTAATTCAACAACCTGATGGCTAGATTCCGGTTGACCCAGCAAACTTCCAGCCCCTAGCCGCTCTAGCAGACGATCGCTCTCCGGTCCAATCACGCTAAAGGCGATCGTTTGTGCTGTGATGTCAGAAAGCGCTACATTGTCGCCAAAGAAAATGTAGCGATCGAGCCATGTCAGCAGCGTTTCGCGCCGATTTGGAGACACCAATAGCAGCACCGAATCTTCTAGCACGTACGCGGTTGCCAAGTCGATCGTTCGCGCCGTTGACGTTACAAACACGGTGTCGCAGCCTTGCCCCGGCTGCAAGCGCTTAAAGTCGTTGGTGCTCTGATTGTGCAAAAAAGCAAGGCGGTCGGCTCCGGTCACCTGAAGGCATCCCCAGTGAGAGCGATCGTAGACTGCTACACTCTGCCGCGCGGCTTGCACGGCTGCTGCATCGTTCCCAAAGCTGGAGAGCACGCCGGACTCAACCACTGCACCGCTTTGTTTTTGGGCTTCCCGCAACGCTTCTGTCATACCTACCCCGCTGGACGATTCTTTGCGTAATATACAACTTCGATGCCGCGAAGGTCGGTACTCATCTTCTCAAACTGCATTCCTAGCTTTTCCATAACTCGAATCGAGCGGTGATTCGCGGGCTGAGCGATCGAGACGATACGTGACAGGTTTAATCGATTAAATCCATCCGCCATTGCTGCCTGAGCCGATTCGGTTGCAAATCCTTTTCCCCAGTACTCCGGAGCCAACCACCAACCAATTTCAATTTCTTGGTTGAAAGGCTGTAGTCCACAGAAGCCCATAAACGCCTGCGTCATCTTGTCGATTAATACCCAGTTACAGAACTGGTAGTTCGTGTACAGAAAGATCTGTTTCTCGATCCACTGCTGAATTCTGTCGTCTGACCAGAGTGCTCCAGTGCCAATGAACTGCATCACTGTGGGATTTGTGGCGATCGCTTTAAAGGCATCAAAGTCTTTAAGAGACCACTCGCAAAGAAAAAGCTGCTCCGTTTCCAAAACGATGCCGTCCATAAAACTGTAGCTTTAGAAAGGGTTTATTCAGGTGCGATCGTGCCGTTGGAATCTCGATCGGGCAGCGCGGCGAAAATCCTCTCTACAATCTGCTGAGTCTTCTCATCCAGGCGGTTCCAGTCCACATCTCCGGTTTCGTCGAACAAGCTGGAATCAATTTCTACAGGGAGGGTCTCAGTTTGACTGGATGCGTGAGCCGTACCGCTGTCGGCATCGTAGTTCTGGAAGCAAATTTGATAGCACAGTTGCCACAAATCAACACTCACCTGCTGATCTTGATGCTTCAGGGTTAGATGGTAGCCAGGATAGGGCGTTGGTAGTTGCGCGAGCGATCGCTCAATTCCGTCTACTTCTTCAGCGGGGGCAGTCTTCAGTCGTTCCTGTAGCTGCATCACCTGCGCTTTGTCTGCATCGCTGATGCCCTCAGACCACACAGGTACTTCCTCGTAGCTGCCTTTCCAAGTCGATTCGTCGAGCTGTTTTCGGACGTTGTCAATCAGGCGAATGAATGCAGGCTGCATTAGCTGCTCAGCTCGCTGCCAGGAAGACATATCCCGAAACTTGGGCATGATCACAGGACGATTTGTATCTAAAGCAACATATTACGGTAGCTGACTTGAATCAATTACTCAAGGTTTTGTAACAAAACTGTAAAGTGTCACGTTGGACGACCGTCGCTCACGATCGCTCAGCAGCCATCTCAAATCGCTCAAAGCCCTGTGACCACCAACTCTTGTAATAATCCACGATTTTTGCCACACCTTTGCATCAAAAACATCTATCTAAAAAGTGGCATAAGTTCGTCATGCAAGTTCAATTAACTTAATAAACTGGGGTAGTATTAAAGACGTAGGTACAAATCCTCATCGATTGACTACAGCTCCACTAGCTTATTACGGCTCCACTGGCTTATTCTGTCAAGGAAAAATTCTGTGGTAATAGTGAACGATCTCAATCCTCATGCTAGCTACACACCGAGATCGATCGCTGCTTCCATTGCTCAGTTATCAACTGCAAGCGCGTCTGGTTCGTCCAGTCCTCCACTTGAGATAGGTGGGCTTCTTTGCGGATTAAGCAGGATTGCTGCATCGCCCATACATATAGCAATCTGACGCTTTTGCTCCCACGACCCTTGTAACTCAAGATGAGCACACAATTTCCTTGGTTAACGACAATTACCTTGCTGCCCCTGGTAGCCTCTCTACTGATTCCGGTTCTACCAGACAAGCAGGGCAAAACTGTCCGCTGGTACGCTTTTGGTGTCGCGTTCGCTGATCTTGCTTTAATCGTGTACGCCTTCTGGCAAAACTACGACCTGCAAGATCCTGCATTTCAACTGACCGAGACGATCACTTGGGTACCGCAACTAGGCTTGAACTGGTCCCTCGCTGTAGACGGCATCTCGATGCCTTTAGTGGTGCTAGCGGGTCTAGTCAGCACGCTCTCGATTCTGGCATCCTGGCAGGTGACCCACAAGCCGCGCTTGTTCTACTTCCTGATGCTGGCAATGTACAGCGCCCAGATCGGGGTTTTCTGCGCTCAGGATATCCTGCTGTTCTTCCTGATGTGGGAGCTAGAGCTGGTTCCGGTCTACATTTTAATTTCTATCTGGGGTGGTCCAAAGCGTCTGTACGCTGCCACGAAGTTCATTCTTTACACGGCGATCGGCTCGGTCTTTATTCTGGTTGCCGCGCTTGCAATGGCATTCTACGGTGGCAATGTCACGTTCAATCTGCACGAGTTAGGTCTGAAAGACTATTCGCTGACGTTTGAACTCTGCGTCTACGCTGCGCTGATTCTTGCCTACGGCGTCAAGCTTCCAATCTTCCCATTGCACACCTGGCTGCCCGACGCACACGGTGAAGCGTCAGCTCCCGTATCGATGATTTTGGCAGGTGTGCTGCTGAAGATGGGCGGCTACGCAATCATCCGCATGAACGTTGAAATGCTGCCGGATGCACACGCTTACTTTGCTCCGGTCCTAGCGATTCTTGGCATCGTCAACATTATCTACGGTGCGCTAGCGTCCTTCGCGCAGCGAAATCTGAAGCGTCGCATGGCATACTCTTCGATCTCCCACATGGGCTTTGTGCTGCTGGGTATCGCCTCCTACACCGAACTGGGTCTTAGCGGCGCGGTGCTGCAAATGGTGTCCCATGGACTGATTGCTGCCGCACTGTTCTTCCTGTCGGGCGTCGCCTACGATCGCACCCACACCCTAGCTCTGGATAAAATGGGTGGTCTTGCAAAGTCAATGCCTACGGTGTTCGCACTGTTCACGATCGGCTCGATGGCGTCTCTTGCGCTGCCCGGAATGAGCGGATTCGTCAGCGAACTCGCAGTGTTCCTCGGCTTTGCCACGAGTGATTCTTACACGTCGGTCTTTAAGGTGGTCGTTGTGCTGCTGTCGGCAGTGGGTCTGATTCTGACTCCGATCTACCTGCTGTCGATGCTGCGGGAGATGTTTTACGGGCAAGAGAATCCGGAATTCAAAGGACATGTTTTCCTGGATGCCAAGCCGCGTGAGGTGTTTATTACCGCCTGCCTGCTGCTGCCAGTCATTGGCATCGGTCTGTATCCCAAACTGCTGACCCAGACCTACGATGTGAAGACGGTGCAAATTGCGGTACAAGCGCGGAATGCGGTATCGACGATCGCTCGTCAGCCGCTCGACCTAACGCAAGTGTCTGCGGCACCGGCACTGTCAAATACAGCGAGTCGTGATCTGCTGGGCGTTGTGAAATAGCTAGTGCACTAGCTACCCATCTCAAGTTCATGCAGCCTGGACGCGATCGCATCCAGGCTGTTTGCGTAAGGGACCGGGACCGCTATCCTTTAACCCCGCTGCCAGATTCGGTCGGCACAATGTAGCGCTGCATCACGATAAAAAACAGCAAGATCGGAGCGATTGAGATTACCGAGCCAGCGGCAATGGCTCGCCAGTCTAGCGAAAATGTTCCGGCTAAGGTGGCTACACCCAGTGGCAGCGTGTAGTATTCTGGGCGGTCCAGTACGATGAGGGGCCAGAGAAAATCGCTCCAAGAGCCAATGAAAACAAAAATTGCCAGCGTCACCAACGCGGGACGAATCGACGGCAGCATCACATACCACCACAGTCCCAATTCCGAGCAGCCATCGATTCGAGCGGCTTCTTCCAATTCCTTCGGCACGCCCTGAAACGCTTGCCGCAGCAGAAAAATGCCGAATGCCGAGGCGATCGCGGGAAAGATAACACCGAGGTAGGTGTTGCGTAACCCAAGCTGCACTGCCAGCACGTACAGCGGAATCATCACAATCTGAAACGGAATCATGATTGTCGTGACGATCGCCGTGAAGATGACTTCGCGCCCTCGAAACTGCAAACGTGCTAGCGGATACGCTGCCAGCGCGCAAAACAGCAGATTCAACCCCACAGTCAGGACAGCGATCAGCGTGCTGTTAAACAAATAGCGCCCGAACGGATTTGTTTGCCATACGTTGACAAAATTTTCCAGCGTTGGCTGGGCGGGTAACAGCCGTGGGGGAAACTGAAACAAGTCTTCCGTCGGCGACTTCAATGCGGTGCTAATGAGCCACACGAGGGGAATCAACATCACCACCGCGATCGCGCTCAACAGGGCATACATTCCCACACTGTTCCAACGGTTTGATGCGTGCTTCATGCCAATACAGCTACCTAGCGTGAGCGATCAGCTACTAGCTTATCGGAGTTGAGAGCATCCCACTCGTTCGGATAATTGGCAACTGGGTTATTGGGACGTTTGAGGAGCAGGAACAGCCGAGGACGTGGGGGGGACTGTCGGGCGATCGACGGCAATCTCGCTCAACGCCCGCTCCAGTTGGGCCTGCTGCTGGAGCCGCTCGGTAGACGACACCAGACCACTCAAGCCATTCACGAGATTGCGGAGATTGTCGCGAAATGCTGGATCGCCCGTCAGTTCGTCTAAATCGGCAGTAATCTTTTGCACGTTTTGGAACGTGACTCTGGCAGAGTCGAGGGTCTGCTGCAGCACCAGCACGTTTGATGGATTGTTGAGCGATCGCGAGATGTCGCGAAAATCAGCGGATGCTTGTGCCGCGTTAGCAGACAGCGTTTCCAAATTTTGCAGCAGCGCTCCTTGCTGCACGCGGTCCACCACTGGCGTCAGCCCAGTTACGGTCGATCGCAGTTGCGTCGTAATTACATTAATGTTGTTGAGCGTTGAAACGAGTGAGGAGCGGTTGGTTGCCAATAGCTCATTCGCCTGAACAGCAGTCAGCCCAAACTGATTCGCGGCGGAACTCACCGCTTGGGCAGACTGTGAAAACGTCCCAATTTCCCGCTGAACTTGCTTTGCAACGACGCTGAACTCACGGGTCAGCTTCGTTACTTCAGCCGCGGCTTCGGCGCTGTTCTTTGCGACCGCGTTAATGTTGTTCGTAAGCGCGGGGTCGCTGTAGGTGTTGGCAAAGCGGATGGTGGCGCGAACCAGTTCATCGACGCTGACGCCAACTTGCCCCGGCAAACGGGACTTATCGCAGACAATCAGCGAGCGATCGCAATTTGGGTCCAGCGGTTTTCCTGCTACAGGAGCCGTTAATTCTTTGGTTGGGGTAAGGTCGATCGACGCTTCGCCCAGCAGCCCCGACTGATTCGCCTGCACCAACACCGCCTTGGGAATAACCAAGTCGGCTGGAGACAACTCAGCTTCCACCTCAACGCCGTTCGGTCCCGGTCGAGTGCTCGTGATTCTGCCCACTGCCACCCCGCGATAGCGCACTTGGGTTCCCGACTGCATGCCAGCAACATTGGCAAATTCAAAGATTACTTTGAAGCTGCGGTTGCCGAGAGTCAATCCCCGCAGCCACAGAATTAGCCCCGCAAATAGCGCGAGTCCTAGCAGAATCAGCAGACCTACCGAGCCTTCTCGAATCGTTCGCGATCGCATTGTTTTCCCCCACAGCTAAGACCCAGTTTAACCGCGCCTACTACATGCAAAGCCAGCTCAGGACAAGCTTCTCATACTTAATAAAGAAGAATCTTAGATTACTATCCTAGGGGCTGTCGTCAGTTTAATCCCAATTGCCGCGTTTCTACTCCCCTCCGACTTGGATCGGTCCCTCAACACTGCCGCTAAAAAACTGACGCACCATCGGGTCATCGGTCGTGTCAATCTCGTGGACACTGCCTTCCCATTGCACTTTACCGTGATAGAGCAAGACTACACGATCGGCAGTGCGACGAATAGTGCTGCCTTGGTGCGTCACCATAACGTAGGAGCCGCAGCCATGCTGACCAAACTGTAACTGCCGCACCAAGTCCTCAATCACGGTCGAGGCGATCGGGTCCAGTCCCGCGGTTGGCTCATCATACAGCAGCACCTCTGGTGTGTCTTTGGGATTTTCGGGGTTTGCCATAATGGCACGGGCGAAACTAACCCGCTTGCGCATCCCGCCGGAAAGCTCGGCAGGCAAGCGCTTGCCAATACCCCCTAAGCCCACCATTTCTAACCGCTGCTGCACGAGTTCCTGAATGCGGCGGCGCGGCAGGCGCGATCGCTGGTACAACAGAAACCCCACGTTCTCGTCCACCGTCAAGGAATCAAACAGTGCCGCCTGCTGAAACACCATGCCAATCCCGATCGGATCGTCCGAGTCCTCAATTAAACCCTGACGTCGCTTGCCCTGGATGTAGACTTCGCCTGCGTCCGGAGCCAGCAATCCAGCAATGATTCGCAGGATCGTAGATTTACCCGTACCCGAGGGACCAATAACCGCTAACGCCTCGCCACGGTAGATGGTTAAATCCACCGCGTCTAGCACAACACGATCGCCAAACGCCTTGGATACCCCTTTTAGCTCAATCAGTGGTTCAGCCATTCAAAAGTGAACCAGAATACTCCTAAACAGTCTAATCCTCGAAGGGCAATACTGCCTGCCCATACAGGACAAAAATTGTGCAAATTCTTTTCTAGTCTCCTTTGAAGCTTCCATTTAGACACTTCCTATGCTGTACTGATCGATCGTCAAGACCTCCTATAGTCAAATCATTGGAAACCGGGATCTTGCGGTATTCTGCTGCTAGATATTTCAAGCTTGCTCGATGACATTACCGACCTCCCCTCACTGCGCTAACCCCCATGACTAATGGTCTCCTGAAACAAGCTATCAATGCGCTCCGCCACGAATCCCGCAGTACACATCACCGCGTCAATCAGTGGGTGAAGTGGCTGGCTCCCGGTTTGCTCGTCAAGCGCTGGCTGCTACTAAGTGCGGGTGGCGTCCTGCTAGCCACGCTGGGGTTTGCGATTTGGATGAAGCTGACGCCCGTGTTCTACATCACTCAACTGCTCTGGCAGTTTCTACAAAAAATCACGGATGCGGTTCCAAGCTACGTCAGTGGTCCGTTGGCAATGGCGTCCGGGCTACTGCTGGTGTGGTGGGGGCAGTCTCGCACGCTGGAGTCAATTACCGATGTGCTGATGCCAGAAGGAGACGACGGCTTAATCGACGTGTTGCTAGCCCATCGGCGGCTGCATCAAGGACCCCGCATTGTTGTCGTGGGAGGCGGAACGGGGCTTTCGACCTTGCTGCGGGGCTTAAAAGAGTACAGCGCCAACATTACTGCGATCGTCACGGTTGCCGACGATGGCGGATCGTCTGGACGACTGCGGCGCGAAATTGGCGTGCTGCCGCCAGGAGACATCCGCAACTGTCTAGCCGCCCTAGCCGACGAAGAAAAGCTGCTGACCGAGCTGTTTCAGTATCGCTTTCGCGCTGGAGACGGACTGGTGGGACATAGCTTCGGCAATTTGTTCCTCACCGCCATGAGCGAAGTGACTGGGGACCTAGAGCAGGCGATCGCTGCGAGTTCTAATGTGCTTGCGGTGCGCGGACAGGTGCTGCCCGCGACGCTGAGCGATGTGCGGCTGTGGGCAGAGTTGGCAGACGGACGGCGGATTGAGGGCGAGTCAAATATTACCGAGGCTGGCGGCAAGATTGTCCGTCTCGGCTGCATTCCTGCCAATCCGCCTGCCCTACCAAAAGCGCTGAAGGCAATTCAGGAGGCAGACTACATCATCATCGGTCCCGGTAGTCTCTATACCAGCATTATCCCGAACTTGCTTGTGCCAGAGATTACTGACGCGGTCGCTCAAAGTCAGGCATCCCGCATCTACGTCTGCAATATCATGACGCAACTGGGTGAAACGCAAGGCTATAGCGTCGGGGATCACATTCGGGCGATCGACTCTGCCTGCGGCAAGCGCTTGTTTGATGCCGTGCTGGTGCAAAAGAAGGTTCCCTCTGCCCGCGCTCTGATTCGCTACGCACAAGAGGACTCGAACCCTGTGCCCCTCGATCGCGACGTAATTGCGCGATTAGGACGACGAGTTGTGCTTGCTAATGTCATTGACGAAGACGAAAAAACAGGGCTGGTGCGGCACAATCCGCAGGCGTTAGCGCGGGTGCTGCTGCGGTGGTACGGTCGCGTGCAAGGGCTGTAGGAAGGGTGAAGGAGCTATGGGGAGTGAGGAGCACCGCGAAAATTTAGATGTCAACATTACTGATTCAGAATTAGTTCTTCAGCTATCGGACGCAGCCGCAACGCGGCGGTTAGGAGTGGCATTGGGACGATCGCTGCCTGCGGGAAGTGTGCTGCTGCTAGCGGGAGAGTTGGGCAGCGGTAAGACAACGCTTGTGCAGGGAATTGGAGAAGGATTGGGCATGCAGGAGTCGATCGACAGCCCCACCTTTACGCTGATTCAGGAATATCAGGGCGGACGGTTGCCGCTGTACCATTTCGATTTGTATCGGCTGACGCCCGTAGAGGCAGCAACGCTGTATCCAGAAAGCTACTGGGAAGGACTTGAGGTAGAACCCGGAATTGTTGCGATCGAGTGGGCGGAGCGGCTGCCCTACAAGCCAGAAAGCTACCTTTTGATCGGTCTAACGTACGACCAAGGGACTGGACGACACGCCGCGCTCAGGACGATCGGAAGCATGCACGTGAAATTGACGCTTTAAGAGAGTTCAAATTACTAGAAATGATCGCCAGCAGTTCTATTTTCTTACGAGTATAGAACTCGGTTAACGCTTGCAAGTTACGTAATTCTATTAATTAAACATAGGTAGACACGATAGACAAATTTACACAAAACTTTGTAATAAGAGGGCTTGTAAGAGCTGCTGAATCACAGCCATCAAACACAATAGATGTTTCTGTAGGTGTCTTCTCTACGCCTTGAGATGCTGTTCAGTTATATCCTTCGGCAGATTGAATAGCAAAAATTCGCTTGTTATTGTGGAACTGTTAACAAATGCTGTTTGGGCACGCGAACAATGAACATTATTGCTTGGATCATTCTCGGTCTGATTGCTGGTGCGATTGCCAAGGCAATCTACCCTGGCAACCAAGGCGGCGGTATCGTCTCGACCATGATTCTGGGAATTATTGGTGCCTTTATTGGTGGAACTTTGTTCTCGATTTTGCAAACTGGAAGCCTTCAATTAGCGGGCGCTAGCTTAAGCATTCCTGGAATTTTCGTGGCTGTCCTGGGTGCAATTATTGCAATCTTCCTATGGGGTTTGGTGACTCGTCGTGCGGCTTAATTGTCCCGCCCACTGGATGAATTGAAGACAACTTTTGTAAGAAACTGATTCTCAACTATCAATAGTATTTTAGGAGCCTAATCATGAATATCATTGCTTGGATTATTCTCGGTCTAATTGCCGGTGCGATCGCCAAAGCAATCTATCCTGGCAGCCAAGGCGGCGGTATTGTTGCTACGACGCTGTTGGGCATCGTTGGCGCTTTCCTTGGTGGCACTCTGTTTAGCTTCTTGAGCACTGGAAGCTTGCAACTGACGTCTGCTAGCTTAAGCATTCCTGGACTGTTCGTAGCAGTTCTGGGCGCAATCATTGCCATCTTCCTATGGGGACTGTTCACCCGCCGTGCCGCATAACTGAGGCGCGACGCCTGATTTCCCTTTCACTGTAAAAGCACCCGGAGCTTCTTTCGCTCCGGGTGCTTTTGCCATGTAAAAACGTTTGGCGGCAGGCTCTGAATCTAATCGTTTGGCAAAATCCATTGAGGCGGTGCCATTCGCTTCTTCCGCGCGGCTTCCTCCGCTAGTTTCAGCATTTCGTCTAACGAGGTTTCCTGAATAAATTTGGATGCTTGCTCTTTGTGCTCCAGATTGGGGCATTGATCACCCATCACGCAGCCGTTGACGCACGCCTCCGCACAGTTAATGGTCATGCTCGGTTTCTCCCATGCTACAAACTCGCTTCCCCTTCCAATCTTAGCTTTGTTGATCCCGGCTGTTTCGCTGAAGTGAATGAGGCAACTTGAGCAAATTCTCCTGATACCTCCTCAGTAACCCTGAGAGAAGTAGGAGAGTGTGCACTTGTCTTTTATGAGTGAGTTGTCCGTGCCTGCCGCTGCGATCGCCGATCGCTTTGCTTCAGATTCCGTTTCGTCGATCGCGCAGCCTCAGCGTTTGCAAGCTGATTTGGCTCGGACTCAGACGCTGTTTCGATCACCAGCGAACGTGCAACCGGAACCCAGTTTTACTCAGGAATTCGCGCTTCCGCGATCGGGAAGCCAGCTTTATCAGCAGCGCGTTGCTGCCCTAAGAGCCGGACGGCTATTTACCCGTCTGCCAATGGATAGCTTCCGTCAGGCATGGAGTCGTACGAGGCAGCAACCCTCCTATCGAGAGTGGCGCAGGCTGCTTGCGCTAGAGGCTAGAGCCGTTGCCAGAGGACAAGGCAGAAATCGTTTAGCCGTATTAGTGGGAGACTCCTTGAGCTTATGGTTTCCCAGCGATCGCTTGCCCACCGACCAACTCTGGCTGAATCAGGCAATGTCGGGGGATACAACGCGAGGCGTGTTGCAGCGACTACGGGACTTTGCTCACACCCGTCCCGACGCGATCTACATCATGGCAGGCGTGAATGACGTAAAGCGGGGAGCTAGCGATCGTGAGATTTTAGGTAACTTGCAACAGATGATGCAGCGGCTGCAGCGGGTCCACCCCAAAGCGCGAATTGTCGTTCAGTCAATTCTGCCGACCCGTTCTAGCGCCATTTCTAGCCAGCGCATTTGGCAGCTCAATCAACAGCTTGCCAGTATTGCCCAGCAGCAAAACGCACTTTACCTCGATTTGTTTTCCCAATTTGCGGACGAAGCTGGGCAGCTACAGCAAGCATATACAACAGACGGTGTCCATTTAAATCCACTGGGATACGAAACATGGCGATCGCGCTTAGAGCAAGCTCACATAGAAATTGCTCAGGGCAGGTAGCTAGGTGTGGGGCTAACAGCGTTTGCTTTGCGACGCTAGCGTGCGATCGTTTCACAGAACCAGACAAAAGGGACTCCCTGTTCAGTTGCTCTGACTATTTTTGGATGAATCCAGTCAACACATCGCTGTGCTGAACCCCATTGTCGCTCTAGTAGTGAGATACACTTCGTCATCAGTTTCCTTGTAGAAGATTTGATGAATGCTTGAGCTGTTATTAATAGAAGTTACGCAGTCTGATCAAAAACTCCGAGGTTTGCGTAAATTCTAATTACCTACGGAATTTGGCTCATGCCTTCATCAGAATCTGCTTCATATCCAGGAGCTGAGGGCTTTGGTTTTCGGGGAATACGCACATTGGCGTCTGGCGGAAAGCTATCATCAATGTCATTCAGAGCAATCAATGGAATATAAGTTTGCAGTAACGGATCGTGTAGATTCAAACTGTACGCGATGCGGAAATGCTCAATTGCTAAAGATCTGTTCCTCAAACCCAGGTAAACGACTCCTAAAAGCGAGTAATACTCAGCTTCTTTAGACGCTAATCGAGTGGCAACAATCAGTAAGGTTTCTGCCTGTTGCCACTCTCCCTCCTTCGCACGATCGAGGGCGCAGTTATAGCATTGAATGTCTTCTCGCATAATTTCGGGTACAGCGTAATTTTCTTGATCGCTCAATCAACAATTTCAGCGCACCTAATTACGACGTATCCTTCAATCACTAACCGCTACAGTTCCTTGAACTCGTACATGACTACGCCCGTCTCTGGATCATTCGTAACATCCACATAGCCCGTTTTCAGCATTGTCTTGAGTGACGTTTCTACCTGCTCAAAACTGGCCCCGGTTTCCATGACGCCTTGCGTTACCGAAAGTTTACCGCCACGCGTTTCAGCCGCTTTGAGCAGCTTGATGGTTAACTGGTCTGAGGTAGGCTGCACCGAAGGCGCGATCGCCCGCTTTTGAGTAATGACCTGCTCGATCGCGGGCTGACTCAGCGGGACGCCATTCAGCGAATGCCCCTCTTTAGCTGCCAGCTTTATATTGTGCTCTTCCACCATGCCGGGAATCAGCAGCAGATCGATCAGTTGACCGACGCCGAACAGCCCGAAGGTAAACATCCACAGCAATCCCGTAAAGATTTTGCCGTTGTAGAGGCGCTGTAGACCGTGCAGTTGCAGCAAGCACCCCAGCCAAAGAACATAAGCAGTGCCAACGTTGTTCATGTCTTGTCTTACGGCTTCAATTCCCTACATGATAAAGAGTTTGAACCGGAGTATGCATCATCGCGGTACCGAGTGAAGTTTTACAAAAGATGAAGCAGTGTTGCAACTTTTAATAAAGCGATCGCCGATCGTCCCAGCAGAGCTTGGTAGACTAAGTTACGTAAATGCAGCGGCAAACCTCGCCAATAGTTGGTTTTGGGGGGTCTTGCATTGCCAGCGGCGATTTTCCTCACCGAGAGACTTCGCCGATGCACGATTCCAACGATGCATACTCCTAGAAAAGAGCGATCATGGTAGATTCCCTTAAAAAGCCCAGTTTTGAAGAGATGCGACCCGGCGTCAAGGTTCCTTCCAAGGAAACGATTCTGACGCCTCGGTTCTACACTACAGACTTTGACGAAATGGCAAAGATGGACATCTCTGCCAACGAAGACGAACTGCGAGCGATTTTGGAGGAGTTCCGGGTAGACTACAACCGCCACCACTTCGTTCGCGATGCCGAATTTGAGCAGTCTTGGGATCACATTGATGGCGAAACGCGCCAACTGTTCATCGAGTTTCTAGAGCGCTCCTGCACCGCAGAATTCTCCGGCTTCTTGCTCTACAAAGAACTCAGCCGCAAGCTGAAAGACAAAAGCCCGCTGCTGGCAGAATGTTTTGCCCTAATGTCCCGCGACGAAGCGCGACACGCCGGATTCCTCAACAAGGCGATGTCCGACTTCAACCTGCAACTGGACTTAGGCTTCCTTACCAAGAGCCGCAGCTACACCTTCTTCAAGCCGAAATTCATCTTTTACGCCACCTACCTGTCCGAAAAGATTGGTTACTGGCGCTACATCACCATCTTCCGCCATCTAGAGGCGCATCCCGAAGATCGCATCTACCCCATCTTCCGGTTCTTCGAGAACTGGTGCCAGGACGAAAACCGCCACGGCGACTTTTTTGACGCCATTATGCGGGCGCAACCTCAGTTCCTCAACGACTGGAGAGCGAAACTGTGGTGCCGCTTCTTCTTGCTGTCGGTATTCGCCACGATGTACCTGAACGACATCCAGCGATCGGGCTTTTACCGCGCCCTTGGCTTGGATGCGCGCGAGTACGACATCCACGTGATCAAGAAGACCAATGAGAGCGCTGGCAAGGTCTTCCCAGTCATTTTGGACGTGAGTCAGCCGGAGTTCTACGATCGCCTAGATATCTGCATCCGCAACAACGAGAAGCTGGCGGCGATCGTTAACTCCAACACGCCGAAGCCGCTGCAACTCCTGCAAAAGCTGCCCTACTATGCTTCAAATGCGTGGCAACTCACACGGCTGTACTTCATGAAGCCGATCGACGTGACCTCCATTCAAGGCGCGGCACGGTAGCCAATCGAGTTCGCTCGTTGTTCCTTGGTCATGGCGGCTCTACACTTGTCTTAGTCGGTGTAGAGCCGCTTTTTTGGTGTGTGAGGAAATCTATTGCTGCAACGAATTCTGTTACCGCACGGTTTGTTGTGCGTCGGGTTGCTGATGGCGTCCCCAGCGTGTAGTCAGGAAAAGCCATCGTTCGGGATTGGTGATCTAGCGAGTCTTGCCCCCTTACGCTCCACTCCCGGCTCCCTCACGTCTGATTCCTCACTCCTTAGCCAAACCTCGATCGACCTTGACCCCAAGCTCATTGACTCTAGCCCACTGCTTCAGCGCTGGCTGCGTCAAGTTCCCGATGTGCTTGATGACATTCGGCGCGACCCTAGTTTTCGGACCCGCCTGCGCGTCGGTTATTCCCAGTTTCCCTCAACGGATCAGGCGGGCGGCTGGAACGTAGGCGTTGAGGATGTGTTTGTCGGACGATCGGGCATTACCTTCAGCGCCGACTATCAGGCGAGCTTTAACGGCGATCGTGAAGCGTGGGGAACGGATCTGCGCTACTACCTGCGTCCCTTGGGCAGCTACATTAACGTCGCTCCAGTGCTTGGCTACCGTCGCTTAGAGACGACCCGCTACTCCACGGACGGCGTTAATTTGGGTCTGCGACTACTGCTGGTGCCGTCGCGCACGGGAGCGGCAGATATTTCGCTGACTCAAAGCTGGGTGTCTCCGGGCGGGGATGAGGAAGTAGGGCTAACAACGCTATCGTTTGGCTATGCAGTGACACACAATCTGCGGTTGTCTACCGATATCCAGAAGCAAAACGCCCGACAGCGAAAAGACAGCCGCGTCGGAATCGCGCTGGAGTGGATGTTCTAAAGCAAATTTCTAAGCGCTCCTCAAGACCTCGGAGGTTTGCAAACCTCCGAGGTCTAAAATCTCGACTATCACTCTAAATCTGAGTGCTGACGCTGCACACTAGTATCAAAAGGCAAAACGAGACTTGCGTCATGAGGCAAAACCTCCATTTCATGAGGTAGCGCTATTTCCTCAGGTGCAGATTCAAACCATATGCTGTTCAAAATTAAGCGATCACCGACACGCTTTAACAGCATCGTAGTATTGTTAGGACAAAATAGAGCAGCATCTCCGGCTATGTGACATAGTAGCGCTGAGGTTGCTTGCAGCATAATGTGATAACCGTAATCGCGGTGCTCAAATTTATCTAGTCGAAAGCTGACGTGTAAAGTAGGGCGAAATCCACATTCTTCCTCTAGAACACGTAAACTGTAATCGTTGGTTCTCCTGAAGGAACCTACTCCTACTCCAGGATTTACTAGATAAGTTTCATCACTCCATTGGAAATCAAACTTTTCAGCCAGAAACTCTAATATTTCTGTTGGTTCAACGTCAGTCAAGAGTTCCAAGCTGTAGTCTATTGCCATTTCACTGTGTGAGATTTCTACAAAACTTTGCGCTTTAAGTAAGGCTGCAACGCTTCAGGAATTTGCACCGTGCCATTGGGCTGCTGGTAGTTTTCTAAAACCGCTGCCATCGTTCGTCCCACTGCCAAGCCAGAACCATTTAGCGTGTGAACAAACTGCGTGCCCTTCTGCCCAGACTCCTTAAAGCGGATGCTGCCGCGCCGCGCCTGAAAATCTAGAAAATTCGAGCAGCTAGAGATTTCGCGGTAGGTGCCAGCGGAGGGAAGCCACACTTCCAAGTCGTAGCACTTGGCGGCACCAAAGCCAAGGTCGCCTGTGCAAAGCTCGATCGTTCGATACGGCAGCTTCAAGGCCTGCAAAATTGCTTCGGCGTTCTGCACTAGCGCTTGATGCTCTTTCTCTGAGGTGTCTGGACGCACCAGCTTCACCAACTCGACTTTGTTGAACTGGTGCAATCGAATCAGTCCGCGAGTGTCGCGTCCGTAGCTGCCTGCCTCCCGACGAAAGCAAGGCGTGTAGGCGCAGTGGTAAATTGGCAGATCCTCGGCGGCAAGAATTTCATCGCGGTAGAGATTGGTAACTGGAACTTCTGCGGTCGGAGCCAGCCATAAATCATCGTCCTTGCACTGGAAGCTTTCTTCTGCAAACTTCGGGAGCTGTCCGGTAGCGGTGAGCGATTGCGAGTTAATTAAAAACGGCGGTAGAACTTCCAGGTAGCCAGCAGCGATCTGCATGTCTAGCATGAACTGAATCAATGCTCGCTCCAAGGCGGCTCCCGCTCCTAGCAGTGCGACAAAGCGCGTTTGGGCAATTTTCGTCGCCCGATCGGTGTTCAAAATGCCCAGCTTTTCAGCAATCTCGTAGTGGGGCAGTACCTCGTGAGCAGGCTTGTACTCGTCTCCCCAGCGGCGCACCTCAACGTTTTCGGTTTCGTCTTTGCCGATCGGCGTCGAGTCGCTGGGCAGGTTTGGCAGCGTTAGCAGCAGCGCTTCGATCTGTGCTTTCAGGTCTTTCTCCTGCGGCTCTAATTCGGCGAGTTTTGCCTTTAGCGCATTGCCTTCGTCGCGCAACACCTGCACTTCGGGATCGTCCTTGCCGCCGGATTTCATCTTCTGACCCACCAGCTTACCGATTTCGTTGCTGCGGGCTTGCAGCCGCGATCGCTGCACTTCTAACTCACGCCGCTGCTGGTCAAGCTGCACGATCGAACTGATGTCGTAGCTGCCGTTGCGTTGGTTCAGCTTTTCTTGTACGCGATCGGGGGTTTCTCGAATCTGCTTCAGGTCCAGCACGGCAGTTCTCAGGGTCTAATAAAGTGTTGCCATTCCAGAATACACTGCCTGTCTCTATCGCTCCTGACAACAAATAAGGAAACAATGCCGCTCTGAATAACAAAGTTTGATGTTAACGCTAGGTTGTGTTGACATTTCAGCGAAGTTCAATCAGCAAGGCAGCCAGATAAACAAAGCTAAGAAAATTCTTCGCTTTCTTCTCAAAGCGAGAAAAGACGCGGCGAAAGTGCTTGATCTTATTGAACCAACATTCGATTAAATGCCGCTCCTTGTACACGTGAGCATCCAGTTCACGGGGTTGCTTGCGATTTGAGCGCGATGGAATCACGGCAATTGCCCCACGTTGCTCGATTGCGGCAACCATCCCATTGGAATCGTAGCCTTTGTCGGCAATCACGTGCGTCCCGTGCCAGTCTTTGAGCAAGGTTAGGGCTTGGGTGATGTCGTTGACCTCGCCCCCCGTGAGCACAAACGATAACGGTGTTCCGACTCCATCCACCAGCGCGTGGAGTTTGCGGCTAAAGCCCCCTCGGCTCCGCCCTAGCGCTTGGCTTTGCTGCCCCCTTTTGCTCCAGCAGCACAAGCATGGGCGCGGAAAATCGTGCTATCCATCAGCAGATTCTCCAAGTCTGGCTCCCGGAGCAAACGTTCATAGAGCTGTTGCCAAATGCCACGACGACTCCAACGGTCGAAGCGCTTGAACACGCTGTTCCAGCGACCGTAGCTGGATGGCAGCATTCGCCATTGTGCACCCGTTCGGTCCATCCACAGCACCGCTTCGATAAAGCGGCGACACTGCGCTTCATTGCCGATATACTAGTGCAGTCATTTAAGACCATGAAGTTCGCACTCAAGGCTTAGCCAGCTATATTTGTCAAGCCAAAGAAGGACGAAGAATGAGGCGCAGACATAGCGGTTTCTGAGTAGGTTTGTATGCGTAGGTCTGGTCAGGAGGCATGGACTTAGCCACCGATTGGGTAGAGTCTTGAATGCAGCTTAGTGGCAATAAGCGATTCGTTTTTTAATTGCAACCGCCACGATCGCACTGTTGATCATGGCAGTTGGCGTAGGTGCAATTCTATCTATACGCGAAAATCACACAGACCATGAATCCTACAAATGAGGGCCATTGTCGCCATTTGAAGCGGTTCGCAGTAACTCGACAACCCGTGGCAGCTCATACTCCTCATTGCCCGTTAAGATCCAAAGCTGGTTAACAAGAAGACGGATGAAGAGATAGTCGATATCCTCATCATCGATCGTCCCATCCCAAACTCTGTCGCTCTGACAGAACCGATTACGGTCAGCGGGGCAGGGCAAACGCATCTAAAGCAGCGTCGCAGAACAAATGCAGCAGGGGGCAATCGCGCCATAGAAAAGCCGCGTCGCACCGGTGCGATCGCGCTTACTTGCGTCACGTTTGAGTGGGGTTCCATAAGCAGATGAGTCAACGGATAGATTGTGTATTTGATGGTACTCATGGAGCGATCCGTACATACCTGAAGCAATGCGGAAGCGGTCTGCCGATCCACAGCAGTTGGCGTAATATACGGAAAGATTCTACCGATCCAGTAAGTTTGGGATGATCTGCGGAAGCGGTCTGCTGATCCACCAATGCTGGGTTAGATAGGCGGAAAGATTCCGTCTAATAACAAGTTGTGTTGTTGCGCGTAGCGTGACGGAAGTGCGAGGACAAATTGGCTACAACGATATCTATGAACGAGCAATGGTGGTCAACACTTAACAAGTTCTCTTTTGGCGATACGTCGCAGGTGGCTGACGAATTGGCATTTTTAGTCGTTAAAGGGGTAAAAAGGGGTACGTCTTGGTTACAGAGTGAAGGACAGCAAACACAGGTAGGGCAAAAGCACGTGGTGTTAGACGGTAAAGGTTCGCCTGTTGCCGTAATCGAGACTGTAGAACTTCGGTTACTCAGGTATGATGAGGTTGATGAAGAGTTTGCTTACGATAGTGGCGAAGACGATAGAACTCTTTCTTCTTGGAGGGTGGGTTACCGCAACTACTACGAACGACAAGGCAAATTCGCACCAGATATGCTGATGTATTGTGAACGATTTAAGCTGATTGAAATCATTAAGTCTGTAGAGCCGCTAACCTAAGCGGACAAGGCATGGTCATAAAGTTGCGAGTGCACCTGCAAAGCGTCAATGACAACAACACAACAAGGCGCTGCACCCGACCGCATACAGCCTCTGCTCGTTCCTCGCTTCACTCCAGGCTTCCGGCGGCGGGTGAGCCTGGTCGTTAGACAGCAACACTTTCAATCATAATGCTGCTCTGGACTCAGAAATTGCTAACGTTCTTTTCTTGAAGTCGTATCGACAATGATATTTGATAGGAGGATTTAGAATATGGAATATGTTGAGAATATACAGTTAACCACTAAAGTCCTAGCAGAAGAAACTCTCATTTCCCCAGGGTTCTATACAACCAGCATTAGAAAATTTTCTAATATTGATACCTCAAGCTTTCAAGAAGCCTTTAATACTGCGATCGCTAATTTGAAGAGCGATTACACTAAAAACGACTATATACGTGACGAAAGATTTTTTAACCAGTCCTGGGATCACATTAAAGGTGAAGCGCGAGAACTCATAGTCAAACTTCTAGAAATGTACTGCGCTGCTGAGTACTCAGGATTCATCCTGTACAAGGAATTGTCACATCAACTTAAGGAAGAAAACAGCATCCTTTCAGGTGGATTCTCCCTGATGTCTCGTGATGAAGCCCGTCATGCGAGTTCTCTGAATAAAGCTCTCTTGGATTTTCATATCAAACCTGGATTAGGTTTTCTAAAGAAAGAAGATAGAAAATATATTTTTCTACCTTTTTCATGGTTTCTCTACTCTACCTATCTGTCTGAAAGAATTTCTAGCTGTTATTACATAACTATTTTTGAGCATTTAGAGTCTCATCCTGAATACTCTATCTATCCTCTTTTTAGCTTTTACAAGTCATGGAGTGAGGATGAGAATCGACATGGAGATTTTTTTGGTGCGATTATTAAATCACAATCACAGTTTTCTAGTGGGCTAAGGGCAAGACTAGTCTGTAAGTTCTTTTTGCTGTTGATTTTCAGTATGACATACCTCAAGTATCAAAGTAACGATAAGCTTCTTGCATTGCTTGGGCTAGACGCTCGTAAATATTATATCTCTACAATTAAAAAGGTTAACAACTCTATCAGAAAAGATTTGCCCCTAGTTCTTGATGTCGAAGAATCACGTTTTTTCGAGAAATTAGACATTTGTTTACTGCATATTTCAGAGAATGAAAGAATTAATATTTCAAATCAGCATATTCTCTTAAAATCAATCAGGAAAATTCCGCATTATCTCAGTATTTTATTAGTTATGTTACGTCTGTTTATGCTGAAATCAATTAGTACACGGGAGAAGAGATGATCCAAATTTTGAAACATCAGTAATTTAGTTTGAAGTAGTCATTGCTGCAATTTTTTAGGAGTGTTTAATAGAGCGAGTAATAGAAAGGGTAATCACCATTTAATTTGCTCTATACAGTTCGCTCCAAACGAACCGTTAGCTAAATATTTTAGATGCGATCGCCCTGGGTGGCTCCCTGTTCCATTGCGATCGTCTCCAATTCTCTCCAGCCTGCACAGAATTTGCTGCTGTTCTGAATCAGGAATGTGCAGCAGGGACAGGTAAGCGCTTTCCAGTCCTCAAAGCCGATGTATCCCTCAGACTTTGGGCAGTTTCCCAGTCAAGCTGGCCCTCACAGTTGGGGCAGGGGCAACCTACTCCGCAGCATCGGAGGCGATCGCTTACTCAGGGCAATCCGAAAAAATACGGAAGTTTTCTCATTAACGTTAAGTTATCAAGGATGTTTAATTGTAGTTAACATCCGTTAAGCACAGTAATGCCACGATTTACTGCTCACAACACAAGTAAGCCAGCCTCTACTCAGGATTTGTTTAAGCAGTACATTAACTCTGGTACTGAACTTTCATGGGGTGGCATACGGCTATGTAGAAGTGTTTACCAAGCACCATCCGATCGAGTCAGTAATCCTCGTGTACCTGAGCACCGGATCTCTCTTCATATTGCCGGAGACGATTATTTAGAACGACGACTCGATCGTGGAAAATTGTTGTGTACTCCAACAAGCCCGGGGATGTTTAACTTCGTCCCTGCGCATCGGGAGGTCGAGAGCTTATGGTTGAACCAGGTTGAATTATTGTCAATCTATTTGCCTCCTACTTTATTAGAACAGACAGCGATTGAAAGTTGCGATCGCTTACCTAAAGAGATTGAACTGATTGATCGCTTTGCGATTCGCGATCTGTTTCTGGAACAACTCGTGCATCAGTTAAGAACTGAACTAGAGTATGGTAACTCAAGCGATCGCCTTTACATTGAGTCGATTCAAACTGTTTTAGCAGGGCATCTTCTTCGTCATCACTGCTCAGCTAAAGTTGTAACGGCCTCCATGTCGGGAGGATTATCTAAATCAAAATTACATCAAGTGATTGATTATATTGAAAACAACTTGAACCACGACATCAATTTGACAGAGCTAGCTAGAGTTGCTCAGGTGAGTCCCTATCACTTCGGCAAACTCTTCAAGCAAACGATGGGATCTACCCCTCATCAGTATGTATTGAAGCGCCGGACTGAGCAGGCAAAAATATTACTAGCAGATGCAAAGCTATCACTGGCTGAGATTAGTCAAGTCTTGGGCTTCTGTGACCAGAGCCATTTCACCAATGTTTTCCGCCGCTATATGCAACTCACACCCCGACAATACCGCCACAAACTATGAGAGTAGATAAGAGGCAGGCTCAACTTCGCTAGATTTTGCAATTGATGAGGGGAATTTGCAAGATTGGAGCAGCCTCGCTAACTTACCTTTCTTTCTGTAACCTTCAATTACAGAAAAGATGTGTACGCTCAAAAGACGCAAACTGCTTAAATTGCTTGGACTGAGTACTGGAGCAGCGCTTCTACCTACTGCCAGTCGTGCTGCCTCTACCGCCAATTTCTCAAGGGCGATTCCCATTGCTCAAGGAGCAGCACCGCCAGCAGAAGATCCGTTTGCAGCCTATATGAGGCAAGCAGAAGCTGCGATCGCAAAACCATTTAAGGGCATTACGACAGACGGAAAGCTTTTGTCAGATCTTTACTCAATCCAATCTACAGAAATCTCAACTGAACCTGTGAGACGTGCCGCAGATGCGTTCATTGCCAGAGAAGGCAATTCTTGCACCAGAAATTCCCAGAGACGTTTTTACGTCAGCATTTAGAGATAACTTTGAGTTACGGTATGAAGGCATCTCCTTCCCAGAGTTGAGCATGGGTCAGCAAGAACTCTTGATCAATCTCATCCATGAGTATGTCGGCAACGTTCGTCAGGGTCATGCAGAAGTCAAGATGGAAGAAGTTCGACAACATTTAGACCAGACTCACTTCGCGTGGATGGGGGGATTTGACGATCGATCTGTCTTCTACTATCGAATTCACAGCCCTGTCGTGTTGATTGAATTTGATCATCAAAGAGGACAGGCTTTAGAATCAGACGGTCCATCTCGTAATCATATTCACACCGTTATCCGTACCCCTAACGGCAATGATTATGGCAGAGATCTACTGCGTCAGCATTACGAGCAGTCTGCTCACTCCCACGCACATTTTCACTGACCTATAAGCAAGACAGTGCAGCCTAAATCTGCTGTAACAGCGATCGCCGCATAACATTGCGCTGAACCGGAACGGGGCGTAGATTATCTGCTGTCTTGAAAAGCTAGTACCGTCCGGTTAGCTTAGATGTTATGCTGCGGCGTGCGGCTTGACGGCAGCGCAACATTTGAATAGGACGAATAGATAGGAGCACGAACTATGAAAATATCCGACGAGGATTTAGCTTTCGTGTTTCTGGCAGACAGACAAGATGCCATCCCAACGGTAGCGCAGTGGTATTACGAAGAGTGGGGCAAGGTGCCCGGCAACTCGGTTGAGAAAACGATTGAAAGAATAAGAGGCAAACTCAACCGTCATAAACCTCCTTTTCACATTCTGGCGGTTTCAGAAGATAGGGTGCTGGGCGTTGCTCAGTTCAAATTGCGCGAGATGAGCATTTATCCTGAAAAAGAGTTTTGGCTGGGGAGCCTCTTTGTTGCTCCTGAGTTCAGAGGTTATGGTGTAGGGTCAGCCTTGGCCAAGAAGATTGCTGCAATCGCCAACGATTTTGGAGTCAAGGAGCTTTACTTGCAAACCGAATCTTTGGACGGAGGCTTGTATAAACGTCTTAGCTGGAATGTCATCGAGACGACCGAATATAACAACGTGCGAGTGGCCGTCATGGTGAGGCAATTGAGCGAGTAATCAACCAAGTTGGAACTCTCCAACCGCAGCACAACAAGGCGCTGCACCCGACCGCCTACAGCTTCGCTCGTTCCTCGCTCCGCTTCCGGCGGCGGGTGATTGGGATCGTTAGGCAGCTTGAGTTTTCAATGGGTAGTTTTGGTAGATCATTTGTTGATTTTCAAAGATAATTTTCTTGAGGCAAGCTGGTCAGAGCAACAATTCAATTCTGCTGTTGACTAGCACAAGACCTTGAGATAAGTGTTCAAGCATTCCAGAAGGCGAAAGTTATGATTGACCATACTGGCATTAACGTTAGCAATTTTGAGAAAAGCAAAGATTTTTACGCCAATGCCTTAGCTCCACTTGGTTATCAATTGCTAAGCGAGTCTGATGCTTCTGTCACTGGCTCCACCTCCGTCGCAGGTTTTGGAGTAGGCGGAAATCCAGATTTCTGGATTGTACAGGGAGAGGTTCACACACCCAGAATTCATGTTGCTTTCCGGGTTGAAACTCGTCAGAGGGTTCAGGCATTCTATGAAGCAGCATTGGAGGGAGATGGTCGAGACAATGGTGCTCCAGGTCTACGAACTCACTATCATCCCAATTACTATGGTGCCTACGTTTTAGATCCGGACGGATATAACATTGAGGCAGTATGTCATGCTCCTGCCTAACCGCAGCCTAACAAGTCGATGAGGCGGACGGTTGAGATATCCTGGTGGTGCTGCAAAGATTACTTGCCGCCACTTATCTTGGTCGTTATACTGCACGACAAAGGTTAACGCTGTTGGCATTTGATACAAAGCTGGTTGTCTCCGGATTGGATAAAGTAGAGTCTCACGTCGATGTTTAGAGGATTCCACCATGATGAGAGGATCATGCCTATGTGGTGCTGTTAGCTTTGAGGTTGAAGGTACACTGGATTATCCGCCTGAAGCTTGTCACTGCTCGCAATGTAGAAAGCAAACAAGTCACGTTTTTGTAGGTGTAAATGTGCGACGCAAGGCTCTAGTGGTTCATGGCGGCGACAGAGTCACTTGGTATCCCTCATCGGAGAAGGTTCGGCGAGGGTTTTGTTCGGTGTGCGGGTCGGCGCTGTTTTGGAATCCGAGCATAGAGGGGTATGAATTCATTAGCATTGCGATGGGGGCGTTCGAGCCGCCAACCGGTGTTCGATTAGGGAAGCACACCTTTGTGGGTGATAAAGGAGACTACTATGAAATCGATGATGGCTTGCCGCAAAGCCAGAGTTATTGAATCCGTCGAGCACCGTTGACCGATAGCGGACTATTAAGGGGACGGGTGCCGTATAACAATTCCAATGCACACCGACCGTATAGGGCAGTTGGTCGAGTTTGAGAAGTTACTAGCGGCGGGTGAACGGGAGCGTTATGCGTCTTTAAGGTAAGCCCTATCAATAGAGGATGAACGGAAATGAGTGAAATGAATGCGGTAGAGACTCAGGTTCGCGCGGTTCTCGAAGACTGGACTAATGCGACGCAGCAGAACCGTAAAGACGAAATTCTCAAGAATCATGTCCCTGATCTTGTAATCTTTGACGTTCTACCGCCGATGAAATATGAAAGCGCTGAGTCTTATCGTCGAAGCTGGGATGACTGGCAGCCTGAAACCCAGAGCGAAGGGCAATTTGATCTGGAGAATCTATCCATAACAGCCAGTACCGATCTTGATTTTGCACATTGCTTTATTCGTTGCGGTGGCACAATGCCAGATGGACTCACGTTTCAGGATTTGGTGCGAGCTACTTTCTGTTTTAAGAAGATAGACGGAACGTAGAAGATTCTACATCAGCACATATCTAAGCCAATTCAGAAATCCGGTGGCTAACAGCACAAAATCCACGCACAACAACCGTGTTGGAGCGGATTGAAGAAAGCTCTTGGCGTGATTTCAGAAGCTAATAGCAGCCGCTCAACACGAACGTTAACTTTCAAGTCCTTGGTTAGGGCTGTACATAAAGGCTCTCTATCAGCCTGCTTACTAAAGTATTGCAAAATTCTCGATAAGAGTTTTTGAGTAAAGTTATCTAATCAAGCTGCTAAGTATACGAAATACAGATTGTATCTCATGAAGATAAGGTTGCTATTAGTCATGAGTGTAGCGTCAGTTACTGTTATTAGTGTGCTGCTAGAAACTGAACTGGAGATACATCAATGGTGGAATATTGCAGTGTTACCTATGCTTGGGTAGGCAGAGGGTGGACTCAGGAGATTAGCTGGCTTCGTATACAAGATAAGAAAGTTCTTGAGTGGGAGGGACAATATTGGACTACTTTTCTCAATCATATGGCACAACAGCAATGGGAGCTTGTTGCAGTAGCTCCGTTAGGCGGCGGAGACGGCGGAACTTCTGAAGTTGTTGCCTATTTCAAGCGCTTCATCCAACAGCGCCCTTCTAACATGTAGCTAAAATTAACGCTATCTCCGGTTGCTTACAGGCTAACAAGCGTGTTGGAACGGATTGTAGAAAGATGCTGGCTTCGTTTCAAAAGTCATAACAACCGCTCAACACGATCGTTAAACCTTGACGCTCAATTTCAGACTTGATGCGTTTGTCCTGGTCAGCGGGGTAGCTCCAACCCCTGCTTGCAAACTCCCTACGGAGCATGCCTCTAAGGACTTCCATACATGACTAACGCCTCCTCAATTACAGAGAAAAGGATATTCTCGCCTTCAAACACGGGCTTGATCAAATTACTGAACGGGTAAGAAGTGAGTGGTTAAGACGATCGCCCCTTCAGCGAGATGATCGTGGGGGCAGACCCGCAACGCCGCTGCGGAATTAGCGCGTGCCCGTAGCTTTGGTTTCAGCAGGACCACCAACATCAGGCGGATCATAGGCTTTCGTCGTGGGTGCTTCCAGCCTGCCCATACCACAGTGGGCTAGGGCGAGGTCTGTAAAGCAACCAAGGGAAAGGGCGCTGAGAGTGAGCGCTGCAAAGATTCGTCGTGACATGATGTTGTTGCCCAAGTAAATTGGGTGCGATCGACTGCTGGTCCTAGGAAAACGGGCAGCCGATCGTTTTGTTAGGCAAAAGGGGGGACACTTGCGAGACAGACGTTTTATTGCAACTCAGCGGGGCGGCTCTTTAAGCAGCACCGAACATCGCGACTTGATCTCCTGGGCAGCTGATTGTGCTGAGCGTGCATTGCCACTCTTCAACGAGCACAGTTTGGACGACCGTCCCTATGATGCCATTGAGAGAGCAAGAGCTTGGGCAAAGGGGCAACTCTCTATTGGAGATGCGCGAGAGGCCGCATTTGCGGCACATGATGCTGCTCGAAGCGTGAGGAATAAATCTACTGCTGCTGCTGCACGCGCCACCGGTCATGCCGTTGCGACAGCTCACATGGCCGACCACTGTCTACAGGCAGCAGCCTATGCGCTGAAGGCTTTTCAAGAAGCTGGCGTATCCATCGAAGCTGAGCGAGCCTGGCAACTTGAGCGGCTGCCCGACAATGTTCGAGAACTGGTCCTGTCCGCACTGGGCTTGCCTGCCTAACATATTCCCTGAGCTTCACTAAGTCAAGTCAGACTGTGAAAATGCACTTTTGCCGTTACTGTTAGACTAATTGCGAACACAGCGGTCTATCGATTCCCATTCTGATTGCTTCAGTATTCCTAGAATCGAAAACCTAAATCGTATTTTGCTTGGTTATCACAATTCACAAGATGACAGATATCGCGTTCATACTTGTGAGATGATTTGTTGTGCTAACGGTGAACCTTTCTGCTGCAATGCCAGCAGATACTTGACTTCATCGTACGGAACCCGGTCTTGCCAGCAACGAAACAGAATGCGAATCCACT
>NZ_JACJPG010000333.1 GCF_014695955.1 Leptolyngbya sp. FACHB-36 | reverse complement strand
GGTACGGTTCTGAAGCTGCTTAACACCGCTGACCCGATTCCCCCCGTCGTTGTTTGCGATGGCATCGGTGGACATGAAGGCGGCAATGTGGCGTCGAGTTTAGCGATCGAAACGATTCAGCAGCAGCTTAGTGCCGTGCCTCCAGGAGCGACGATCAACGCCGCCACGCTGATTGCTCAACTCGATCAGGTTGCGTTAGCTGCTAACGACGCAATTAGCCAGCGCAACGATCAAGAGCATCGGCAAGACCGTCAACGCATGGGTACAACGCTGGTCATGGCATTGGTGCACACCCATGAACTGTATCTCACGCACGTTGGTGACAGCCGCGCTTATCGCATTACGCGCACAGGCTGCCATCAGGTAACGCTAGATGACGATTTGGCGTCGAGGGAAACACGGCTAGGCTATGCGCTCTACCGGGATGCTCTACAGCATCCGGGATCGGGATCACTCGTTCAAGCGTTAGGAATGGGAGCTTCGTCGCTGCTGCATCCAACCGTGCAGCGATTTGTCCTGGATGAGGACTGCGTATTTTTGCTCTGCTCCGATGGACTTAGCGATCACGATCGCGTCGAAGAGTATTGGCAAACTGAACTCGTGCCGATTCTGAATGGCACAATCGACCTTGCCACCGCTGGTCAGCGACTCGTTGATCTCGCCAATACTAAAAATGGACACGACAACGTCACGATCGGGCTGGTTTACTGTCAGGTGCTGCCGTCGTCAGGTGCAACTCAACCGCATGCAGCAGCGACAGCCCCACTGGACGCATCACTGGCACGACTGCCCGCCAACACCCTAAGAGCCTCTTCAAAGGCTGTTAACTCTACATCTAAAACTCAGTTGGTCCAGCCCCAGCGTCGGAATCGACGATCGTTGGTGATTCCCTTAGGAATTTTGGCGCTCTGGGCGCTTGGAGGTGCGCTTGCCTATTTCTTGATCCCGGACGTGCATGTTTGGATTGATTCGCTGGTTTCTCCGCGCCCATCGCCCTCGATCGCGGTTGCGCCCGTTGCCAGTCCCGTGTCCCCCCCACCTGCTAGCGTGCCGCCGCCCTTGGCAGTCGGGGCGCTGGTGCAAGTCAATGCAGCCGCTCCTACAAACGCTGAGGCAGTGACGTCTTCTACGATCGCCCTACTAGCCCAACCCTCAACAAAATCCTCAAGCCCTGCAATCGCGCGATCAGTTCCACCCGGCAGCATTCTAAAGCTGTCCACTCGCCGCACCCGCGCTGAGGATTCGAGCAACTGGCTCCAGTTTACGGTGTGCTCTGTTCCCACCACGCCAAAGTCCTCAACTCCCCTGGTGCAAGCGGGTGAAACGGGCTGGATTCGGGAAAGCGCGATCGCACCGCTGATTACACCTGCCGCGTCCAGTTCGTGCTCAACAACGCCGAGGCAGACGCCTTCTCCCTCGCCTTAATTCAGTCAACTCGACCACTCACTCAGTGTGACCTGAAACAACTCGCTGCCGACTAACCACTAATTTCAAACAGCGACTAGACTGAATAGAATATCTCCTGTCACAGACCTAACCTATATCTCTGTGAATGACATCGTCTGAAAATCCCCAACAACGTTCTAACATTCCCTGCCTCAGCTTAGCGATCGCTCCGCTACGGGCGGCTGGGCATTTTGCTGTTCATGTTATTAAAGCACCGTATCCCGCTGGGTACGTCTTGAACGACTGCACCTGGTCGGAGGCGTTGACCCGAATTTGGTACGGTTGGCAGGAACTCTTTTCGACACGCGTACTGCCCCACGTACCGCACGTCTCGCAGGTTAATACGTCCCCACCAGAGCCGATGCTGGAGATCGAGTCGTCTGCATCTGCGTCCGCACAGCCGATCGGCGTCTCAGGACGGCTCATGCAGAACTTGGGGATCTGTCTTTGGCAGTGGCTGTTTGATGGACCCATTCAAGCGAGCCTTAACCACAGTCAGGGAATCGCCGCTGGACAAACCAAGCCGCTCCGCCTGCGGCTAGAAGTTCGCGACCCGGATTTGATCGCGCTCCCCTGGGAGATCATGCAGGACGGACCGGGGAAGCAAGCGATTTCCTTGAGTCAGCAATTGCTGTTTAGTCGAACCACTAGCGACGTGCAAGCACTTGCCCCGCTGCGGACCGATCACAAGCTGAAAATTTTAGTGGTGCTAGGTCAGGACGTAGATCCCAGCAAGGCAGTGGCGTCAACTGCCACTCTCAAACTAGAGCAAGAAGCAACTGCGCTATCAAATCTGCTGAAAACCTTCGGCAGTGTGGGAACCGGCATGGGTGAGTTCTGCCAAGTAGAAACGTTGGTGCAGCCGTCACCCAAAGATTTAATTGAGCATCTGGAAAATCAGGACTTTGAAAACCAGCCGTACAATGTCCTGTTTTACGCTGGGCATGGCGTTCCGGCGCCCGACGGCGGCGTGCTGTTTTTGCAGCCGGGAATGACGCTCAACGGCACTGAACTGGCGCAAGTGTTAACGCGTTGTAAGGTCAAACTGGCAGTGTTTAACGCCTGCTGGGGTGCTCAGCCAGACCATTATGGGTCATTTGAGGACTCTGAGGAGCGATCGTCCGAAGCGATTCCCCGCAGCAGTCTAGCAGAAGTGCTGATTCACCATGGCGTGCCCGCCGTGTTGGGAATGCGGGAGCCAGTCACCGACGAAGAAGCGCTTAGCTTTATTCAGGCCTTTGCCAAAGCCCTTGCAGAACGATTGCCGATCGATCAAGCCGTTGCTGTCGCTCGCCAGCATTTGCTGACGCTGTACAAGTTCAACCATCCTGCCTGGACGCTGCCCGTTCTGTATATGCATCCACAGTTCGATGGCGAACTGCTAAAGCCCGTTGAGGGCACACTGACTCAGCTTCCTGGTGTGATTACACAAATTGGACAGCGCACCACTGGCGCGTCGCTGCGATCGCTGCACGAGCCAAAAGTTTGGCAGATTCGCAGCGGCATGATGCGAATTGGCAGAGACAAGGTCGAGAACGATCTGGTGCTTCAAGACGACCAGGGCGGCATCTCTCGCAGACACGCAGAAATCTTTTGTCGCCATTTGCAACGCAGCGGTAAAGCGGAAACTACCTACTTTATCAAAGACTTTTCCAGCTACGGAACCTGGCTGTTGGGAACCGAAGGCTGGCAGAAAATTCACCGTCAGGAAGTACCGCTGGTATCCGGCACTCAATTAAAATTTGGCAGCTTTGAGAATGAAGTCCTAGAATTTGTGATTCACACAAAGTCAGAGTAGTCTGGCTCCGCCATTTGGCTTAAATTGTAGGACAGTTACGGAACTGGTGATCCCCAGACTGTAGGTGATGTCAGCAAACAGGTTCAGTCAGTGCATGTAGGAGTCCCGTAATGGAAAATAGAGCGATGCGTTCCAGTAACCAAAAGGCGTTTAAAGCGGCTGTTCAGCAAGATTTGCGGGATGCTCTGCTACAGGCAGAGGGAGTCACGTGTAAGGGGACTGCCGATGAGTCGTTTAGCGAAGAGAGCGTCACGGTTGCGGAAGCCCCTGCTGCTAAAATTTCGTATCCCTGGAATCCAGCTGATCTAGAGGCGGA
>NZ_JACJPG010000332.1 GCF_014695955.1 Leptolyngbya sp. FACHB-36 | reverse complement strand
TCCTCAAGCGATTGTTCATCTGTGAGCCGACCAAACATCCGTTCAGCTGCTTGATTAAACAGAACAAACTTGCCCTGTCGATTTGCCATAACCAAGCCGTCACCTATGTTTGTGAGGATGAGCTGCATGAGCTGAGATTGCTCTTGTAAGGCAGCTTCGGCTTGTTTGCGTTCGGTCAGATCGATGGCAAAGAAAACGCCACTGCTGGCATCTTCGTGAAGCAATGCAGCACCAATGAGGATAGGAATTCGTCTGCCGTCTTTGTGAAGGTAGACTTTTTCATAGGGTGTACTAACACCCCTGACGGCGATTTCGCTGAGCGCTATTTCATCCAACGATCGATATTCCGGCGGAGTCAAGGCTTGCCAGCTAATTTGTCCTGTTTCTAGCTCCTGCCGCGTGTAGCCAATCAGGTTGAGTAGGGAATTATTGGCTTCAATAATTCCACCTACTTTGGTATAAATCGCCATTGGCACCATTTCGCACTCAAAAATGCGGCGGAAGCGGGTTTCGCTCTGGCGCAGTGCTTCTTCTACCTGTTTACGATCGCTAATGTTGCGAGAGGAGCCAACAACAAATTCGACTGTGCCATCGGCCGCAAAAACAGGGCTGATACTATATTCAAAGTAGCCGCCGATTCCGGCTGAATTAGTATAGGGTGTTTCGGCTTTAACCGTCTTTCTAGTTTCAAATACCTGAAATACACTGTCCATGAATGCTCGATCGCTCGCTTCAGGGTAGCTCAGTTCAGCCAACGTTTTGCCGCTTGCTTCTGCTGCCGTCACACCCCATAAATCGAGCAACCCTTGATTGGCGTAAAGCACTCGCCCGTCGAGATCGAAGCTGAATACGAAATCGGTAATCGTCGAAAGCGTGACATTAAACTTTTGCACTTGCTGTTCAAGTTCGGCGCGACTTTGGCGCAAGGCGGCTTCAGCACGGGCGCGTTCAAGTTTTGCCCAGATGCGGCTTGCCAATTCCTGCATCAGCTCGATCTCGTCTTCGCGCCAATCATAGGACACGGCATGAAACACCGCCAGAGAAAATCGCCATTTACCGTTTCTAATTAACGGAATGTTGACTTCTGCACAAATGTTGAGCGCAGTATAGCGAGACAAATCGGTGATGCGCGGGTCGGTGGCATAATTGCGGATTACGATCGGCTCTCCAGCTTTTATCGCTTGCAGAAATTCCTCCGTCACCATCTCTAAGAGCGTATAAACCCCAATTAAGCTGGGTTGATCGCCCTGATGCCAATCGTAGTTGACGATTGCTTCATTCCATTGCTGGTTGATTTCGACGAAAGCGCAGGCTGAAATTTGCAAATAGCGGTTCAATTCTCTGCCCACAGTCTGCACAATTTCATCAACGTCCACCGTCTCAACTAAGGCTTGACTGATAGTGGCAAGAAATTCTCGGTTTAGCTCAGTGCGTTTGCGATCGGTGATGTTGGTAAATAGAATAGCGAACTGGTGGCTTTGTGGCTCCCCAATGCGAAAGACGTTGAGGTCAAACCATCGGTTCATCGCGATCGACTGCTGCTCAAATCGAATGGGTTCGCCTGTCCGTACGACGTTTGCAAAAGTTTTAAGGAAATCGGCTTCTAGATCGGGAACGAGTTCTCGCGCTGTTTTGCCTGTTACGTTTTCCAGCCCGGTCAGCCGCTCAAATGCCGCATTCGCTTTCAGGATTCGATGATCATCAGGTTCGCCGTTCTCGTCAAACAGCAGTTGGCAGACACAAAAGCCTTCATCGATCGACTCAAACAACGTGCGGTATTCTGCCTCAGATTGGCGCAGTACCACTTCAGCACGGGCACGCTCAACGGCTGCCCACGTTTGCTCTGCCGTTTCCTCGACTCGTTGCACCTCCTGTGCCGTCCACTGTCGAGGAGTTGCCTGATGCACAGTCAGCAACGCGACCAATTGATGATTCTTGATCAGCGGCACATTAATGTGCGCGGCAATCTCGAGCGATCGATATCTTGCCTTCTGGCTGGCATATTCAGAGCAGTTCGCCACATCAGACACGATCGTCGGTTTTGCTTGATGGTCGTCCGTCAGGTCGTGTCCCAAGTCCTCTAGAGGGTACAGACCCTTCAGTTCAGCAACGCCGTTCGTGTAGTTTTTATGGACGACACCCTCCTGACCACCTAGTAACACTTCGGTATAAATGACGCGGCTTGCCCCTAGAGAATCACCCAGAATGCGAGCAGCAGTGGACTGAATCTCGTTGGCATCGGTAAGTAGGCGCAGCGCATTGGAGAGCTTGACTCGAAACGCATCGATTTGGGTGCGTTCCTGCGGTACATCGGAGTCTAGCGATTTCAACTTCTGGGCTTGGTCGAGTTCGGTCACCAAAATCTGCACAGCCGTTTTTAGGCTGTCTGACCAGGTTTCAACCGCTCCTAGTGAGGTTTGCGACCAATCGAGCGATCGCAAAGCGTCTCCGAAGGAGTTTCGCAGCAACGCCCCCACCTCGTCCCTGCCCGCAAACACGCTCTCAGAGGTTATCTCGCTGCCTTCGCCCATGACCCGCTCTATCCCTCCTAATTTGTTTCAATACCAGAGGTGAGGTCTGAATAGATTTGCTCTCTCAACGATTAATTGTTTCATAAGAAACATCTAGCGCTTTTGAAGGCTGCAATTGGGTCAGTTGGGTTGGTTGCCGGAGTTCACAGAAATGGCTAACCTCTGGTTGCAGCAGGACAACAGCTTATTTGGAAGCTGAACTTTTAGAGAACTTCACACCGCTTAAGCATATGACATCTATTTACTTACTATCCAGCAAAAAGTTAAGTAAGTTGACCCTTCTTAAGGAGGAGTTCAAACGCTTAATCAAACGCGCCGTACCGACACAAGATTTAAATTGATCGCTTGGACTAAGTAGACCCGCTTTTAGAAACTCAACCCAGAATCATCCATGCAGAGAATTAGAGCCGTCGGGAAATAACGATCGATGGGGCACTGCGAGTTAAGGTAACGCTTCACGGTGTCTTCTAACACCAATTCTCTAAATCCCAGCCATAGATCAAACCGCTAAAACGCAGGCAGACTCAAGCTTCTGCAATTCCGTAGCTTGCTTCTCGCGCAGCGAGTATTCCGAACTCCGAACTCCGAATTGATATAACCCCTGAAGCTGCTGTATCCGCTTATGACTCCCAGAAGATTCATCAATAGCATCAGCCAGAGCAAATAGTGCACTGTTCGGTCCCGCCGCCAGTCCGGCGATCGAGGTGAAAGGTCGGCGGCTTTACCCCGGGAGATGCGGATTCATGGTTGCGACGTTGAACTGACCGAGCAACTCGAAGGTGGCTGAAAAGCGTTGAAATAGCGGGTGCAAAAGAGCGTTGCCTTGCACAGTAAGTGGCGCTGAATAAGGGCACGCCTCACTGCAAGGCATGATTGCTGGTTTCGCGATCGAACTTGATGCGTGTCAGGTTCGTAGGCTAGCTTAAGATTTTGACACACATCAAAGTATCGTAGACAATCTATATCGTTCCACATCAGCCTTATCGTTCTGAGATCGTTATCCACAGCACAGTGACCAACAGTGAAGCGTCCCACCTGCTGCCAAAGGTTGAGCCCGGAACCAGCGGTTGTGTGCTAAGTCTGATCGAACAGAGCGATTGCGGCATTAAGCAACGCTATTACCCGATGCTCGGCGTTAAAGCGATCGAGAGTGCGAAACGATTTTGTCAAGCGTATGATGAAGTGCAGCCATGTTTACGATCGAGAGGAGGACTGGCAGAGATGGTGCCTCTATGCAAGCAGCGGAAACATTATTATTGAACGGGTGAATGAATTGCAGAAGCTATTTCAAGCCGTCTAAGAAAAGATAGGGAGGAAGAGTGCACTGTGAAAAGTGATGAAAAAAGCTGTGATTTGAGTAACCAGATTTGACCGCTTCATATAAAGAACTCTTTATTCTCTAAATAGGCGTTTCCGATTGACTTATCTTCTTTTCTAGCAAAGAGTTACTTTTTTGGGACTCAGAGTGCTAATGTTAGGCGTCATTGCTATTTCCTGTACACTATTAACCCACCTTTCCGCACCTCGCTGTTAAGCTAAATCCCTTCTGCTCACCGTATGACATCTCTTGTCGGCTACCGCTTACATAATGGCAGATACACCGTTGGACAGGAACTGGGACGCGGTGGTTTTGGGGTCACGTATAAAGCGGTCTTACATTCGCTGGGACAAACCGTCGTCATCAAGACCCTCGAGAGATCCCTGCGGCAAGACCCAAGCTTTATTCCATCTCAACAACACTTTCAAGCTGAAGCAAAGCGGCTAGCGTTGTGTACCCATCCAAATATCGTTCGAGTGATGGACTTCTTCACCGAAGATGACTTGCCCTTTATCGTGATGGAGTACGTACCGGGACAAACGCTAGATAGCATTGTGCTCCCCAACACGCCGCTACCCGAAGGTATTGCAATTCACTACGCTCGGCAGGTTGCAGCGGCACTTAAGATCGTGCATCAAAATGGCTTGCTGCATCGCGATGTCAAGCCGCAGAACCTCATCCTACGGCAAGGTACCGATCAAGTAGTACTGATTGACTTTGGAATTGCTCGTGAGTTTTCTCCTGGTTCCGTTCAAACACACACGAGTCTGGTTTCACCCGGTTACGCACCGATCGAACAGTATCTGCCACAGGAACAACGAACTCTGGCAACGGATGTGTATGGTCTCGCTGCTACCCTCTACACACTACTCACTGCTCAAGTTCCAGTTGCCTCGATTTTGCGAGATCGCCAACCCCTTCCTGATCCTCGCGACCTTCGTCCGGATCTGAGTGCGGCTGTGAATCAAGCTGTGGTTCGAGGCATGGCGGTAGACCCTTTTAATCGCCCCAGTAGCATCGATGAATGGCTGAACCTGCTTCCTAATCCTGTCCACCGAGGTTCGCCATCCCCTGCCGGGTCAACCAGCCAAGTCGCAACGATGCGGGTTAGCCCAGGAGCTCCACGATCGACGAGAACTCCACGATCTTCTAGAACAGCTCCGCCAGCCGC
>NZ_JACJPG010000331.1 GCF_014695955.1 Leptolyngbya sp. FACHB-36 | reverse complement strand
CTGCGAACGATCGGCGTGTTTGAAGGCGCGATCGATGGCGTGTTTGGTGCTGAAACGCAAACCGCTGTAAGAGCGGCTCAGCGGCGATTTGGGCTTGAAGCCGACGGCGTCGTTGGTCCCTCTACCTGGTCTGCCTTACTGCGGAAATAGCGATTGGCTAACCCCTCAATTGCAAACGCCCCTGGTCATATTAACCAGAGGCGTTTGCGGATAGAGTTTCAAGATAATCGGTCGCGTACTGTAGAAGTTTTATAGAGCTTTATTCGTTACGTTTCTACTGTAGCCTTGCGGCTTCAGTTGCGCGTCTACCGCACGGTAGTAATCGTCCGGCATAGATTGGAATCCGTTTTGAATTCGTGCCGTCACTGCAGCTCAAAGCCCTGCACGATCGTGGTACCCAACGTTCCCTCGAAGGTTGGCTTGGCTGCGGTGATTAGAACGGCGATTCGGCTGCCATTCGGCGAGAGCCGCACCGATCGAATCGAGTAGTCCACCACATTGCGGAAGTTATCCAGCGAGTCGATCGATTGCTGCTGTCCATCGTAGGTAACGGCAAGCTGCATTGCCGCACGATCGTCGGCAGTCTGCCGTTTTTGAAGCAGTCGAAGCTGAAGCAGCTTGCCGTCGTTGAGCCGCACGCTGACGGTTTCGGTTCCGTCTGGGGTCCGCGATCGGGCGGTGAGTGGCAACTCGGTTCCAGTCACCGGGGGTGTTAGTTTTAAGTCCTGCCGAACTTTCCAGCTTTGCTTCAGCAAGTCGGCTTCAGCATCGGCGATCGTCCGTTCCGCATCGGCTTCGCGATAGCGCGTTTCTAGACAGCCATTGGTTGCGCAGGCACCTGACGACACATCCACCACTTGAAGCGACGACTTGGGAATCCCTGCGCCCGTATCTCGCGAACTTTCTAAATAGATGAAGTGGCGACCATCAGCGGAAAAGCCTGCCATGCGTTCTGCCGTCCGAAAGGTTGGCTGACGGGGTGCTGTTGGGTTCGATGGGGCAGCGTTTGGTGAGGGACTGGACGCAACGCGATTCTCTGGTGACTGCTTCACACTAGGCGAAAGCGTTGGGCGTTTAACAATCGGCGGTGGGCTAGGCTGAGGCGACGCAGGCTGGGCAGGCTCCAGCACCGGAGCCGAGGGCGAAATTTTGCTTTGAGGCGGTTCTGACGGAGCGCACGCCGCCAACAGCACCAGCACAACGGAAGGAAACCAAGGGAAAATCGTTTGACGCCGCATACAAGGAACTCATGAAGACAGGAATAACATGGCAACGCTGCGAAGAGAAAACTGCCTACACTGTCCTCTACGAAGAGACTACACTTACCGTGCTGGCTATTCCGGACGATCGTGAACCGCTTGGGCACGCGCATCTACATCTACACCGGAGCAACAGAGCCTAACGATTGAACGAAGTTGATCGAGTTAAAGTTGTTTTTGTCTGCCTGCTGCTATTAGCGATCTATCCTTGTAGCGGCACAGCCGCGTTGACCAACGACAGCAGCACTCCAGTTTGTTCTTGCCCGCTAGTTGCCAAGTCGCTGTGGCACAGGTAGACTCGCTCCTCGGTGCGTGCCAGCAGATCTAGCAGAATTCGTTGCAGACGGCTCTCATTCGATCGCAGCGTATCCGCCGCCGTCCACGGACGCCCAGACCAGTTCTGCAAAAATAGCGGTGCTCCAAACAGCGCATCCACACCGCTCAGCCAGCGAGTAGACCCCGCATCCATCCAGAACTGCCAGCGATGGGCACGGTGGCTGGCGCGGTACTGGAACACATTCGCCAGCGTCACCGCATTGCTAGCAGGACCGATCGGACGTACCGGAAACGGATTGGATGTAACCGTACCGCTCCGCAGCAGTTGGATAAAGCGACTGACGGTCATGGCGGCAGGAGGCTCCGCGCGATCGTGCTGCCGCAGGCGACGGCTCACTTCCCAGTAGTGCTGAGCCGCTTCAATCAGTTGCCGCAGGGCAGAAAGCTGATCGTAAGGAAGCGCACTGCCACCCAGCAGAAAGCCCTGAATTGCCCGATCCAACAGCACGATCGGGCTAGGGATCAAGCGCTGCTCTAGCTGAGTTTGCTGCACTTCAATCCACTCCACAATCGTTTGATACGCCGTAGTTGCCTGGTAGCCTAGCCGATCCCAGCGAGAGAACGTAGTCGCAGGCAGCAGACGGGGACGATCGGCATGAGGAACAAAGCAGTGGTCAGCCAGGAGTCCAGCGCGAACGGGATCAATGGCGGAGCGGGGAGTGGATGTTGAATCAGACCCCGTCTGTCCCTCCCGCTGCTGGCTCAGAACCACCAGCATTTCTGCCACCGCATCGCGATCGACCAGTCGCCCCAAGCCAGGATAGACCAGCGTTAGCAGCGTCAGCAGGGCACGGATGATCGGGGAACTAGTGACAGCGTGCTGGTCGTTTAGGGATTCAACTGGAATCTTGTGCTTTGTGAGAATTTCTCGAAGGCTGTAGCGAGCGATCGGGTCCATACCGGGAGCAATCACGGCAATGTCGCGGGGCTGCACCTGCTGGGTATGCACTCCCTGAATAATCAGGTCAGCGGTGCGGCGCAGCAGTTGGGCGCGCGAGGTGGTTTGGATTGCCTGGATCGAGTCTGGAAGGCTAGAGAAGAACAGCGGGTCGAGCACCAGCGGCACGATCGCGTCCTGCAACTCATTCGCGAGGCAGGGTAAGCGGGCAGTCAGAGACTGAATGCGACAGCGCTCCGACAACCCCGCAAAATACGTCGGGTCTGCACCCAATCCTAGCCGCACAGCTCCGTTGGAATTGTAGGTGAATACGGCTTCTGCTCCGTGATCCAAGAGCACCTCGAACACCGATCGCGCGATCGCCGGATACTCGTCCACATCGTCCGCCAGCAGCACACGGTAGCGCTGGGCGAGCTGCTGGCGATAGACGGGGTGGGGCAGCAGGTGCCGCCAGTAGAGCGTCGTCAGAATGCCGTAGGTTAGCAGTCCTCGGTCTAGACACCACGCTTGCCACTGATGCAGCAGTTCGCCGATCGTTGACGGAGCTAGCGGTAGCTCTTCGTGAGCGCCGAGTCCCTGCGTCAGAATGGTCGGCAGATCGTCCAGCGGTGTTCCTGCTAGCGCTGCAAGCTGCATCAAATCCAGCAGGCGTCGCACCAGCCGAGCTTCTGAAATGCTGGCGTTGTCGGCAATGGCTCGATCGATCGCAGGCTGCCACAGGCGCGTTGCCAATTCCTGTTCGTTTTCTGGAGCCAGCCGCAATGGAAACTGCGCCCGCAGATTTAACTCCTGCACCAGCAGCGGGTAGAACAGCATCACTTCATCCTGGAAAAATCCCAGCGGCGTCGTTGCCGTAAACGGAGATTTGCCTTGAGTTGCGGCGGCGAGGCGATCGCTCAACTCTAGTCGGTTATCGCCGATGGCAGCAAGGACAAGAATGCCGGGAGCGGGAAGTGGGTCGTCGTGCCGATCGCTCGTTTCGCTCCAAGTGCGAAACCAGTTCGACAGATAAGTCGTTTTGCCGCTGCGGGAGGGTCCTGTGACCCAGATCGGTTCGTTATTCACCAATCGTCTCTGATGATTTTGTTAAAATCACTTAGTAATTCAACTGTAGCGTTCTAGAATGCCAGTTGTTCGCTTCAGATAGATTTCGCTTCAGAGTAAATCCTCAAGTCTTAAGACTTGATACAGTTCTGCATGTTTTGGTGGAATGAGAACATCTTTTTTAACAACGTTGAATCGCTATCTTCAAACCGCTCGACGCTGGTACGAAGGAACACCGGAGCGGGCGCTAGATCAAGCCTATGATGCCGCCTTGATGATTAAAGCGATCGAGGACGAGCATTTTGGCGGCAGACCCATCGTTCCTCGTCCAAATTCGTACCGTGATAGCACTACAGACTATTTTGAAACTGAGCTTAAGAAATACTTAAAAAATGTGCGCTTGCGTCTGGCTGAATTTAAAGCAAGTCGCTCTATTTTTTATGCAACGGATGGTTCTGCTAGTGTTCAGGCTGGCAGTACGTCTCTGAGCGATCGTGAGCGCTCTGCTGTGATTTTAGAGAAACTACGGTTTATCGATGAGGTGATTAATCGCTATCAAACCGTATCGACAACCTCGACGTCAATTGTGCCGGTATCGGACTATTCAGCTACGGAAGTAGACACCGATTTAGACATTGCAACAAATGGTCAAGCGCGGACTGTCCAACCAGCCAACAAGGCAAAAAACAGCGATGGAATCCTCGATAAAACGGGTGTTTTGCCTCGATCGATTGTCGGCACGCTAAATCGCATTCGGCGCGATTTAGATCCCGACTCGGAAGAGCAAGTGGTCCAAACCTACCGCAGCGCTAAAGAGAAAACTCGTCTTTCTATTCGATTCGTTCTGCTACTAATTATTGTGCCACTGCTAACGCAGCAGCTATCGAAGGCGATCGTGGTGAGTCCAGTAGTAGATTTCTTTCGAAATCCTGAAGAGGCAGAACTGTTTGTCAATTTTGAGCTAGAAGAAGAAGCGCTGCAAGAGTTACGAATATTTGAAGAACGACTGCGCTTTGAGCGACTGCTGGGCAGGGAGGAGTCCCTTTCAGAAACGCAGATGGACAATCGCTTGAAAGAAAAAGCGCAGGAGATAGGAGAGCACTATAGCCACGAGAGTTCCAATGCCATTAAGAACGTGTTTGCGGACCTTGCTGCCTTTGTCGCCGTGGCGCTGGTGATTGTCACCAATCGTCGCGAGATTGCCGTTCTCAAATCGTTTATGGACGAAACCGTTTACGGACTAAGCGACAGCGCCAAAGCGTTTATTATTATTCTGTTCACTGACATTTTCGTGGGATTTCACTCGCCACACGGTTGGGAAGTTTTGTTAGAGGCACTTGCTCGACACGTAGGCTTGCCTGCAAATCAAGCCTTTATTGGCTTATTTATTGCCACGTTTCCAGTGATTCTAGACACTATCTTTAAGTACTGGATCTTCCGCTATCTCAATCGAATTTCGCCTTCGGCTGTGGCAACTTATCGCAACATGAACGAGTAGTCACTAGCTGGTTAGACAACTGTAAGAGGCGGTTTAAACCGTCAACATCGTTAATCGAACTGCGCCTCAAATCCCTTAGTCTCTAGATAACTTGTCTTTACTATTCATAAAAAAAGTGAACGATCGATTCGATCGTTCACCAACACCTAATTTCCATCCATGAAGAGCACAAACCTACAATCAACGGTAAAGAATGACGTTAAACAGCTCTAAGTTCGCTTAACGCTTCCAGTGAAAACTGTTACCAATCCCTTGAGCGATTTCTTTTTCTAAAATCGCCTTCAAACGGTTGGACACCCGTATTGGGGTACGAGTCATCACTGGTTCCAAAGATACGAGTCACTGCTCCAGAGACATATCCAACAATGTCATCAAACAATTTTGGAACACTCATGGTGCTCACCTCAAGAGTAGATAGTTTGGATTGCGATCGGCGATAAAGTAGTCGGTTAACGTTATCCTTGTCCCTTACACTTTCATTATGCCGAAGCTCAAAACGATCGGGGATGTTCGCAGCAATTGTTTAACTTTGGACGAGCATTGCTTGACCGTTCTTTGCGCTGTGTTAAGCCTGCTGAAAAGTTCAGTACCTGCTGATTCTAGGATGCCAGTCGAGTCAGTTCATCGATGAATTGCAGCTCAGTCAGAACCCCTCGCTTGCGCTGTTCAATTAGAAACCGCAGTTGCGGTCGAATATCGATCGGATTGGGATTCGGCGGATTGGGATTCGGCGGATTTGGGTTGCCAACAATGTTGCGGGCGTCTAGGTCCAAGCGTTCGCGCACGGGACGAGTCGCAATCCCCGTGATTGGAAAGCGTCTGCTGCGCTGATAGTCTTTGACTGCACTTAGAGTCTCAAAGCGATATCGCCCTGTGATCGGCAGCGGTCTGCCCAACACAATCTTCAGATTGTTCTGAAGAATTCGGACCGATTGCTCAACTTTGTCCTGTAGGGCAGGACCATCTTCGCCCGTGGCGGCGAGTTTGTTGTCTACCTGAAACTGATAGATAGCGGCTTTGGTGTAGAAGTCAAGGAATGGCAGGTCGCGCACGGATGTAACGCCGCAGTTAACATTACCCAAAACTTCGGGATCGCAGGACTGATTTTCGCTCCCGACGCCAAACAAACCTCTGGGACCAAAGGGGTAGCCCAATCCATCTAAATTGTCTTTGAGATCAGCGAGTGTGAGTGCCATGAAGTCTCCTGAATTTAAGGGGCAGACACACTCACAGATCCCAAGACGATCGCCGTCTTACCCGCCGTTTTTGGTGGGACCCTGCTGAGCGGTCTGCAAGGACTTGACCAGTTGGTTTAGAGCGTATTCTATCTGAGGTCCTGGGTCTTGCGTGATCCATCCGTCGGTGGTTAGCTGACGGAACTCGAAGTGCAGGTGCGGTCCGGTCGAGAGTCCGGTGCTGCCGACGCGCCCAATCACCGTCCCTTGAGTCACTTGCTCACCGGGGCGGACCAAGATTTCGGACAGGTGAGCATAGAGCGTATTCTGGGTGCCGTTGTTGTGCTCCAGAACGACGGCTAACCCGTAGCCGCCCATTTCGTCTGCGCTGGCAACCTTACCAGAGTAAGCCGCAAGGACGGGCGTTCCTGTGGGGGCACCAATGTCCACGCCGTTGTGGAAGCGCTGGTTGCCCAAAACTGGGTGCGATCGCCACCCGTAGGCGGACGTTACTGGTGCCGGATTCGCGAGTGGAAACAGCAGGCTGATGTTGCCGTTGCCCAAGCGTCCGGGAGGACGAAGCGCGCGATTGTAGTAGTCCCGACCGATCGGCGTTGCGCCTGCAAACCCAAGTCCACGATCGCTGAGGCTAATTGGACCCACGGTAATCGGTTGAATCGCGGTGGGAACGACGCTTGGAATTCGGCGCATTGAAGATCGTGCGCGCTCAGCACGGCGCTGGGACTCAGCAAGCTTGAGACGTCCGGTTTCTTGAGCAACAGCGGCTTGAGCACTTTCGGCTTCGAGCAAGCTAATTTTGCTCAGCACTTCTGCCTGCGCGTCCGGCGACACGATCGGATCTTGAATTAAGCGGCGCGCCTGCTCAAACTTGCCTTGATTAGCGGCATTTGTAGCAGCGGTGACTACGCTTGCCTGAAGCTGCGCTTGGTCTTCGACGCGATCGCTCGCGACAATTTCTGCCAGCTTTGCTTCAATCACTTGCTGCTGTTCTTGCTTTCTGGCAGCAAACTGCTGCTCAGTTTCCTTGGGCTTTTTCGTCAGGCTCTCAGCCAATTCACCCAGAATGTCTGTGTTTTTTCCAAGATCGATCGCCGAAATCTGATCGAGCTTTAATGTCTCGTAAAACTTCATATCGGACGGATCGCACTGTTGCCAATTCTTGTCTGGCTGGGCGATTTTTAGCTTCTCAGCCTCTAAACTCAGAGGAAGCGATTCTGGCTTGGCGCCACTGAACTGAGGCAGCACGGAGGGAGATATTTTTGCGGTCGTCGCTTCGGGAGACGCGATCGCAGTAGGTAAACGTAGGGCTTCGGGGTTTTGCTGAGCGGCTAGCTCGGATGGAGTAGGTGTTGGGGTTGGAACAAGCGGTTTAACTGGCTGCTCTGCCAGGAGAAGCGGGAGAATACCTAACATAAATGAGCTAGCGGTAGAAATTTCCTAGATGATACGCAGAGTGCCCTGCAATGTCAGGAGCGATCGACAAAGTTCACGGATATTTGAAGCTGGAATAATCTTTTTTCAATGTTCTTGTAAACTGCCTCGTGGTTTAAGTGAATACATCTAGGTGATGTCTAGCAACCAAACGTCTGCTAGCTAAGCGACGTCGAGCACAATCTTGGACAAGAAATCTTTTTTAAAGTCGCTTCAGCACGTTCAATCGGACTGATATTACCAGGAATTGTGCACGCAGCGTCAATGCGGCACCGATCGAACATACCAGCTTCCCGGATTGGGCTCTGTTTCGTGCGGATGCATTACAGCGACCTTCGTATCAATAAGATGTCTTCGGCATTCCCAGCACGGTATGGACTATCCAGCGTTGCCCCCCGCTCCGCTTGCGTCTGACGACGCTGTCTCAGATCAGCAGTTGCCCTCTACCCAGCCGCTGTCCTCCTCGATCGCACCCGAAGCTTCAACGCTGGAGTTTTCTGCGCAAGTACCCAATGCTCCCTTGGCGCAACCAGCACCGGAGCCTACAACCCCGCCAAACACGATCGCGGTGACTACGCTCAACGTCACAGGCAGCACGGTGCTGTCTACCAGCGATCTGAAGCCGCTGACTCAGCCGCTAGAAGGGCGATC
>NZ_JACJPG010000330.1 GCF_014695955.1 Leptolyngbya sp. FACHB-36 | reverse complement strand
AAAACCCGACTCAAGCTGGTTCTAGCGCACGATCGCGCAGATTTACCGTCTGCCACACTGGAGGCGATGCGAAAAGAGATTCTAGAAGTCGTTTCGCGCTACGTGGAGCTAGACACCGATAGTATGGAATTCTCGTTGGAGAACTCGCAGCGAGCCACCGCGCTGATCGCCAATCTGCCGATTCGCCGCGTTCGTTTGGTTGATCCGCCGCCTGCTGCATCTCCTGAACCCGCGCCAGCGTCTATTGCGCCGCCAGCGCCTACTGTGTCGCCAGCGTCTACTGCGCCTGAGCCGGACGTGTCAACGCCGATCGTGCAAGACTAAACGGTCGTCGGCAGTGCTTGGGGAGACGATCGCCGTCTGTTATTCAAGTGGGACTGAGGCGGTTGGACTGAGGCGATCGTGCTGATTTTAGGCATCAGTGAAGGTGTTACTCGATCAAAGCGCTGCCTGCTACCCCTCTATCTTTTTGCTGCGCGTTCAACAACTTACGATCTCTGGTAGTTTAATCGTGTCTGCCGTTTGAACGAACGCACAGATGCGCTGAGTCTCTGTTGCTTGCTGCTCGAAGTCACAGTTTAAAAACTTCCCTTACCCTCTTTCTCATCAGGGAATTAAAACAATGGTTGATCCAGCTTCTGACCGTCTTAAGCAAAATGCTGAAAGAATCATGCAGCTGTGGGAAGAACGGGCGCGTAATGAAGTCAGTGCATCGATGCATCACGACTCTCTTATCTTGCAAGATTCGCTACCTCAATACTTAAACCAACTGGTGGATGGACTTTCAACCACAATCAAAAGGACGCCTGATCGAATAAAAACCGATCGGGTAGAAAGCCTTCGGACTGGCAGAGAGCATGGACGGGAGCGGGCGGGTTATGCCGACTACTCGATGACTCAACTGATCTTCGAGTACCACATTCTGCGTCAGGTGATCTTTCAGGTTTTAGAGGAAGAAGCGCCGTTAGATGTGCGGGAGCGAGACATCATCATTGACTCTACTGAGCAAGCCGTGAATGATGCTGCCACTCAGTTCTCACAGACGCTGCGAGACATTCAAGAGCTATTTATGGTGACGCTGACTCACGACCTCAGAGGTCCAATCAATGTCGTAAAAATGGGGACTCAACTGATTCTGCGTCGGCTTGAACGAGGTGATACCCACGTTGATGTAGCGGCGAGGATGATCAGCGCGATCGATCGGCTGGATTCCATGATTCAAAATCTGCTCGATGCAAGTCGGCTGCGGTCAGGGCAGGGCTTAGCGCTTGAGTTTGAAGAATGCTATTTAAATGGGCTAGTCCAGGATGTTGTGGAAGATTTGAGCTTTATGTACGGGGAGCGCTTTGTTGTGATCTCCGATGCGGGCATCAAGAGCTATTGCAGCCGTAAAGAAATCCGGCGAGTTGTTGAAAACTTAGCCGTTAACGCTGTGAAATATGGTGCTCCGGACACACCCATTACACTCACGCTTGAGCAAGCTGAAACGCACATCAGCCTCACCGTTCACAATGAGGGCAATCCGATCGCACCTGATGCCCAGTCAATCCTATTTCAACAATTTCGTCGCACTACCTCTGCTGAGGAGCAAACGGGATGGGGATTAGGATTATTTTTAGCAAAGAGTATTACGGAAGCACATCAAGGTACGATCTCGGTTGAAAGCGCAGAAGGCACGGGAACTAACTTTATCGTGACGTTGCCCAAGGTGCCTGCTGGGATGGCATAGTTGCTACAGTTTTTGGCTGACTTTAGCGAAAGGAAGGACGATCGCTCGTCTCGGCAACATGGAGTTTAGAGTTCAGGGTGTTCTGTTGTGATTACAGGTAAGACCAAGCTGCTCGGCGTCATTGGGCATCCCGTTGAGCATTCCCTCTCTCCCGCAATGCACAACGCTGCGCTGGCGCATCTGGGGCTGAATTACGTTTACCTCCCGCTGCCCGTGAAGCCAGAGAGCTTAGGGCACGCTGTCGCCGGATTTGCCGCGATCGATCTGTGCGGCTTCAGCATCACCATTCCTCACAAGCAGGCGATCGTGCCGCTGCTGTCGGACGTGTCCGAGGTGGCGCAGGCAGTGGGAGCCGTCAACACCGTTTGGCGCACTGAAGCG
>NZ_JACJPG010000033.1 GCF_014695955.1 Leptolyngbya sp. FACHB-36 | reverse complement strand
CCTGTAACTTAGCAGAACACCCGTTCTATATCAATCCTACTCTCCCACGCCTAAATCCAGCAGCACGATCGCTGCTTTTCGCTCTTAGGAGAGAACCTCGGTTAACGTTCCCCAGAACTGGACCGCATTCCCATCACATCGATCAAGTCCGTTAGCGGATGCTGTGTCAGCAACCGCTAACGAACGGCTCTACAGCCTTCCCCTAGAGCAAACGCATCTAAAACATCGAGTTAGCTAACAATAACCTCTAAACTACTTTCCCACAGACCAAACTAGAAGGGTAACGCCTGAATTCAGCGATCGTGGTCAAGCAACTTTCTACAAGAGGTAAGCTGAGTCGCGCTCCGCTGCAATGATTTGTTGGGCGGCTTCCGATTTCAAAAATTGTGGTTACATTCCTGGATTACGTACCTGATAAACCTGATTGCTTCCACTGCCCGCATAAATCTCAACTTATAAAAAGTTGCTTTTCTCTGGTTTCGAATACTAATTGCATCGCGGATAATCCAGTGCCATTGCGTGGGCAAATGTTTTAGCGCATACTCACCTGCCCCTGACTTGGACGTAATATCCTGTTGGCAAAACGTATAGTAGAGCCGTAGAACGCCTAACACTGCCCACTGAATTCCGTAATCCGTGAGCAGCCACGACATCCGCCTAGGTTTGCACGTAAAGTCTTTCCAGTAAGTATTAAGGTTCTGATGCATTTCCGTAATTAAATTTACCCAATCTACGGTGAATGGCAAATTGCTAGGCTCATTTCCGACTACTGCAATGCCACGATTTTTTAGTACCCACCAGGTGACTAATCCTGTCTCAGGATGACCGATCGGGTTCAGAACTCCATCGTGATAGCAGGGAGCCGGAGTAATGACTTCGCCAGATTGACCCAAATCTTCCAATTGGAGATAACTGCCTGATAAATCCGAACGTGGGTATTTTCTCGCCAACTGCTCGTGAATGTTTTTCAAGCGGTCTACGTCCTCTGGCCTGCACCTGCGGCTTATTACAGCGATAAAATCAATGTCGCTCCAATGCGCATTAAAGGCTTCCAGAGCGATCGAGCCGTGAAGATAAAAGCCGATTAAAAAGCCTGGCAATTCTTTCTCTATCAGCAGCAAGTAGTCTTGCAGGACAGATTGAACAGGTTCAGGTATTTTTGAGTGCATAATCACGACACAATTTTTGACGCGGGAAAGTCTACGGCACATGCCGCCCAACAACCCTGCTCACCGGATACAGGAAACCTTTGCACGCTAGCAATCACTTAAATTTATTTCGCTGCAGCAGGCTTGCTAGGCGGTTGGCACGACATTCTCATCTATGCCCCTGGTCGCTCAAGTAACTCTTCCACCGCTTACCTGCTATCTATCACCCGCCGGAACAAGCCTGGATAGTCCAGCACGATGCCATCTTCGTCCACGGGCAGTTGCGCCGTGAAGCCACTACCATTGAGATTCTCGAAGAGGTAGAGCCGATCGGACAGCCGCGTATAGGCCTGCAGTTGCGGGTGAATCGTCAGGTTGGGCGCGGAGATCCACGCCATGCGGAACTGCCGACGCTCACCGACAACCATTGGCTCGCGGCGAATTGGGAAGCTGTTAGTGAAAGGGGTTGGCCAGATATCGACATCCACGCAGCCATCAAGCTCGGCGTTGGGCTGGCCGTCACCGTCTTGCCATTGTCCTTGTCCGTCCGTTCGCAGACTCAGCGATTTGGTGGAGCGATCGGTCGTGGCGACTAGATTTGCATCGCGGAGCCGCCACGATTCGTCCCAGGTCAGGCGATAGGTGAGCCGGAATGGACCATGCTCCTCGTCGAACGCGAGCACGATGCTGTCGGACACGAACTCAGTTAGGAGGAGATGCTCCAGCCCTACACCCTCTCGGTCCTTGTTCCAAATAGGCGTCCAACAGATCGTTCGACATACTGTATTTGCCATCGTGACTCCGTTCGTACTGCCGCCTAACTTAGTCATCACCCGCCGCCCTGAGCGATCATTTGAGTATGGCAGACGTGTTCGGGTACATAGCGATCGGGTACATAGCGGTCAGATGCATCTATGTTAGATGCCGCGGTTCGCCGCTCAAGACTGTCTTTGCAAGACATTAAGAATATAGACAAATGCTGTGCGGATCATCTGGCTGCCGCACAAACATCTCTTCACTATTAGGCGGAGGCTGTTCCACCAAAATCAGTCCTCGGTGGCATCCGTACTCTTCCGCCAGCAGGGATAGCAACTCTTTAGCACGTTCCAGGTTCTCCGGCCTCTCTTCTGCGTCGTCGATGGAGAGCCCGAGGACGAGTCGATCGTCCGTGGTGAAGCCCAAGATCGCCTGATCGAGGTCCTGCTGCTTGGCCTTGAGGTAGAGATTGAAAGAGCGGCGCGGGTATTCCAGTCCCCTCCGCACGGCGTGTGAAAGAGTCAGTGCTGGCTCCCACTCGTAATCTTGCTCCCCATCAGAATTAGCAGGGGCGTCGAGTTTACGAATCATCAACTCTTCGTCCTTCCGATCCTCACTCCGCGGGCGATCCACATAACAGTCGAGGAAGCTGTTTATAGTGTCAGCATCCCGGCGATTGGTGAGACAGTAAATGTCAAGATTGGGAGGCAAAATGATGACTCCTAATGAGAAGATATCTAACGATTCGGGTTAGCGGCTGCCGATACTTTTGTATCTCAACCAACCAGATTCGGTCAATCTGCTGCGCCCAAATTGTTGTACAGCGTCAAGTGCTAAGAATGAAGCCAGTATTCCACACAATCTTTCATAGTTTTTGTATTGACTACCAACTGAATTTCTAATTTTCTTTGAGCAGTTAAGGAAAGTTGACGAAGACTTTCCCACTCAGACGCTCCGAGGCTATTGGCATTGCCAATGACCTCGAAATGTTCCTCTAAAATTTTACGAGTTGTTTCCAGAAGTCTCTCAACAAGATCAACCAAATCTTTGATGCTCTTGCTGACTGATTCGTCTTGTATAGTCATGAGACGGATTAAGATTGAGTTTAAGCAGGCTTTGTAACCATTCACTAAAATTTCAAGAGCGTTACTTGTTATCAAGTCCCCCTCTGGAAAATCATATTTTCTCTCCTCTAACACTGGCAGAATCGCTATTTGTTCTTTCTCAGGCGTTCCAAAAAAAGCTATGAGAGGTGCCGTTACCTCTAATTGCTGGTTTACTTCATCACTCAATCGCAGCACTGCAAAAACCTACTTACTCATTGACAATTGCATACCAGCCCATAGCAAAATACTCACACAAAAGCTTCAGGTTATGTCCTATCAGTAACCAAAGCTGTATAACGATTTGTTAGACAGACCTACTCTTTATATCTACCACAATTCAGGTAGATATAAAGACAACTCGCAGTCTATCTACCCACAACGGCGAGATACGCTGTAAATCTCCGTTTATCCTTCAACTCGCTCACGCTGTCTAGCTGTGATGGGGCAACCAGAGAAGCCGATTCTTCGTAGAAGCATCGCAAACCGATCGCCCACCAGCTAAATCAAATTTAGATGCGTTTGCCCTGCCTTCACCCGCCGATCGTGCTGGCTTCTGCTCCCTCAAACGCCGTGTTGACTGACACGTCTCTCCACGCATCTAGCTCTTGCTGAACGGATTTGAGCTTAGCCTCGATCGCGCTTACTGCATCCGCACCCAGCGCCAATCGCAGCGGTGGATTGTCGCTTTCCACCACCCGAATCATGGCTTCCGCCGCCTTGGCTGGATCGCCTGGCTGCTTGCCGTCCATTTGCTCCATCCACTTGAGGAACTCGCCGCTTACCGGAGCGTACTCCTCGATCGTCTGGTCAGGAACCGCCAGCGATCGACCATT
>NZ_JACJPG010000329.1 GCF_014695955.1 Leptolyngbya sp. FACHB-36 | reverse complement strand
ATTGCCGTGCTTTCCTGTCTTGCCTTGGCGCTGTACGCAGGCTGGCGCTGGCTGCTACTGGGCGCGGGCGCGATCGCGGCGGCGGTGCTAGGGGCCGCGTTTGGTCCGTCTCCGCTCAAGGAGGGGCTGCAACTGATCATCCCGCCATTTTTCTGGATGCGCTTGACGGACCAGCTTCATCCCAACCGTCCGATCGCCGAACTGCGCACAACGCAATGGAGGTTTGCAGCGTCCTTGATTCAGCAGCGTCCCTGGACGGGCTGGGGGCTGAGGAACTTCAGTCCGCTCTACCAGCAGCAAATGCAGTTCTTTGTGGGACATCCGCACAACCTGCCGCTGATGCTGGCAGCGGAAACGGGACTTCCGGCGATGCTCCTTTTTGTGGGGCTAGTGGGGTGGATTGTAGCTCAGGCGTCGCGGTTGCTGATTGCAGCTTCACTGTCGGAGGAGCGCTTCATCGTCTTCACCTACCTGACGGCGTTTATGGGCTGTGCAGTGTTCAACTTACTGGACATCACATTGTTTGATGTGCGAATTAATCTGCTGGGGTGGGTGCTGCTGGCGGCAATTTGTGGATGGATGTACCGCGCGAATCACAGAATTCGCCCACTGTGAATCGCGTCAGCACTGGTAAGGCAGTTACAATAAACGGTATTCCGATCAGGTCGAGTAGGACAGGACCTCGCGTGACACACGATCGAGCAACTCCGCCCAATGGGGACCCCAAATCGCTGTATCAAACGATCGTGGCTTCCAGCTATTACGGACTGCTGGGGCTGCATCCTTCCGCATCCGTGCGGGAGATTCGGCAAGCCTATCGTGACCTTAGCAAGCAGTACCATCCAGATACAACCTCGCTGCCACAGCAGGTTGCTACGCAGAAGTTTCAGCAGCTTAACGAGGCGTACGCCACGCTCAGCAGTCCAGAGCGCCGCAGCCTTTACGACAGAAAAATTGGCTACTCGCGGGTTGCAGTGGTGCAGCCGCTGCCCACGCTGAATACACCGCGATCGCAGCCGCTCCGGTCTTCTGCCTACCTTGACCCGACCGATCGTCCGCTGTCTCCTGGTGAGCTATTCGCGTTGTTCATTCTCGGCGTGACGTTTTTGGCGTGCTTGGTGCTGGCGGTTACGATCGGCATTACCAAGGGCGAAGCGGTGTTTCAGCCAGTCACTACTCACGTTCATCCCGTTGAACAGGTGACTCTGCCGCCGCTGGCAACTGACCCAGATGCGGCGATCGCGGCTCCAGAGGTTTCTGCTCCTGTTGCGATCAAGTCTGAACCTTCTGCTGCGATCGAGTCCGAACCTCCTGCTTCACCTGAAGCCCCTGTTGAACCCACTTCTATTGAATAACTGCATGGCACTTCCTCCCGCTGATACTCCGCTGTATAACCATCCACTGCCTGAGATTGAGCAATGGCTTGTCGAACAGGGCTGCACGCGGAGCAAGGATGACATCCACTGCTGGCTGGTGCAGCGTCCTGAATGGCACGCGGAAGTCTGCCTTGACACCGACCAGTTGACCGTTCGCTATTCCGATATTGGCATCGAGGAGCGATCGGTTCAGCGATCGTTCAAGTACTCGCTCAGCCGCCAGGATGTTCAAGACGCCGTGTTTGCTGGACCGTAGCCGTCAAATCCCTTTGCAGCACTTGTAATCCAGGATGTTTTAACTTCCTGACAAACTGGCTTTTGTGAAACAAGCCTTGCCGCTAACCTGAATAAAGGTATTCTCGCGATCGCCTGGGCTGCGCTGAAAGCAGCGTGCCGCTTGAGGATTCAGTTTACGGATGTTCCTCTGCTGAGCAGGTCTGGTTGCAGTTGAGTGCAGGCGCATTGTAGTTAAGGGGACAGGCATGGACGACCTAAAGGTGATTGTCATTGGTGCGGGCATGGGCGGATTGACGGCTGGCATTGCCCTAAAACAGGCAGGCTACACCGTTGAGGTCTACGATCGCGTCAAGGAACTGCGTCCGGCTGGTGCTGCCATCTCTCTCTGGTCCAATGGGGTTAAGGTGCTCAACTGCTTGGGGTTGGGCAGAGACCTTGCTCGCGTGGGGGGACACATGGACCGCATGACGTACTACAGCCAAACGGGTGAAGTGTTGACGGACTTTAGCCTGCAACCGCTGATTGATACCGTTGGACAGCGCCCCTACCCCGTTGCTCGAACGGAGTTGCAGCAGCTATTACTCGATGGCTTGGGGACACACGTTCATCTCAATTCAAAGTGCATCAACATTGAGCAAGACGCCGAGCAGGTTACGGTCACGTTTGAAGACGGACACCAAGCAACGGCGGATCTAGTCGTGGCAGCAGACGGAACGCACTCGATTCTGCGCAGCCACATTTTGGGGGAAACGATCGAGCGGCGCTACGTCGGCTACGTGAACTGGAACGGCTTGGTTCCGATCAGCGACGATTTGGCTCCGAGCGATAGCTGGGTGATTTACGTGGGCGAACACAAACGGGTGTCAATGATGCCCGTGGGGGGCGATCGCTTTTACTTTTTCTTTGATGTGCCCCTGCCTAAAGGCACGGTGAGTCAGCCTGAAACCTACCGTGAAGAACTGATGAGCTTCTTCAAAGAATGGGCTGACCCCGTTCAAACGCTGATCCAGCGTCTTGATCCGGTTAGAACGAATCGAGTTGAAATTCATGACATCGAACCGCTGCCCGTGTTGGTGCGGGGACGGGTTGCCCTGCTCGGTGATGCGGCACATGGCACAGCGCCCGATCTGGGACAGGGCGGTTGTCAGGCGATGGAAGATGGTTTGGTACTGGCGAACTGTCTGCAAAGCACCAATCTTGGCGTGGAGGACGCGCTGAAACGCTACGAAGCCGCGCGCAAGGACCGCGTTGCCGACATCATTACCCGCGCTCGCAAACGATCGGACATGACGCACGGCACAGACCCTACTAAGACTCAGCAGTGGTATGAAGACCTCAAGCGTGAGGACGGCACTAACATCATTGATGGCATTTGCAAAACAATCTTGGGCGGACCGCTGCATTAACGCTATAAACGTAGCTAGTAGACCACCGACTAAATTGGAAATCGCTTGCTGACTAAGTCAACTCACACAAATTTCCGATAAAGTCTAAGAGGCTGTTTGAGAGGTCGAAGTTGCTTCCCGAACCGTCTCCCCAACTTCCCAATTTTGAAGGCTAGAGGTATGGAAGACCTTCAAACCCAGGGATTCAGGGAGCTAGTGCAGCGTCGTTGATCCTTCTTAAACCGTCTCTGATGGCTAGTAGCTAACAGCTAACAGCCACGAACTAACTGTTTGCAAAAGACACCGATGAACGAGCAATTTGAACCCCTGAGCAACGACGAAGTGCTGTTTGTCAGCGTTGGACGAATTCTGATGGCGAATCCAACGTTTAAGGTAGGGGAACTGCTGGACGCGCTGGCGCAAGCCGTCAGCGATCGCGAAGACGACTGGTCAGACGACAACGAAGGCTGGTTTGGCGACGGGTTAGAGTGCGAGGCGCTGCGGTTTAGTTCGCAGGGTTGGCAGCGGGGACGAGTGCG
>NZ_JACJPG010000328.1 GCF_014695955.1 Leptolyngbya sp. FACHB-36 | reverse complement strand
AACGTTCTCAGGCGGCTAGGGTTTACCGTCGAAGGCTACGCACGAGATTATCTTCTTATTAACGGCAAATGGGAAGACCATATTCTTACCAGCCTTATTAACCCTAGTTGGAAGCTTACTTTATGAGCTATTAGCAATTGGCGGTTAGTCATTCGTTGTTACTTACCGAGTTGCTGTAATCTAACAGCTAACAACTATTAGCTAGCACCTAGAACTGGCAACTAATTACTTTTTCCCTACTTCTTATGTCTACCTCCACGATCGCCGCCATTGCCACTGCCATCGTTCCCGAACAGGGCAGCGTGGGAATTGTGCGCGTGTCGGGACCAGAAGCGCTGGCGATCGCGCGTCGCCTGTTTCACGCACCCGGACAGCAAGCGTGGGACAGCCACCGCATTCTCTACGGCTACGTCCAGCACCCAGACACACGCCATCTGGTAGACGAAGCGCTGCTGCTGATCATGCAGGCTCCTCGCTCCTACACCCGCGAGGACGTGGTGGAGTTTCACTGTCACGGCGGCATTATGGTGGTGCAGCAGGTGCTGCAACTCTGCCTAGAGCAGGGCGCGAAACTGGCACAGCCAGGAGAGTTTACGCTGCGGGCGTTTCTGAATGGGCGACTGGATTTGACCCAAGCAGAAAGCATTGGGGACTTGGTCGGGGCACGATCGCCTCAAGCTGCCCAAGCTGCCCTTGCAGGCTTACAGGGTAAACTTGCCCATCCCATTCGTCACCTCCGCACTGCTTGCTTGGACATTCTGGCAGAGGTAGAAGCCCGAATAGATTTTGAGGAAGACTTGCCGCCGCTGGATGAAACCGAGATTCAGGCGCGGCTGGCGCAGGTGCTGGCGGACGTAAGCCAGATTTTGGCAACGGCAGACCGGGGAGAGCTACTGCGAACAGGGTTGAAGGTGGCGATCGTCGGGCGTCCCAACGTGGGCAAGTCCAGTCTGCTGAATGCGTGGAGCCGCAGCGATCGAGCGATCGTCACCGATCTACCCGGCACGACGCGCGACGTCGTGGAATCTCAGCTTGTGGTTAGTGGCATTCCAATTCACGTGTTGGATACCGCAGGCATCCGGGAAACCGAGGATCGCGTTGAGCAAATGGGCGTGGCGCGATCGCGCACAGTAGCTCAGTCTGCCGATTTGGTGCTGTTAACGATCGACGCACAAGCCGGATGGACCGCTGCCGACCAAGAAATTTATCAGCAGGTGCAGCACCGTCCGCTGATTCTGGTTCTGAATAAAGTGGATCTGGTTCAAGCAGACCCGATTCAGGCAGACTTGAGCGTGGACCTCCCCACCTCCCAAGTTGTCAAAACGGCTGCTTCTCTGAATCAGGGCATTGATGCGTTAGAGTTTGCCATTCTCGACACCGTGCGGGCGGGCAGTTTACACGCAGCGAATTTGGATTTTGCCATCAATCAGCGCCAAGCCGCTGCCCTTACCCACACGAAAGCTGCTCTCCAACAGGTGCAAGCAACGATCGCGGACCAACTTCCCCTCGACTTTTGGACGATCGATCTGCGGAGTGCTATCCAAGCCCTCGGCGAAATCTTGGGTGAAGATGTTACAGAATCGGTGCTCGATCGCATCTTCAGTCGCTTTTGCATTGGCAAGTAGCGAGCATAAAGTACAGCAGTCCAGATAAACTAGCGGCTTGTCAACTTAAATTTGACGAGTCTCTGAAAGCCAGGGAGTTATTCGGATAGTCGAACATCCGCCGTGCTGCACTAGCCTTTGGGCAACTGCACGCCGTGCATCCCGTGAAAATCTTCCTGCACCTTGCGCGTCAGCCGTTGAGACACTTGCCGCACAACTTGCCGCAGAAGACGATCGCCCGTGCTCTGAATCAGCGATTTTGGCAGAGCGCGAATGAAGCGCGGAAACTGAATCGTCACGGTGAGATCAAGCTGCCACTGAACTCGCGTCAAGTTACCCGTGGGCGAATTGGACGACTCTCTGGAAGACACCTCTACAAGCTCCATTGCCGCCTGAAAATCGACATCGTAGCCGGGTGCGTCGTAGCCAGGAATGGGGACTGCCTGAATCCGGTAGATTCCTTGGTCTTCAGGCAGCAGGTCCAAGCCAATTTTTGGCTCTACTTCGTAGCCAAACGAGCCAAACCGCCCAACCACAAGGGCGTAGCTGTTTTCTCCCAGCGGCTCAACAGTCATTGGTTGGGCGCAGCGGCAGAACCAGCCATGGTGCGCGTCGAAGTAGCGAGCAACCGTAGGCGCATCGGCGTACATCTCCATGCAGTCTACAAAACGACTGTGGAACTGGGTCGGCTCGATCGCACTGGAAGTCAATTCTTCGGTATTCGAGAACTCAGAATCGGTATAGTGTGACTGCATCGTCAGCGCTCTGGACAACTTGAAAGTAGGATTCCCTGGAGAATTCACATTCTCTCGTGATCTTTACGGATTTCTCAGTTCATCATCGCGGAGAGCCAACGCTGTTAGTTGAGGAAAGAAGGCGACGCTTGTCGGAAACGATTAAAGCTGTTGGTGAAACCATATCAAACAGGAGTGGGGACAGCTTAACGTTCTTTAACATAGATCACTATAAAGCTAGATGCCAACCTTCAGCTACAGATCTAGTCTATTCCTACTGCATTGAATCGTGACAAGTTGTTAATGCTGGACTACAGAGAATTTACACAACAGTTTAACCCCCTAACAGCGAGGAGTAACCCATGAAAGCACTTGTTGCAGGAGCCACCGGGCAAACAGGTCGCCGGATTGTGCAAGAACTTGTAAAGCGAGGCATTGCCGTTCGTGCCCTGGTAAGAGATGCAGAGGCGGCTCGATCGATGCTGCCCACCGAAGCTGAACTGGTCGTTGGCGATGTGTTACAGCCCGCCACGCTGACGGCTGCACTAAAAGATTGTACGGTGCTGCTCTGCGCTACTGGGGCAAAGCCTGGTTTTGATCCGACTGGACCCTACAAAGTTGATTACGAAGGCACGCAAAACCTGGTGGATGCGGCAAAAACAGCGGGAATCGAACACTTTGTGCTGGTGACGTCGCTTTGCACATCGCAGTTTTTTCATCCGCTAAATCTATTTTTTCTGATTCTGGTCTGGAAGAAGCGGGCAGAGGAATATTTGCAGCAGAGCGGCTTGACATACACGATCGTCCGTCCTGGCGGACTGCTGAACGATGAAAATGCGGATTCAGTTGTAATGTCGGGAGCCGATACGCTGTCAGACGGCAGAATTCCTCGGACAAAAGTGGCACAGACGTGCGTAGAGGCGCTGTTCCAATCTTCTGCCCGCAACAAGATTGTGGAAATCGTTGCGAAGCCCGATGCTCCAGCGAAGACGTATGAGGAGCTATTTGTCGGTGTGGGCTAGAAGGACGACGAGCAGGGAACGATCGCTCCTTCCACTCAAGCTGTGCAGTCCACGATCGCTCCATTCGCCCAGTTAGACTGAGCGGCTCGGTTGCGAGAGCAATTGTCGCCGCATCAGGATGCTTATGACTGCTGCCGGGATTCTGTCCCGGCAGCAGTTTGCTCTATACGCACGGAGAGATTTTCAGCGATTTGAGCAATCGATTTGTCAGCCAACTAGCTGCAAGCGTTTAATTAGAGGTTTCTGAATACCCTGGGTGTCACGGCTGTAAATTTGCGAAAAAGAGTTGTGAAATGACTTTGGTTCTTGAAACCGCTTAAGAGAGCAACATCAGCGATCGCCAACTCCTTCTGCTGAAGTAATTCTTTTGCTCGTTCAATTCGCTGCTGCAACACAAACTGGTGAGGCGCTACTCCCATTGATTGCTTGAACAATCGACAAAAATGATACTGGCTCATGCCAACCAGTTCAGCCAGATCTACGAGCTTAATGTCTTGATCAAGATAGCACTGAATATACTCCAATACTTGATTTAGCTTATGTTGCGGTAGCCCCTCTTTATAAACCGCTAGCGGTGACTTCAGAGTTGAATAGCATTTGAGTAAATGGACAGCAAGGGCAGTTCCCATTGCTTCGCCATACAGCCGTCCCGATGGACACCCTGCTTCAAGCTCGGTTTTTAAAGCAAGCAGAATCTCTCGAATCAAAGGATCGTTCTGCCCTCGATGCATCATTAGTTCCACTCGATCGGGCACCAATTCCTGAACAGCTTGAGCAACGAATTTTGGTTCCAGGGTCAGGGAGAGAACTTCCATCTCATCCTGCCACCGAACAGCATGGAAATGCTGAAAAGGCGTGATGCAAACATTCCCCGGCAGCAATCGTTGACTATTAAATTTGCCGTTAGCTTTCAGTTCTACCTTTTTGGGCATTTTCAGTTGCAGGGTGAGGTGATGTCTCACTGCATGAATATCTGAAATATCGAGTGGTGGAAGTTTTAAATGCTCTAGCAAAATGCCATTCCAGGTAACCATTCCACTAGACAGCAAAACAAACTCGCTTGGATGTTCACCACCAGGTTTAATTTGTTGGTTATTAATCCCTTGCTGTTGCGGAGACATCAAGCTTCTCTCCTGTACTAGAACTGGCAATCTAGTGTAGAGCAAAATTAATGACCAGTTGCAGAAAAACTAACTTTGAGAAAAAAGCAAGAATCTAGAAAAAAAGCAAAAATCTAAAAGAAATGTACCGTCAAATCTATGACGATGGAGGCAGCTTGAAAACGGAGTACAACTGTCATGCCGAAAATTGTTCGATTTTATGAGTTCGGTAGTGCTGAGGTTCTCAGGCTAGAAGACGAGCCCCTCAGAGAACCGGACACTGGAGAAGTGCGGCTTAAGGTAGAAGCGATCGGGCTAAACCGTGCGGAAATTGGCTTTCGGGCAGGACGATATTTAGAATTACCGGAAACGTTTCCGTCTACGCTGGGGTACGAGGCATCTGGAGTAATTGATGCGATCGGCGCGGGCGTAACAGGCTTCCACGTTGGCGATCGCGTCAGCACGATTCCAGCCTTTTCGATGAAGCAGTATGGCGTCTATGGGGAAAGCGCGATTGTTCCGGCGGTTGCTGCTGCTGCTTATCCTGACAGCTTATCTGCCAACGAGGGAACCGCTATTTGGATGTCGTATATTACTGCCTACGGTCCCTTGGTTGAATATGGGCAAGTGAAAGCAGGAGATTTTGTCTTAATTACAGCAGCTAGTAGCAGCGTGGGTTATTCTGCAATTCAGATTGCAAAAGCAGCAGGAGCAGTCGCGATCGCTACTACACGCAGTACGGCTAAAAAGCA
>NZ_JACJPG010000327.1 GCF_014695955.1 Leptolyngbya sp. FACHB-36 | reverse complement strand
TCTGACGAACTGAAGACTGGAGTGTAGGCTCCTGGTCGAAGCTTAAATTTGAGGAGACGCGATCGACCGATCGCGTCTCCTCTGTGTGTAGAATTCGCCAAACATTTACAGTCTAGATTTCGATCGTGGCGATGTCTGTGCCAGCACCCAATCGGGACGAAGGCCGCGTGCCTGACGCAGGTAGGGATGGTGAATCTTCAGGTTTGGGTCCAGCGTGTTGATGTGAATCAAAAAGCGAATGCAGCGCGGCAGACTGCCTTCTACGTGCATTTGCTGCACATCAAACAGCGGTACATTTGCCCAACACGCACGCTCACGGGCGATCGCAGCTGGAAACACAGCGTCTAGATCGCGCGTTACCGAGAATGTAACGCTGATGATGTCGTCGGGATCGAGGAAGTTATGCGCCTCTAGCTCATCCAGCAGTTCATGCACCGCTTCGCGAATCGCTTCAACTGAATTCTCGGAAACGGTTGTTGCCCCCCGAATGGCTCGCACTTTCCAACCCACCCTCGCGTCCTCCAGATTTTAACCACAGTGCTGTATACAGGAATCAGAGCGATGCGATCGCTCATCGATCCCGATCATAATCATGCCCGAGAATCTGCCGGAACGTCAGCAGGAATGTCAGCAGTCTTAGGGAAACTTTTTGTTCCGCTGTCTGTTCCGCTGTTACGGACGATATAGCCACAGGGGCAGCCCGCTGGTAGAGAGTTCAAATGCGAACCAGTCCACTGCGGTCGTAAATCCCGGAACCGCCGCCAGCGGATGCAGCCGATCTTCATTGGACACCAGCCGATTGAGCAACGGTTTCCGCTCCTCCAGGGTGAAGCAGCGGGTTTTTTCAGGGTCTAGTCCGACGAGTTCTGCTGCCCAACGGCGAGCGTCTTCTTCGGTACCGAGACGATCGACCACGCCCAACTCTAGCGCTTGCTGTCCTGTGAAGATGCGTCCATCCGCAAAGCTCCGCACGGTCTCTACCGCCAAACTCCGGGCGTCTGCTACCGTTTGCACAAACTGCTGATAGCTAACATCGATTAGCTCTTGCAGAATTCCTTTCTCTGAATCGGTCAGTTCGCGATCGAACGCCAAAATGTCTTTATAGGGACCCGACTTAATCACCTTAAATGACACGCCAACTTTTTCGAGCAGTCGCTCTAAGTTGTTGCCGCGCAGAATTACGCCAATGCTACCTGTAATCGTGCCGGGGTTTGCCACAATATGTTGAGCGCCCATGCCGATGTAAACGCCGCCCGACGCCGAGATGTTGCCGAAGCTAGCGACAATCTTGGTTTTATTTTGCAACCGCTTAAGCGCGGTATAAATTTCTTGAGAGTCGCCCACCGTGCCGCCCGGAGAATCGATGCGCAGCAGCAGTGCAGGATACTTGCGCTCTTCAACCGTCTTAAGCGCCTCAAGCACGCGCTTACGGGTGGCACTCGCGATCGCCCCATTGATTTCAATGCGAGCAATCTGCTTACGAAAGGGCTTAAAGAACCGAATCATGATGGTCAACCATTCAAACGAAGACTGCACAACAAGCGACAAGGAGACGCCAACGTCTGCCGCTGCCAATGTCGTTAACCTCTAGTGTGCCGCATTCGTGCTGAAGTTGCTGGACAGGAATGGCACGGGCAAGGGACAGAATTGTCCAAACGGCTACTTAACATAACTACAAGATTAGGTACAATTTTAAACACATCGCTTGCACAACTCCCTGCGATCGCGCCCGTTGCACTTCACACGTTCTCAGCATGACCTCTAAACTCCCTGCTTCGCGTCTACCTATAGCGCCGCTGCTGCTGATTTCGCCCTTCTTCTTCTGGGGAACTGCGATGGTTGCTATGAAGGGGGTGATTCCCAACACAACGCCGCTGTTTATGGCGGGAGTGCGGCTGGCTCCGGCGGGCTTGCTGGTGCTGGCGGCAGGGATCCTCATGGGCAGACCACAGCCAAAAGGCTGGGCAGCGTGGCTGTGGATTGCGCTGTTTGCGCTGGTGGATGGGGCGCTGTTTCAGGGCTTTTTAGCCGAAGGACTCACGCGCACTGGGGCGGGGCTGGGGTCTGTGATGATCGACTCGCAGCCGATCGCAGTTGCACTAATGGCGCGGTGGCTATTTGGTGAACAAATCGGGCTGTGGGGCTGGTTGGGACTGGCGATCGGCATTGGAGGAATTAGCCTGCTAGGACTGCCGGACGAGTGGATTCTTAGCGTGTTGCAAACGCGATCGCTGCCAGAAGAACTTCAGCTTGGCGGAAATCTATTAACAAACCTGTTTCAGAATGGGCAGTGGTTAATGCTGCTGGCGGCGCTGTCGATGGCGGTGGGAACGGTGCTAATGCGTCCAGTCAGCCGTCATGCAGACCCAATCACGGCTACGGGTTGGCACATGATTCTTGGTGGGCTGCCGCTGTTTCTGCTGTCGTCCCAATTTGAGGTAGGACAGTGGGCAAATCTGGATTGGTCGAACTGGGTGGCACTGAGCTACTCGACAGTCTTTGGCAGCGCGGTTTCTTACGGTATGTTCTTCTACTTCGCGTCGAGCGGTAGCCTAACAAGTCTGAGTTCGCTAACGTTCCTGACTCCGGTGTTTGCGCTGCTGTTTGGCAATGTCTTTCTGGCGGAAATGCTCAGTCCGATTCAGTGGGCAGGCGTTGGGTTGACGCTGGTAAGCATTTATTTGATCAACCAGCGCGATCGCCTGGCTCAACTGCTTCAGAAGCAGCCGTCGCTGACCATTGACGCTCCTTGCCTACCTCAAACGGATTCTGCCTTAGCAGACCTAACGCAGGTGGGCGTGCGCGTGACTGAGCACGAGTGACGCTGTAAATGCTTAGCGGCTTGAATCTACTGCTGCTTTCTACCTCGGTGGGACCGCTGGGATCTGGACTCGGCGGCGGGGTGGAACTGACGCTGCACAATATTGCTAAAGCGCTGACACAGAGAGGGCATCGAATCACGATCGTCGCTCCGGCAACGTCAGTCTCTCTCTTTCCGCTGATCGAGATTCCGGGAGACTGGCAAACCACCGCGCAGAGTGAAGGACGCAGCGCCCCGATCGTGATGTCAAAAAACTCAGTTTTGGCGGGTATGTGGGAGCATGCCCACAATGTTCAAGAGTCGTACGATCTGCTGCTAAATTTTGCTTACGACTGGCTGCCCTTCTACTTAACGCCGTTTTTCCGTCGCCCGATCGCCCATCTTGTCAGTATGGGATCGCTGACCGACGCAATGGACCGCATTATTGCGCGGGTCGCAGAGCAATTTCCCCACACAATTGCCGTTCACAGTCGAGCGCAGGCAGCAACGTTTCCGTTTGCCGATCGCTGCCGCGTTCTAGGCAACGGCTTCAATCTGTCGCTGTATCAGTTCAATCCGCAGCCGCAGAGACAGCTTGGCTGGGTTGGGCGGATCGCGCCCGAAAAGGGACTGGAAGATGCCGTTGCTGCCGCACAGCAAACGGGGATTCCTCTACGAGTCTGGGGTGTGCTGCAAGATGAAGCTTATTGGCAGCAAGTGCGTCAAGCGTACCTGAATGCCCCTGTGACCTATGAGGGATTTCTGCCTACCGGCGAGCTGCAGCAAGCACTGGGGATGTGTCAGGGGTTGGTGATGACGCCGCGCTGGGTGGAAGCCTTTGGCAATGTGGCGATCGAGGCACTCGCCTGCGGTGTTCCGGTGATTGCGTACCGTCGCGGTGGTCCCGCAGAAATTGTCCGCGATGGTGAGACGGGTTGGCTGGTAGAGCCGGATAGCGTTGAGGGGTTAGTGGCAGCGATCGCCCGACTTGACGAGCTGGATCGGCGTGCTTGCCGTCAGCAAGCAGAACAGGACTATTCGCTGGAGGCAATGAGCGATCGGTTGGAGCAGTGGTTCACCGATTGCCTCACACTTCATCAACCAATCAAAACGCAACCGATTAAGTAACAACTGCCGATCGCCAATAATGATGAAACCTTCGTGAAAAATGCTTGGTTCTGCGGCTTTTGTCTATTCTAGGGTCGCCAATTTCTAAGCGCTCCCCAAGACCTCTCGACTACCACCCTAATCACTCAAACGTAGAAGAACTCGACCTTCCGCAATTTGGTAGCTGCTGTCTTGAAAGTCAATATTGCAAACTACGAATTACGAATTACCAATTGGCATAACCTGACAACGATCGCTCTGCTACTGTCTTTCGATGAATTTACACGTCTGCTGACGCCCTGGTACACTCCGCAGAGCAGCCAGTGAGGACACAGCGCATGCTGGTGTGGTTTATGCACGGAGCCTCGGTGCGGCAGGTGGGCTATGCAGACCCACTGCGATCGCGCCTGATTGAGGCATTTAGCGATCGAGATTTGCCAATTCCAGAGTTTTACTCTAGCTACTGGGGCGATGCCCTCGGCAACACAACTCAAGTTTGGGACTGGGTGCAGCAGGACCTTGCGACCTTTGAGTGGGACAATCCTCAGATTGATCCAGACGACATCTTCCACTACCGCCAGCGCCGGGAGCAATTGATCTCTGGCTTTTTCAACGATATTTTCAGCTACCTCAATACCAAACGGGGACGAGAAGTTCGGCGCTTAATTGCAGTGCAGTTTCTCAGTTTTCTGGCGGAGGTGTCCCCGTTCGAGGAAGATTTGCACATCGTTGCTCATTCGCTTGGCAGCGTAGTTCTGTGGGATTTACTGTTTTCGACTGCGTCTGACGCTGCTGACCCTGCCTCTTATGTTCGCAGCGTCATCAAAGGCTTGAGCGGACCTGGCGAAGGACGGAAGATCAAGCTGCGGAGCATTACAACCTTGGGATCGCCCTTGCTGTTTTTTAATCGCATTCTGGAAGTGGATATGGAGCAGCTGAAGCAGTTTGCCGATCGCTACACGACTGCCCCGCTCCGCTGGATAAACGTCATCAATGCCTCGGACATTTTTGCCTATCCGATTCGCGCCAGCCTTGAGCTAGATAACTCGACGCTGTATTTGCGCGACAAGTACTTGGGCGAACGGAACTTTCTGAAGAAGAGTATTGGTGATGTAGCGATGGCGTTTGGACTGGTGAATGATCACAGTCACTACTGGCGCAGTGCGCGTGTAGCTCAATTGGTAGCGGCAAATCTG
>NZ_JACJPG010000326.1 GCF_014695955.1 Leptolyngbya sp. FACHB-36 | reverse complement strand
CTGTTTGGGCTAGGAACGTAGAGAATTTCGGCGATGCTTCTGTTACAACTGGTTTTGACGCTGCTGGTGAGCGGATCGATCGCATTTTACGTTGCTTGCGCCGTCTGCACCCAGCGATTTTTTGCTGCTTCAAACTCAGCAACTAAGTCACTGGGTGAACCAGTCTCAATTCTGGTGCCCGTGTGTGGCGTGGATGCTGCTGCCTGGGAGAACTGGTCCTCGCTGTGCCAGCAGGACTATCCAGAGTACGAAGTGCTGTTTGGCGTAGTCGATCCAACCGATTTGGCAGTGCCGCTGCTGCACCGACTGGCGGAAACGTTTCCCGATCGCGTGCGCTTGTTTATTGGGCTCGAACCACGCGGCATTAATCACAAAGACAGCACGCTCAGCTACCTGCTAGAGGCAAAGCGGCATGAAGTGATTGTGTTTGTAGACAGCGACATTCAGGTCAGTTCCGACTATTTAAGGACGGTGACAGGTCCTCTGGCGGAACCGGAGGTTGGGATGGTGACGTGCGCGTTTATTGGGCACAATCCCAAGGGGTTGACTGCGGCGTTAGCCGCGTTGGGGCGCGGCTGTGACTTTATTCCCAGTGCGCTGGTCGCGCAAGCATTAGATGGTGGACTGAAGTTTGCGGTAGGAGCCACGATCGCGGTGCGTCAGTCGAGTTTGACCGATGCGGGTGGGCTGCATCTCAGCCGCATTGGGTCCGACTACAACCTGGGTAAGCGCATGGCGCAGGCGGGGTACCGCGTGGAACTGTCTCGCTACGTGCTGGAATCTGACACGGGCCATGAAACGCTTCGAGACCTGTTCCAGCGTGAACTGCGGTGGGCGCGAACCATTCGGTTTAATCGCGGTCCTATTTATTACACGCTCCCGATCTGCTATGGGACCGTGTTTTGCTTGCCGCTGCTGCTGTTTACAGGTTGGCAACCGTGGGCGATCGCGCTTAGCTTAATTACTCTCATTATTCGAATCAGCCAAGCGGGCGTTGCTCTCGTAGCGCTCAATTGTCCTAACCTGCTGCGCTGGCTTTGGCTGCTGCCGCTGCGGGATTTGCTGAGCGTGGCGGTGTGGGCGATCGGTGCGGTAGGGCGAAGCGTATACTGGCGCGGTCGCAAGCTGGAGATTCAGAGCGATGGCATCATTACTCCAGCAGGCGAGTAACAAACTCATAAAGGTCCGCTTCCGATCGTCCTTGTATCTGTAACTCCTTAAGATCGATGAGTCCCTGCGCCAGAATGCTTGATCGCGTTTTGTACGTACTGTGAGCAGCCAAGAGATCCGTGAATACCTCTTGTTCAACTTGCAGTCGGCTAGCGTCCTCGGAAATTGGCGTGGCGTACTCGACGGAGTCTACGTCGTACTTCAGCAGAAAGATCAGGGCGTTGCTAAGAGTTTTGAGGTCTTGCTGAAGCTGGCGCGTGTCCAGATCAAGGCGATCAAAACCCACCTGTCCGTCAATCCGCAGTTCGACGATCGGCTCCTGAGCGGGATCAAGCTTGCCTGACTGCATTGCCTGCTGCACCATCGCGACCGCTGCCGTTTCCAACCCGTCGATGCTCTCTTCTCCTCGCGCCTTCAGGTTCAGTCGTATCGTAGGGCGCTGGTGATAATCCTGCTTTAACTCGGCGTGAATGCCCGTACTGTCAAGGTCTACCAGGTAAACGCCGCGATCGTAGCGACTTTCTTCGACGCTGTTTGCCTCTATGGAACCAGGGTTAAAAATCCAGCCCTGCTCTGCGTAGTTTTTGTGGATGTGTCCCAGCGCCAGGTAATCGACGCCTGCCTGCTTCAGCGGCAACAGATCGTTGTAGGACAATGCCCCTTGATAACGAGCGATCTGCCCCTCCATCCCGTGATGAAACAGCATCACCGTATGAGCTGGACCAGAAGGCAGGCTTTGGATTGCATCCGCTAGCGTGACGATGGCCTTGGGGGCAGACGCTCCGTACCACTGAGACCCTAGAACGCGCACGCCGCAGTCTAAATCGATGTAGCCGCCCCGCTGCGTTTCCCAGTCCCACGGCGCGTACAACGCCTCACCCAGCGCCGTATCTCCTGGCTCTAGCAAAATTAGCCCATACCAATCTGCGAGATACCGCAGCCAGCTTGTTTTCGTGCCATAGGGACGGTTATCGTGATTGCCTTCAATGGCGATCGTTGGAATGCCCACCTCGTTTAGCTGTTGCAGGCACAGCTTCGCTTGATTCAGGATTGCCGGCTGGATCGTGCGATGCTCAAATAAATCTCCTGCAATCACCACAAAATCAACTTGCTCGGCGATCGCGTACTTTTCCAGCGCATCCTGAAACGCCAGATAAAAGTCTTTGGTGCGCGCTTTGCTGTCGTAGCGATCGAAGCCGAGATGAACGTCCGCGAGATGGAGAAAGCGAGGCATGATGAGCTGTTCGATGAGTAGCCGCCACAAGTCAAACCAGTCTAGCAGCGAATTGCCTGACGCAACCAGCCATTACGCCACTGCCTGCCCATTCGTTTCTGCTGCCAACGCTTCCAGCCGCTCCTGCTGGTCCTGAGAGATACACGTCTGAATCAGTTCATCAATGTCGCCTTCAAGTACAGGAGCCAAGCTGAAGTTTTGTCCGAGTCGATGGTCGGTGACGCGGTTGTCCTTGTAGTTGTAGGTGCGAATTTTCTCTGATCGTGAACCCGTTCCCACCTGCATTCGACGGGCAGAGGTTACAGCTTCTTGCTGCTCTTGCAGTTTGATCTCGTAGAGTTTTGCCCGCAGAATCTGCATGGCGCGTTCGCGGTTTTGCAGCTGCGATCGCTCTTCCATACATTTAATCCGGATTCCGGTCGGTTTGTGCAGCAGATCAACCGCTGTTTCTACTTTGTTGACGTTCTGTCCGCCTGCACCGCCCGATCGCATCGTGGTGAGTTCGATGTCTTTGGCATCGATGTGAACTTCCACATCGTCCACTTCCGGCATCACGGCAACGGTCGCTGTCGAGGTGTGAACACGCCCCTGTGCCTCGGTTGCCGGAACTCGCTGCACGCGATGTACGCCCGCTTCAAACTTCAGCTTGCTATAGACGCGATCGCCCTGAATTTCTAGAACCGCTTCCTTGAAGCCGCCCATATCGGCTAGCGATTCGCTGACCAGCTTCACTCGCCAGCGTTGACCCTCCGCGTAGCGTGAGTACATCCGCACTAAATCGCCCGCCCAAATGCTGGCTTCGTCCCCACCCGTTCCGGCACGAATTTCCAGCATGATGTTTTTGTCATCGTTCGGATCGCTGGGCAGTAGTAGAATCTTTAGGCGCGTTTCTAGCTGATCGATTTTTGATTGCAGTTCCTCAACTTCCAGCGCTGCCATTTCTTGCATTTCTGGATCGCTGCCGGCTTCCTTAAGAACTTGCCGTGTGCCAGTCAGATTTTCTTGAGCAGTCTTCCATTCCTCAAACGCGTTGACCACCTCTTCCAGAGACGATCGCGACTTTGCCACGCGCTGAAATTCAGCCGCATCTCTAGCAACATCCGGATCAGCAAGTCGCCGTGTCAGTTCATTAAAGGTCTGCTCAACGGATCTAAGTTTATCAAGCAAATAGGCTTCAGCCATACAACACGCTCATGGTAAAGGACACGCAGAAAGTCAAAAGCTGCTAACAGCTAGAAGGTCTTTGACTGACCGACTAGCCACTAACAGCTCAGGCAAACTGGAGTCTGCTACCGTCGCTTTTTAGTGGGCTGAGGAGCCTCTGCACCTTCCTCGCCGTCCATCATGCCGTACTTCCGCAGGAAGCGCTCCACGCGGCCTTCCGTATCAATGATCTTTTGTGTACCCGTAAAGAACGGGTGATTGCCCGACCACACATCGACGTGCAGTTCGGGTTTGGTAGAGCCGATCGTCATAACGACTTCGCCATTGCAGTAGACTTTGGCGTCGGGATACCACTTAGGATGAATATCTGGCTTAGGCATGGTTCGTTTGATACACGTTCACACAATTACAATCTTAGCGCTTCGAGAACTGCGGAGCCTTACGCGCTTTCCGCAAGCCGTACTTCTTCCGTTCCTTGGCGCGGGGGTCGCGGGTCAGATAGCCCTCAATCTTAAGCGGCTTCCGGTTGTCTGGGTCCAGTTGGCACAGTGCACGAGCAGCACCTAACCGAATTGCATCTGCCTGTCCTGTCAAGCCACCGCCGTGGGCGTTTACTAGAACGTCATACTCGTTCTCCAAGCCCAGCGTTTCTAGAGGAGCCTTCGCAACCGACAAATACTCAGCGTTGAATTGCAGGTACAAATCTCCGGGTTTGCCATTAATAATTAGCTGCCCGCTTCCGGGAATCAGGCGAACTCGCGCCACTGCCGACTTGCGCCGACCCGTTCCCAAATACACTGCTCGATCTTGGTCCGTTGCTTGCATTAGTTCTGACCTCCGGGAATGGTGTTGATTTCGAGTGGTTGTGGCTGCTGCGCCTGATGGGGATGGTCAGGTCCGGCATACACCTTCAGCTTGGTGAATAACTGCCGACCGAGTGTGTTCTTAGGCAGCATTCCCTTGACGGCGTGCTCAATAATCCGTTCAGGAATTCGCGCTTGCAGTTTGTCAAACGTCTCCGTTTTCATACCGCCAGGACGTCCGGAGTGGCGACGGTAGAGTTTTTGAGTCCGCTTTTTGCCTGTGACGTCCACCTGCTCAGCGTTGATCACGATAACAAAGTCGCCAGTGTCCATGAAAGGCGTGTAAGTTGGCTTGTTTTTGCCTCGCAGCACCATCGCGATTTCACTAGCAAGACGGCCTAGACGCTGATCCGCAGCGTCTACAACGTACCAGTTTCGCTCAATTGCGTCTTGGGGAGGAAGGTAAGATTTGTTCATAGCAGTCTCGGTGGTTGCAGCAGTGAATTAAAGACGGTTAAATAACGGACAATTCGGGGGATGACGGTAGAACGAGTAGCGGTTGGGTGTCAAACCAAGCGTCTATCGGAAAAGGGAACTCAGGGTAGCCAACGCGTAGCAGACACAGTCCTTGAGGAGGGGCAGCATATCTCACATCATCTCGCCGCTGCGCCGTCCAAAGCTCCGTAAAACTTAGGGGCGATCGTGCTCCACATCCAACTTGCACCAACAGACCTACCAGCAGCCGCATCATGCCGTAGAGAAAGCCACTTGCTTGCACTTCAATCTGAAGGAACGAGCCACGACGCTGACACTCTGCGACCTGAACCTCTACCCACGAGTGGGGACGACGGGAACCCGCTCGATGAAACGCTGCTAAGTGATGACGCCCAACCAGCGGATTTAACGCCTCTTGAATCAGGGCAGCATCGAGCGGCTCATAGTAGTAGTGCCAGGAGAATGGACGAACAAACAGATTAGGACGGGAATCTGTGTAGAGGGTGTAGCGGTAGCGTCGCCAGAGCGCCGAGAATCGAGCGTGCCACGTGGAGCCAACAGCGGCAGAGGCTCGAATCAGAATGTCTTGTGGCAAGCGAGCGTTAAGAATGTCGGCCCAGCGATGCGCCGGAATCCGACTGGCGATATCAAAGTGGGCAACCTGAGCGGCAGCATGTACCCCACTATCGGTTCGTCCCGCCGCATGAATTCGGATTGGATGACCCACGATCGCCTCGATCGCTGTCTCAATCTCCTCCTGTACTGTCCGATGATTCAACTGTCGCTGCCAGCCGTGAAAATGAGTGCCCAGGTACTGGATAACCAGGGCAACACGTTGGATCGGTAGCAGAGCGTCTGTCATCAATCAAGTGAGTTCGATAATCGCCATCGTGGCGTTGTCACCACGACGACTAACCGTGCGGAGAATGCGCGTGTAACCGCCATTGCGATCGCCATACCGACTAGCCGCCTGTTCGAATAGCGCATGAACAAGCTGCTTATCATATAGGTAACCCATTGCCTGGCGCCGCGAGGCGAGGGAACCATCTTTTGCTAACGTAATCATTCGATCAGCTTCCGATCGAACGGCTTGAGCGCGAGTCTTGGTCGTTGTAATCCGACCATTACGAATCAGTTCAGTCGTTAGCGCCCGTAGGAGAGCACGACGCTGATCAGCGGGTTTGCCAAGTTGAGGGACACGACAACGGTGACGCATGTTCTTTCGATTCCACAGACTAGAGTGAGTGTTCTACGGGTTTTTTGAGGATTTCTCCTGAGCCAGCGTAATGCCTAACCGCTGCTGCAAGGCTTCAACCACTTCTTCCGCCGACTTTTGACCAAAGTTCTTGATCTCCAGCAGGTCCTCTTGGGTGTAGTCCAAGAGATCAGCGACCGAGTTAATCTGGGCCCGCTTTAAGCAGTTATATGCTCGTACCGAGAGCTGTAGCTCTTCGATCGGAATTTGGTTGTTGGGATCGTCGGGAAAATCGTCCTTCTCATCGGTTGGCTCGAAGGTGATCTCCTTCAGTGGATTGAACAGATCGACCAGGATGCTTGCTGCTTGGCTCAGTGCCTCCTGCGGAGTCAAACTACCATTTGTAGAAATCTCCATGATCAGGCGATCCTTCTCAGTTGCGCCACCAATCCGGGCATCCTCTATCAGGTAGTTCACCTTACGAACTGGCATGAACACAGAGTCGATCTGCAAAAAGTCCAGTGCGGTCGCTTCATCCCGACCTTTCTCAACTGCCCGGTAGCCCTTACCGCGCTCAATTCTGAATTCCATTTCCAAGGTTGAGCCAGGTGATAGCGTCGCAATATACTGCGAGGGATCAACCAATTCCACCTCGGACGGCAAATCAAACTGCTCTGCCGTCACAGTTTCTGGTCCCTGAACGAGCAACCGACCAATCTGAGGCTGGGAGGAGTAGCTTCTCAGAACAACCTTCTTCATGTTTAGCAGGATGTCTAGCACATCCTCCCGCACGCCTGGAATCGTGGCAAACTCGTGGTTCACACCAGCAATCCGCACGGCTGTCACGGCTGCACCCTCTAAATTAGACAGTAGCACCCGCCGCAGAGCGTTACCCAGGGTCGTGCCCTGACCACGCTCCAAAGGCTCAATCACAAACTTACTACTTTGGCTTTGGTCCTTCTCAGTCTTTAACTCTACGCATTCAACCTGAAATTGTGCCACCGTGGGACCTCCCCGCTACTACCTGAAAGGCAAATGCCTCGCTCACTCAAGCTCAACTGCTGCACCAAAGCAACCACTACACGTTCCCCGTCCCGTACTGAGTGCCTTACACTCGACGCCGCTTTGGTGGACGACAACCATTGTGGGGAATCGGCGTCACGTCCCGAATCAGCGTGATCTCCAACCCAGCTCCTTGCAGTGCTCGAATTGCCGTTTCCCGACCTGCACCAGGACCGCTGACCAAGACTTCGAGCTGGCGCATTCCCTGGTCGGTTGCGCGTCGCGCTGCATTCTCAGCTGCCGTTTGAGCTGCAAATGGAGTTCCTTTTTTCGCGCCTTTAAAGCCGCTGGAACCCGCAGATGCCCACGAGACGACCTCGCCACTCGCGTCTGAAATCGTGACGATCGTGTTGTTGAACGTCGATTGAATGTGAGCAACACCATTTGGCACGTTCTTCTTCTGCTTACGTGCCCCGGTCTTTCTGGTTGGTTGTCGTGCCATGTTTCGCCTTCTTCCTGAAATTCCAATTTCCTAGCAATTATTTCTTACTAGGTGCTTTCTTCTTACCTGCCACTGTTCGACGACCGCCGCGACGAGTCCGAGCGTTCGTCCGAGTCCGCTGCCCACGTACAGGTAGCCCCATACGGTGGCGACGACCTCTGTAGCAGCCGATATCCATTAGACGCTTGATGTTAAGCCCTTCTAAGCGTCTTAGATCGCCTTCGACTTGATAGTTTTCTTCGACCTCTGCCCGCAGCGCTGTGACATCCGCATCACTCAAATCTTTGATTCGAGTATCCGGGTTCACCCCTGTTTCCTTGAGAATGTCTTTCGAACGGGTCAGCCCAATTCCGTAGATATAGGTCAACCCAATTTCGACTCGCTTATCTCGCGGCAGGTCTACTCCAGCAATCCGTGCCACACGTTTTCTCCCAGCTTTCAATTAGACTACAATTGCAATCGTAACCCTACGCTTCGTTCCATTTACAGAACAGTTCCAATAGCACTAGCCTTGACGCTGCTTGTGCTTCGGATTAGAGCAGATCACCATTACTCTGCCGCGGCGACGAATGACGCGGCATTTTTCACAGATTCGACGAACCGACGCCCGCACTTTCATGATTTATTTCGACGCTACAAATATGGCATTCTAACAAATTTATGAAGCTTTTGTCAAACAAAATTGGTTACCCTGGCTTAATAAAATCCTGTAATCGGATTACTTTTTATTACGGAGCCGGTAAGTAATTCGACCTTTTGTAAGGTCGTACGGTGTAAGCTCAACCTTGACGCGATCGCCCGGAAGAATTTTGATGTAGTTTCGCCGAATTTTGCCTGAAATATGGGCAAGCACATTAAACCCGTTATCCAGATCAACCCGAAACATCGCGTTGGGCAATGACTCCGTAACCGTACCTTCCATCTCAATCAAATCTTGTTTGGACAAGTCTTTTTCCTCAACGTTATAGACAACTCATTAACTTCAGACACTTATCTTGACAAATAGCACTCCTTGAGTCTAGACGATTTATTTAACATGCGGCAGGCTCGAGAAGCGCGCTGACGTCTTTTGTCCAATTGCTAAACGAGTTGCTCAAGGGTAGCTGTAACCTCTTCAACAGAAGAGTTGCCGTTAATTGTAGCGAGCTTGTTACGGCTGCTGTAAAAGTCAATCAACGGTGCAGTTTGCTCTCGGTAAACCTGTAGCCGACGGCGAATGACTTCCTCAGTATCGTCCTTACGCCCTCGACCTAGCATGCGCTGTACTAAGACGTCATCGGGTACTTCAAAATTGATGGCGTGATCGTAGACCTGATCAATCTCCGTCAGCAACTCATCAAGAAAAGTCGCTTGGGTGACGTTTCGAGGAAAGCCATCAAGAATCCAACCAATATGGGCATCTGGTCGACTTAACCGTTCGCGAATTAAGTCAATGACTAGTTGATCAGGCACTAGTTCACCGCGGTCCATATAGCCCTGCGCCTTTACTCCCAGCGGTGTTCCCTGAGACACCGCTTCACGCAAAATATCCCCAGTTGAGATATGAGGAATGTGGCGAAGAGTTGCCAGTGTCTTCGCCTGCGTCCCCTTCCCTGCACCCGGCGCACCAAGAAGAATAAACCGCGTCACTATTGCTTCACCATTCCTTCGTAGCGTTGCGAGATCACATAGGTTTGAATCTGTTTAGCGGTGTCGATCGCGACGCCTACCAGAATCAGCAGCGAAGTCGCACCCAAACCTTGAAACGTTCTAACCCGTGTGGCACTTTCCACTGCTGTCGGAACGATCGCGACGAGCCCTAAGAAAATGGCGCCCAAAAACGTCAGTCGATTCAAAACGCGCTCAATATATTCGCTAGTTGCTTTACCAGGACGAATTCCTGGGATACTGGCACCCATCTTCTTCAAGTTCTGAGACATATCCACTGGATTAACAACCAGCGAAGCATAGAAATAGCTAAAGAACACGATTAGGGTCAGGTAAATCATTACATGAACCCACGGGGCCGGACCATTTGGGCTAAGGTAGTTGGCAAACTGAATGACAACGTCGTTCTTAAAAAACTGCGCTATCGTTGCTGGAATAACGAGCACCGCAGATGCAAAGATGATTGGCATCACGCCGCCCTGATTCAACCGTAAGGGCAAGTAGCTACTGCGCTCCAAATACATACGTCGTCCGACCTGTCGGCGTGCCGACAAGATAGGAATGCGACGAGTACCCTCTTGCACAAATACGATACCGACAATCATCACCAGAAAAACCAGCAGCAGAATTGCTACTCCACCCACCAGGTTACGATCGCCACTCTGCGCTAGCTCCAACGTTTGACCAAGAGAGGTCGGTAAGCTAGAGACAATGTTGACGAAAATCAGCAGCGAGGCACCGTTGCCAATGCCGCGCTCGGTAATCAGCTCACCAACCCACATCACAAACATAGATCCTGCTGTAAGCGCCAGTGCGGTCTGCGCAACAAACAGCGGACCCCAATTCTCGACGAAGGGGCGTACCCACAGCGCAATGCCAACACTTTGAATTACCGCCCAGCCCAGCGCGACATAGCGAGTAATTTGAGAAATCTTGCGACGACCCGCTTCACCCTCATTCTTCTGCAAGTTCTCTAAGGAGGGAATCGCAGCCGTCAAGAGCTGTAGAATAATTGACGCATTGATGTACGGCAAAATCCCGAGCGCAAAGATCCCCAACGCTGAGATACCACCTCCCACAAAGATATCCAGAAAGCCAATAACCGGGCTGTTTTGAATGCTTTGAGCAAAGGCAGTACGATCAATTCCTGGCAGCGGCAGAAATTTGCCTAAGCGAACCAGAATCAGCATCCCAACCGTAAGCAGAATGCGCCCACGCAGCCCAGCCGCTTGCGCCATCTGGGCAAAGGTTTCTTGAGCGGTTGGCGTTTTATCTCGACTAACGACCATGAAGGAGTTCCTCTACATGTACGAGCATTAGGGGTGGAGGGGGTAAGTCGTTTCAGCAGTTTCTTTAAGCCGGAGCGCCTATAATTTACTGCCAACTAGTTACTTAGAGGTGGATGAATTCGCACCCAGAAGCTCACACGTTCCTTTTGCTGCTTCAATCTTAGCGCGAGCCGCCGCTGTAAAAGCCGCTGCCCTCACCGTCAGCGGCACACTGACATCGCCATCACCCAGCACCTTCAGCGGTCCGTTATTTGCAGTGACAATGCCTGCCTTAATCAAAGAGGTCAATGTTACCTCCGTGTTAGCGGCAAGAGAGGACAAATCGTCCACATTGATAATGGTGTAGCTTGAGCGGTTCACTAACGGAAAGTGCTTGAGCTTTGGCAAGCGGCGATACAAAGGTATCTGACCGCCCTCAAAGCCAGGACGAGTCGGGCGACCCGATCGCGACTTTTGTCCGCGCATTCCAAAGCCGCAGCTTGCTCCTTGACCTGCCGCAATTCCTCGACCTACACGGCGAGGACGGTGCTTAGAACCTTCCTGGGGAGTAGCGTCATTTAATCTCATGGTTGTTACTCACAATATGTGTTCGCTGGCTTTAGGCATAGAGGTTTTCAATTGGAACGCCCCGCTCCTCGGCCACCTCAGAGAAGGTCCGCAGGGTTGCTAGTGCGCTAACAGCTGCTCTCGCATTGTTCAGCGGATTTCCAGAACCCAGCTGTTTTGCCAAGACATTGCGGACCCCTGCAAGTTCAAGCACTGTGCGAACGGCACCACCCGCAATTACACCTGTACCAGGAGCAGCGGGACGAACCATAACCTTGGCACCACCGCCTGCACCAGTAGTTGGATGGGGAATCGAGTTCGCTTTAGTCAATGGCACTTCAATCAAGTGCTTCTTACCATCGGCAACGCCTTTCTTGACCGCACCAATTACGTCACTGGCTTTACCAACGCCTACGCCGACCTGTCCACGCTCGTTACCGACAATGACGATCGCCCGAAAGCTAAGTTTTTTACCGCCTTTTACCACTTTCGTTACCCGCCGGATTTGGACAACACGCTCCTGCCAGTCCGACTCTTTTTCCCGAGTTTTGCTTTTCTTACGTTCTTTTGCCATGAGTTACTCCACAGATGAATTGCCAGTCAGCAACGGCTGCTGCGCTCTAGAAGTTCAGCCCGGCTTCACGAGCCGCGTCTGCTAACGCCTTAACACGACCGTGATACAGATTTCCGCCCCGATCAAAAACAACTTGTTGGATGCCTTTTTCTAGTAAGCGTTGAGCGATTAGTTTCCCGACTGCCTCGGACGCTTCGCGGTTAGCTCCGGAGCCTAGATCAGCTTTTAGTGTGGGGTCGAGGGTTGAAGCAGCGACCAGCGTACGCTGCTCAGTATCATCGATCGCTTGAGCATAAATATGCTCATTTGAGCGGAACACGGCTAGCCGGGGACGTTCTGAGGTTCCTGTTACACTCTGACGCACGCGGGTATGCCGACGACGAGTGGATTCTTTACGAGTAAGCTTCATGTCTACTTCTTCCCTGCCTTACCAGCCTTGCGTCTAACTGCTTCACCTGCGTAACGAATACCTTTACCCTTATAAGGTTCAGGCGGACGAACGGCCCGAATCCGAGCAGCTGTGTTTCCTACAATCTCTTTGTCGATGCCACTAACAATCACGTTTGTGTTGTTCTCTACGGCAAATTGAATGCCATCTGGTGGTTCAATTTGTACCGGGTGGCTATAGCCCATATTTAGAGTTAAGGTACGACCCTGCACCTGAGCACGGTAGCCAACGCCTTGGATCTCTAACCGACGCTGAAATCCTTCGGAAACGCCCTCTACCATGTTGGCTACGAGAGTTCGACATAGCCCATGGCGTTGACGTGCCGGACGAGAATCATCGCGTCGATCGACCTGCACCGTACCGTTGTCTTCAGACACCACAACCTCATTGGGTAGAACTCTGGAGAGTTCGCCTTTGGGGCCTTTTACTGTAACAGCTTGCCCATCGATCGTGACGGTGACTTTGCCAGGAACGGAGATGGGACGCTTACCAATACGAGACATATCTGATTACTCCTATCAACTTAGTTCACCAGATGTAGCAGAGAACTTCGCCGCCCAAACCGCTGCGTCGAGCCTCGCGATCGGTCATGATGCCACCCGACGTGGAGATGATAGCGATGCCAATTCCACCCAAAACGCGTGGTAAATCTTTGCAGGTAGAGTACACGCGAAATCCTGGCTTACTGACCCGATTCAGCGTGTTGATAATTGGCTGTCTACCACGACCCTTGTACTTTAGTGCAATCACAAGATTGCGTTTTACGCCTTCGCCCACTTCCTCGAAGTCAGCGATAAAGCCTTCATTTTTGAGAACCTGCGCAATGCTGCGAGTCATCTTAGTAGAAGGAACCTCAGTCGTCTGGTGACGCGCCAGATTTGCATTCCGAATCCGCGTCAGCATATCCGCAATAGTATCGTTTGCCGCCATAGTGTGTCCTTGATTAATCTGCCTTAGTTCTCCCGAAAGGGCATTCCCATTTCTTTCAGCAAAGCGCGACCTTCTTCATCGCTGCTTGCAGTAGTAATGATGGAAATGTCCATGCCGCGGATCTGGTCAATGCTGTCGTAACTCACCTCTGGGAAAATTAGCTGCTCTCGCACTCCCAGTGTGTAGTTACCGCGTCCATCAAAGCTTTTGGGGCTAACGCCGCGAAAATCTCGAATTCGGGGCAGTGCCAGGTTGATCAGTCGCTCGAGAAACATGTACATGCGATCGGACCGCAGCGTCACCATCGCTCCAACAGGCATTCCTTGACGGATCTTGAAGCCTGCAATCGCCTTCTTCGCTCGTGTGACTACGGGCTTTTGTCCAGTGATGATTCCAATCTCGGCTAGAGATGCCTCCAACGCCTTAGCGTTCTGAGCCGCCTCGCCTAAGCCTCGGTTTACCGTCACCTTGACAAGCTTGGGAACTTGATGGATGTTGGTATAGCCAAACTGCTCCATCAGCTTTGGGACAATTCTTTCTTGATATTGAGTCTTGAGTCGTTCTGCCATTGTCGTGCCCTTAATAAAGTCCCTGGTCTTGGTCAGGGGAATTGATCAATTCCGTTTAATCGAGGATTTCGCCCGTCTTCTTCAGCATCCGCACTTTACGACCGTCCTCGCTGAAGGTGTAGCAAACGCGGCTGGCAACCTTCTGTTTGTCGGAGTAAAGCATGACGTTGGAGCTATGGATTGAAGCTTCGCTAGTCACGATTTGCCCTGATTCACCTTCCTGCCTAGGTTTGATGTGTCGCGTTCTTAAGTTCACACCTTTAACTACGACTCGACTCGTCTTGGGAATCGCTTGCAGCACTTCGCCAACTTTTCCCTTATCGCTGCCTGCAATCACCTGAACGGTGTCACCTTTCTTGACGTGCATTCTGTAGCGGGTTTCAGTTGAATTATTTTTCGCCATCACAGCACCTCCGGAGCCAGAGAAACGATTTTCGTAAAGTTTTTATCGCGCAATTCGCGAGCTACCGGACCAAAAACACGAGTGCCCCTAGGATTACCGTCGTTGTTGATGATGACAGCCGCATTGTCATCAAACCGAATGCTCATACCGCTGTCCCGACGCAGACTCTTCTTTGTACGGACGATGACGGCTTTAACCACATCCGACTTCTTCACCGCCATATTGGGAATTGCGTCTTTCACAACTGCAATGACAATGTCACCAACACCCGCATAGCGGCGATTTCCACCTAGCACACGAATGCACATCAGCTTACGAGCACCGCTGTTATCTGCCACATTCAAATACGTTTCCTGCTGAATCATGACGTCCTCCGTTAAGCCTGTGCTGTCGTCAGGACGTCAGTCACCCTCCACCGCTTGGTGCGGCTTAGAGGTCTTGTTTCCTGAATGCGGACACGATCGCCCGTTTTACACTTATTTTCTTCATCATGGGCTTTGTAGCGCTTCGTTTGCACCACAATCTTGCCGTACTTAGGATGGGCAGAGCGGTTTTCGACTGCCACAACCACCGTCTTGTCCATTTTGTCGCTGACGACTAAGCCAACTCGTTCTTTTACTGCCATGGGTCTACTCCGCTTCTGCTTTTGGCTGGGAGGCTGTCAACTGCCGCTCCCGCTCGATCGTCAACAATTGGGCAAGGCGATGACGGGCGTGCTTAAACTGGTGAGGTTTTTCCAACTTACGGGTGCCTTGCTGAAATCGCAACTGAAAAAGTTCACGCTTCACCGCCAGAATTTGCGCTTCAAGGTCCTGATCACTCAGGCTTCTAGCATCTGCAATTTTGGGAAGAGGCATAGCTCAGGACTCCTCCGTTTCGCGAGTAATGAATTTCGTTTTGATGGGTAGCTTGAATGATGCCAATCGCATCGCTTCTTTTGCCGTTGCCTCTGGCACGCCTGCAATTTCAAACAGAATTCGTCCTGGCTTAACAGGCGCAACCCAAAATTCTGGGGCACCCTTACCAGAACCCATCCGGGTTTCTGCGGGACGCATTGTCACCGGCTTATCAGGGAAAACTCGAATCCAGATTTTGCCACCCCGACGAATATAGCGGGTCATGGCGCGGCGGCTGGCTTCAATTTGGCGAGCGGTAATCCAGTGGCACTCCTGCGCCTGCAAGCCAAAATCGCCAAAGTCTAGCTTGTTACCACGAGTCGCCAGACCGCTCATTCGCCCGCGTTGCTGTTTACGAAATTTTGTTCTTCTTGGACTTAACATGACAGTTCACCTAGGAGTGAGGAGTGAGGAGTGAGGAGTGATCCTGCTCTTCATTCCTTATGATTCGTTCGATCGGTCTTCAAACTGCTGGCGACGACGCTGCTGACGACGAGGAGCTTTTGAAGCGGCAGGCGCAGGCTGCTCTTCCTGTCCGGGAATAATTTCGCCTTTGAACACCCAAACTTTGATTCCCAACGTGCCGTAAATGGTTTGAGCGGTGCAGTAGGCGTAGTCGATGTCCGCTCGCAGCGTATGCAGAGGAACACGACCTTCGCGGGTCCACTCTGGACGGGCAATTTCTGCTCCGTTAAGGCGACCGCTCACCTGGACCTTGATTCCCTCAATTCCTGCCCGCTGAGCCCGCTGCATTGCTTGACGAACAACGCGCCGAAATGACACACGTCGCTCTAGCTGTTGAGCAATGTATTCTGCAATTAAGGCGGCGTCTGCGTCTACTCTGGCGACTTCAACCACGTTAATGCGGATTTGACGATCGCTACTGCCCAATTCCTGCTGGAGTCCTGCTCGCAGCGACTCGATTCCCGCTCCGCCCCGACCAACGACCACTCCGGGTCGAGCCGTGCGGACTTCTAAATCAATTTGGTCTGCTTTGCGCTCGATTCGCACTTCAGAAATACCGGCACTACTGAGGTTTTTTTGTACAAAACGACGAATTCTGAAGTCTTCCTGTAGCAGCTCTGGATAGCGACTCATGTCGCTATACCAGCGCGATCGATGTTCTTGCGTAACTCCAAGGCGAAAGCCAGTTGGATGAATTTTCTGTCCCACGAATGCGTCCTCGCTTAAGCAGTGGCATGTGAATGATGTTGAATTACTCGTCGGTTCCTGCACCGGGAGCAACGGCGACTGTGATGTGGCAGGTGGGCTTGCGGATTTGATAGGCACGCCCCTGTGCCCGTGGGCGAAAGCGCTTTAAGGTTGGTCCTTGATCGGCATAAGCCTGACTGACCAAAAGGTCAGCTCGGTTCAAGCCCTGGTTGTGTTCTGCGTTTGCTGCCGCCGATCGCAGAACCTTCAGGATTGGCTCACACGCTCGGTAAGGCATGAATTCCAGAATTATCAAGGCTTCCCGGTAGGAGCGTCCTCGAATTTGATCCAGCACGCGTCGCACTTTATGCGGAGACATTCGGATGTATCGAGCGATCGCCTTTACTTCTGTGGTAGTATCAATAGCCATTTTTTCTCCTTTAGCCAATAGTTAGCAGCTACCAGCAATTAGCGAATCTATCGACGTGCCTTTTTGTCGCCGCCTGCATGTCCCCGAAAGGTTCGGGTAGGGGCGAATTCGCCAAGCTTGTGACCCACCATTTGCTCAGTAACGTAGACCGGAACGTGCTGCCGTCCGTTGTGAACCGCGATCGTCAGACCAATCATCTGCGGCAGAATCGTTGAGGCACGGGACCAGGTTTTAATAACCTGGTTGTCACCCCTTGCTCGGATTGCCTCAACCTTTTGCATCAGGTGATCGGCAACAAACGGACCTTTTTTGAGTGAGCGAGACATCTTTGTATTTCTCCCTAATTCTATGAATCGCGTCCGCCTCTGCCGCGCTTAGACGATTTGCGGCGGCGGCGGATAATTAGCGCATCGCTCAGCTTTTTCTTCTTGCGCGTCTTGTAGCCCAAGGCAGGTTTGCCCCATGGCGTCACGGGTCCAGAACGTCCGATCGGTGCGCGACCTTCACCGCCACCATGCGGGTGATCGACTGGGTTCATCACGCTACCACGTACTTCTGGTCGCCGACCTTTCCACCGCTTGCGGCCTGCTTTGCCGAAGCTGGTGTTGCGAACATCGGCGTTGCCAACGGAACCGATGGTGGCATAGCACTCACGCCGAATTAGGCGAACCTCACCCGACGGCAGCTTGAGCGTGACAAAATTTCCTTCTTTCGCAGCCACCTGCGCGCTAGCCCCTGCGGCCCGGACAATCTGCCCGCCCTTGCCAGGAACAAGCTCGACATTGTGAACGACTGTTCCCAAGGGGATGTTGCCGAGCGGCAGCGCATTGCCGACTTCGATCGGCGCGTCAGGACCAGAGCGAATTAGCGTACCTAACGCTAGGTTTGCCGGATAAAGAATGTAGCGTTTCTCGCCATCCTGGTAGTAAACCAGCGAGATCCGCGCATTCCGGTTCGGGTCGTACTCCACCGAAACGACCTTGGCAGGAACGTTGTGCTTATCGCGGCGAAAATCAATGATGCGGTAGAGACGCTTGTGCCCACCGCCCCGATGACGGCAAGTTATAACGCCCCGATTGTTTCGCCCTTTAGGCCGATGCACAGAGACCGTCAGTGACTTCTCTGGTTCACTGCGAGTCACCTCAGCGAAATCAGAGACCGCACGTTCGCGCGTACCAGGGGTGTAGGGTCGATAAAAGCGAATACCCATAACAGAAAGCTCTTAGTAGGGGACAGCAGAGAGGAAGTAACCGCAACAGGTGTCGGACGATATCTAAACTTCTGGGAACAGGGTGATCGAGTCTCCAGATGCTAGCGTCACGATCGCCCGCTTAAACGATGGACGATGCCCCATGAACTTACCAACGCGCCGAGTTTTGCGCGGCGGCTTATGAGTATTCACGCTAACAACCTTGACATCAAAGAGCATCTCGATCGCGGCCTTGATTTCAGGCTTCGTCGCTTTGGGAACAACCTCAAACGTGTACTGATTGTTCTCCAGCAGCAGCGTCGCTTTCTCAGTAATAATTGGGCGATGAATTAAATCCGCCAGTTTGCGAGCGTCAATTTCAGGCACCGTAGACCTCCTGGATTTTTTCGAGAGCAGGCGCTGTTACGACAATTCGATCGGCTGCCAGCAAATCAAACACATTTAAGTTACTAGCGGAGATTAACCGCAGCTTTTCAATATTTCGAGCTGACAGGTAAATGTTCTCGCTACGCTCTGCCAGAATTAGCAGTACCTTAGACTCCGGCTCAACTCCCCATCCAGTCAGCGCCTGTACGAGATCTTTAGTTTTAGGGCGCGGCAGCTTATCAGCAAAGTCCTGCACGACAACCAGGTCATCTACCCGACCTTGAAATGCAGTTCGTAGCGCTAGCCTGCGCTCTTTTCGGTTCATTTTTTGCTCGTAGTCTCTAGGCTTAGGACCAAAGATGACGCCGCCACCCCGCCAGAGAGGAGAACGGTTTGATCCCGCACGAGCGCGCCCAGTTCCCTTTTGCCGCCATGGCTTACGTCCGCCTCCACTGACCTCAGCTCGGGTTTTTGTAGAAACGGTTCCTTGCCGAGCGTTTGCCATCTGACGAACTAGCGCACGATGGACAATGTGAGTTGCACTCTCTTCTTTGGCAACCCGCAAATCCAACGACGCCGTACCAACGTCTGCTCCCTGCCAGTCTTTCACAACACAATCAACCATAGTTCTCCCCCTGTCTCTTTGACGAATGTCTGCGCTCAGCCAATCAAGGCGCTCCCTAACGACCAACCTGCTTAGCCGGTACTACATTCACCAAGGCACCTGGCTTACCCGGAATTGCGCCTTTGATCAGCAGCAAGTTACGATCGGCATCAACGCGAACCACTGTTAGCTTGCGAATCGTTACCTGAGACCCGCCCAGTTGTCCTGCCATGCGCTTGCCCGGATACACCCGACCCGGAGTTGTACCCGCTCCGGTAGAACCAGGCGCACGGTGGTTCTTAGAACCGTGTGCCATTGGTCCACGTTTGAAGTTGTGACGCTTCTGGTAACCTGCAAAGCCGCGACCAATACTTGTGCCAATTACATCAACGATTTGACCGGCAGAGAACGTATCGGCTTTAATCTGCTGACCCAACTCAAACTCGCTCGAATTGTCCAAGCGGTACTCGTGCAGGTGCCGTAGAGGAACAGCATTAGACTTGGTAAGGTGTCCCAACTCTGGTTTGCTGAGTGCCTTCTGGGCAACTTCACCGTATCCAACCTGAATCGCAGCATAGCCGTCTGTTTGCGCGGTTTTGACCTGCGTGACCGTGCAAGGACCCGCTTGAATAACGGTGACAGGAATTGCCTTTCCCACTTCATCAAACACTTGGGTCATGCCAAGCTTGGTGCCAAGAATACCGATAGACACGGTAGGACTCCATTTCTACACACTACACAGTAGGCAAGGCCTCTCCTCTTCGGTCAGCCTTCCTACCTTAATAACATTCGTAGCTTAAACATCAAACCTCTTCTCCAAGAAGCTCCCGGAGGCAAGGCTTAAACAGACCTATAAATCGTTGAGTCCGCTTCGCAATACAGAGACCGCGAATTCCGCTACCCGCAGATATCCTTGATAGGACTTGAGAAGCAAGCCACTCAGTATCCCCTTTACACAAGGCCATTGGCACCGAGCAGCTCGGCTGCCAAAACGCTTCGGTCTAAAATAGCGGCAGTTACCTAATATAAGACAAACAACCTCAGATTGTCTAGCAATCTATAAAGATTTGTCGATTACTTCCGGCAACAATCCCCATACCTCGCGCTCTACTCAAGTAATAGAGATTGGCTTACTATAAGGTTACGGTTTATGACTCAATTGACCCCTGATTAGCAAACGTTAAGTAGGATGCGCAACTATGGCACTGATCACGACTGGCAACCAGTTAATTCGCGATTTAGAGCAGTCAGGGGCGCTGGGGTTATACGTGCCGCTAGAGGGTGGCTTTGAGGGGCGGTATCGGCGGCGACTTCGCGCCGCAGGCTATACGTCGCTCAGCATTACGGCGCGGGGCTTGGGAGACTTAGCCGCGTATTTGACAGGCGTGCATGGCGTTCGCCCACCGCACTTGGGCAAGAAAAGTAGCGGTGCGGGAGCAGCGGTTGGATACACGTATTATTTGCCTCCCCTAGTGAGCTACCAGATTGAGCAGCTTCCTCCAAAGTCGAAGGGGCTATTGCTGTGGATTATTGAAGGACACATTCTGTCTAGTCAGGAAATTGAATTTCTGGTGAATCTTCCCGCTGCCGAGCCGCGCCTGAAAATCGCTGTGGAGATTGGAGGCGATCGCATCTTTCGGTGGGTTCCTCTAAAGCAAGCGCTGTCGGCCTAGCTGTCGGCACTGCTCGGGCATCTGCTCTGCAATAGCCTAGTGATGTCAGGACATTGAGCTGGCAAAAATAAAAGATTTTGGATCGCGCCTCGTAATTTTTTGCGGGGCGCATTAGCATGGAGGGGTGAACGATTTGTACTACCCTCTGCGATCCCTAAGGGAAGGTCACTGGTTCAAGCTAATCTGTGGAGCCAGCTTTCAGCACCTCCCTGCTATTCGGAATCTTGTATTGACGTATACGCTGGCGGGAGCTGACTGTATTGATGTCGCTGCTGATCCAGCTGTTATTTCTGCTGCAAAAATTGGGCTACAAGCTGCTTTCGACGTTGCGGAAACGCTTCCGCAGTTGCTCCGCCAAACATTAACGCCGCCGTGGCTCATGGTTAGCTTCAATGACGGCGAAGACCCGCACTTCCGCAAGGCCGAGTTCAACGCTGCCGTCTGTCCAGCCGATTGTGCCCGTCCTTGTGAGCGCATTTGTCCAGCACAAGCGATCGTCTTTGATACTCAGGTTGCAAACCGAAGCTTCTCCGGGGTCATCCGCGATCGCTGTTACGGCTGCGGTCGCTGCCTGCCCGTGTGCCCAATTCAGCATATCTCCACAAGTTCCCATGTGTCTACACCTGACGCGATCGCCCCACTGGTGCTGCAAGCAGGGGTTGATGCAATTGAGATTCACACGCAGGTTGGGCGAGTTGAGGATTTTCGACGCCTGTGGCTAGCGATTGCCCCCTGGATTAGTAATCTCAAGCTTGTCGCCATTAGCTGCCCGGACGGAGAGGGCTTAATTGAGTACTTGCGGACGCTGTACGATCTGATTTCTCCACTTGCCTGTCCGCTCATTTGGCAAACGGACGGTCGCCCAATGAGTGGAGATATTGGGGCAGGTACAACCAGAGCAGCCGTCAAGCTAGGGCAGAAAGTGTTGGCAGCAAAACTGCCAGGGTATGTGCAGCTAGCGGGCGGAACCAACCAGCACACGGTTACAAAATTGCGATCGCTAGGACTGCTTAACTGCGATCGATTCAGTGAGCGCTTGACACAGTCTTCCTGCATCGCTGGTATTGCGTATGGCAGCTTTGCTCGGACGCTGCTTCTGCCAATTCTCAATCAGTTAGAAATGCTGGAGACAGACAATACGACGAGCGGCAATCCTCAGCCGCAGGCCCAAAGTGCTAGCAAAGCTTGCTCGACATCTGTGTTAGGTAGTAGACCTGCTCAGTCTGCCAATTTAGAAGATTCACCAGAGTTGCTTTCGAGGGCTCTAGATCTGGCAAGTTCTCTGGTCTCTCAGCTTAAGCTACCAAACTTAGTCCCCAACGGCTAATTTGTTCTTCTTTTGTTCTTTTTCTCGTCGCTTAAATGGTAAATCACGATAGCATCTACTTTTCTGGCAAAGAAGGTTCTGAGCCGCTGCAACCAGCTAGTAACAATGTTGCACAAGGCTCTCCCGATGATCCTGCCACTGTTGTCGCCAGCGCTCCTGAAACCATGCAGATTACAGACGACCTGATTAAGTTGCTGAATATTTTGCCGTTGTCGATTCGACATTCAGTGGAGCAACATCCTCAGCGCGATGCGCTCATTGAAGTTGTAATGGACCTGGGTCGCCGTCCAGAAGCTCGATTTCCAGGACGAGCGGAGTACTTATCTGAGACACCCGTGTCTCAAGCGGATATCAATGACTGCATTGCGAGGGTAGGCGACTTTGGCGGTGACAATCGAGCGGGTATTGAGCAGACGCTCCACCGCATTAGCGCGCTGCGAAATCGGCGGGGAGAAATTATTGGTTTAACTTGCCGAGTGGGTCGGGCGATCTTTGGCACGATCGGCATGATTCGTGACCTAGTGGAAAGCGGCAGATCAATTCTGATGCTGGGGCGTCCTGGCGTTGGTAAAACAACGGCGCTGCGGGAAATTGCACGAGTCCTGGCAGATGAGCTAGAAAAGCGCGTAGTCATCATCGACACCTCGAATGAGATTGCTGGGGATGGTGATGTGCCTCATCCAGCGATCGGTCGGGCACGGCGGATGCAAGTTGCCCGTCCTGAGCTGCAACACCAAGTCATGATCGAGGCGGTGGAAAACCACATGCCAGAGGTGATTGTAATTGACGAAATTGGCACGGAGCTAGAAGCACTTGCCGCTCGAACGATCGCGGAGCGCGGAGTGCAGCTTGTTGGAACCGCTCACGGTAATCGACTTGAGAATCTAGTTAAGAACCCTACGCTTTCGGATTTGATCGGTGGCATTCAATCCGTCACGTTAGGAGATGAAGAGGCACGACGACGCGGTAGTCAAAAAAGCGTGCTGGAGCGAAAAGCACCTCCAACATTTGACATTGCTGTAGAAATGCTAGAGCGGCAGCGCTGGGTTGTGCATGAGCATGTCGCGGAGACAATCGACAGCCTCCTGCGGGGCCGGTTGCCCAATCCCCAAGTTCGTACTGTTAGTGAAACGGGCAAAGTCGTCATCACCCATGAACTTTCTAGTGCCGCTCCAGGCGCACCCGCAGGACCGGACCGTCCCTCACTGACTCCAGTGCGTAGCCCGTTTAGTCAGTTTGCTAGTCGAGGTAGTGCTACCGACGATCGATCAACGAACCGGGGACGCGCTCCGAGAGGTTGGCGATCGGCAGGGCAAATGCGTCCGTTATCTAGCCAGCGACAACCGGAACTCAGTTCTGAGGAGCAGCAGTTTGAGCGATTGCTGGACCAATCCCTTCAAGATTTCACCGTACATGAAACCAATATTTCGTTTCAACACGAGTCTCTGGATGGAAATGCTCTAGAGGAAACTCGTGAAGGACTACCGCGTTTGGGTCCAAACGGTGAGGATCTGCTGTATATCTATCCGTATGCCGTCAGCCGTCAGCAGCTTGAGCAGATTGTTCAGACGCTGAATCTACCTGTTGTGCTAACTAAAGACATTGACAACGCTGATGCAGTTCTAGCATTGCGATCGCACGTTAAGAATCACTCGAAGCTGCGTCAAATTGCTAAAGCGCGCCAAATTCCCATTCACACTATCAAAGCCAGTACGATTCCTCAAATTGCTCGCGGCTTGCGGCGCATGTTGGATATAGACGATCCCAACGTACCCGATGCTTCTGATCTTGGTTTGTTCTCTCAGAGCGGCAGCGATGACGAAATCGAGGCACTGGAGGAAGCACGACTGGCAGTCGAGCAAATCGTTATTCCCAAGGGGCAACCTGTGGAACTGCTGCCGCGTTCTGCAACGGTACGTAAGATGCAGCATGAGTTGGTGGAGCACTACCATCTCAAATCCCGCAGCTTTGGTGAAGAACCCAATCGTCGCCTGCGAATTTATCCTGCTTAGTCAAGCATTTCCGGCTGCACCAAAATTAGTGCACTTCTGTAGATTTGACTCACGGCTTGCTTTGGCGCTGTGAGCCTTCTGGATCTCGCCGCAGCATTCTAATAGTTTGCGGCAGCACTCCAACCAGCAGTGCAAATGCTTCGTCAGGTAGCTGGGCGATCGTGTCTTGACTAAAGTAATTCTCAAACTGATTCAGAATCATCTGCGCCCGCTGCAGAGGCACTGGATTATCGGTGAATTGCTGAGTTAATCGAATCCACTGCCGGCGAATGAGGTATGCCTTTTGCCGCTCTTCCTGTGTTTCTGGATGAACGAGCGACAAATCACCCACTGGAATTACTCGCTGGCAATCCACATCGAAGAAGCTACCAACAGCTGCCCCCGGTCCTGCAAACTCTGCATGAAACCGCTTGTATATAATTAGCCCGTTGCGCCTGCGGCTATTCACCATTAGAAGCTGACCGCTACTCAATTGAGCTAGAATCTCTCTACAGTTACTTGGATACTCAATCAGATCTTGATGACCGCTCAGGCTTTCATCTTTCATACTATTGAAGTCCTGGGACTGCTTGCGGAAGCACGGCAACACAGCACACTCACTGAAAGCCATGTGCAGCATCATTGCTGACTCGACTGTTCCTCAAAACCGTACTCCACAATTAACCATTTCACGTGGCGTGCACCAGGACGGATCGTCGACGCCTACAGCATTTATTTGCAGTTACTCTACAATTTAATGAACTAATAGACTCAAGCAACGTAACCTTATTCTATGGCATCCATCGATTGCTATAGGGTGTTGAACTTGAAAGAAGTTTACATTAGCAACATAAATGGCTCACTTTTGTTAAGAATAAATAAAGTGGCTCTAAGAGGATTCGTCGTTCAAGTGACTTAAATTACCCTGTGTCGCTCTTTACTTAAAGCGTCAAGCTGCTTGTGCAAGAGCATCTTTCCAAAGCGCCACGGTTGCCAGTCTTGCCAAGAATAAGTTGGCTTGTGTGTGCTGTAGCCTACCTTAGTGTAGAGCTGCTTTGCAACATCGTTTTTGTCCTGAACATGAAGATAGAGGTTTTGAAACCCTTGCTCTATGGCAATTTGTTCGCAAGCAGCAAGCAATCGTTGAGCAATGCCCTGCCTACGGTACTCCCGCTTCACGGCTAAGTTCGAGACGTAGGGGCTATGAGACTCAAGAAACGGTAAGACTGGCACTGGCAGTAAATCAATTTCTACAGTCCCCACAATTTGTGATTGTCGCGCGTCTCGATTCGACTCAGCGATCGCAACTAAAATAATTTGATGGGAGGTGGACAGCTTTTGTAACCGCTGCCGCATGTCTTCATACATTCCAAGGCGCAATAGTGGCTGGAGCCAGCAGCATATCCCAGTGTTGGAATAAAAACTTGTGTGGAGAATTTCAACTAGCTCAACAAGGTCATCCGGTTGAGCAGAGCGAATGGTAAGCGTCAATGGATTTGAGCAACTTAGGCGAAACTACAGTGCTTATCGGGTTAAACCGCGACGATGATGACACACCACAACTCTAAACCGATTCGGTAAAGTTGAAACGCCACAAAGTGGAAGACCTAGCTCGTGCAATACGAGCTAGGTCCAGTCAAGCAAACTGCTAATGCCTTGAGATTGAACTACTTTCCAATCCGGGGCGGCTCTCGAAACGCGATCGCGAAAAAGAGAACACCGATCGCCAAAGCCAGAATCAGGATGTAAGCAACGCTTTCCATATCAGAAATTCCTAACGGTTCATCCAACAACAGTCTATCAAGCAAACAACAAGAGGGATTGAACGAGTGCCGATTCTAGAATCTAACAGAACGCTGAATCCCTCCTGAAATCGTTAACCCGTTGCCTTATACAGGCTCTTTGCGGCGGCTAGTTCTATCACCAACTTTCTGATAGAAGCCCCATTCCACTTGCTCCTCGGACAGGTCAGGGTCAATGCCCGCGAACACATCCCGGAAGAGGGTGCGTGAGCCGTGCCAGATGTGACCGAAGAAGAAGAGCAGGGCAAAGGTAGCGTGAGCAAAGGTAAACCAACCTCTGGGACTGGTGCGGAACACACCGTCAGAGTTGAGGGTTTCCCGATCGAACTCAAAGGGTTCACCGAGCTGCGACGCCCGAGCGAACCGCTTCACAGTTGCTGGGTCATCAAAAGTTTGACCAGCCAGAGCACCGCCATAGAAGCTAGCCGTTACGCCAGCCTGTTCAAAGCTGTACTTTGACTCCGCCTTACGGAACGGAATGTCAGCACGGACAACGCCATCCTTGTCTGTGAGAATTACGGGAAAGTTCTCAAAGAAGTTTGGCAAACGGCGAACATTGAGTTCTCGACCTTCACCGTCTGTGAAAACGGGATGACCCAACCAAGCTTGAGGGATGCCATCGCCTTTGTTCATCTGACCTGTACGGAACAAGCCACCCTTGGCAGGGCTGTTGCCAACATAGTCATAAAACGCAAGCTTCTCAGGAATATTTGACCAAGCCTCAGCCAAGGCTACGCCATCTGCAAGATCTGCTTGAACGCGACGCTCAATTTCCTGCTTGAAGTAACCGTCATCCCACTGATAGCGCGTGGGACCGAACAACTCGATCGGAGTTGCCGCATTGCCGAACCACATCGTTCCAGCAACCACGAAGGCAGCAAAGAACACAGCAGCAATACTGCTAGACAGTACTGTCTCAATGTTCCCCATCCGCAACGCCTTGTAGAGCCGCTCTGGTGGACGAACGCTCAGGTGAAACAGCCCTGCGATGATGCCAACAATGCCTGCTGCAATGTGGTGAGCAACAATACCGCCTGGGTTGAACGGGTTAAATCCAGCCGGACCCCACTCTGGAGCAACAGGCTGAACGCTGCCGGTCAAGCCGTATGGGTCAGACACCCACATGCCCGGACCAAACAATCCTGTTAGGTGGAATGCACCAAAGCCGAAGCAGAGCAAACCAGACAGAAACAGGTGGATACCAAACATTTTGGGCAAGTCGAGAGCTGGTTCGCCCGTACGTGGGTCTCTAAAGAGTTCTAGGTCCCAGTAAACCCAATGCCAGCAAGCTGCCAAAAACAGAAGACCAGACAAGACGATGTGGGCAGCTGCAACGCCCTCAAACGACCAAAAACCGGGGTCAACAGCAGATTCCCCAGTGATTCCCCAGCCGCCCCAAGATTGGGTAACACCCAAACGCGCCATAAATGGCAGAACGAACATGCCCTGACGCCACATAGGGTTCAGGACTGGATCGCTGGGGTCAAAAATAGCTAACTCGTAAAGCGCCATAGAACCTGCCCATCCTGCTACCAGAGCAGTGTGCATCAGGTGGGTGGCAATTAGTCGTCCTGGATCATTGATCAGGACAGTATGAACTCGGTACCAGGGTAGTCCCATCGACTACGCTCCTCCTTGCTAAATCTAGTTCAACGCCTTTCTAAGCATTTTATTAAAGTGATGGATCTTGGTAAATGATCAATCCATCCCTACAGAAACCTTGCGTTCCCAACCGTACTCAGCCCCAACCTTACAAGCGAAAGTGAGTCGCTATCTGACAGCACGATCGCGAAAATGAAAGTGTATAAAGAAGTGTAACCAGTGTTAGGGGCTATTGCAAGCAATTTTTATGCCTTGCAACACTGTGCGTACTATAGGAAGCCTGTTCATTGCGGTGGCTCTGCTCGACCTCTTCAAAACTGAATACTGTAGAAAAGGCGATTGCCCGCGCTTGCCGTATAGGGCAGCATTATTCTCTGTACCCGCATTCTTAAGCAAAGCTAATTTCCGTTGTGGAATTGAGCTTAAGATAGCAGGTAACAACCTTGTAAACTGACTTTGCTTGTTCGTTAAGTTTTATTAAAGTATTCTTGAGTAGAACTTGCTAAGTCAGCCACTTACCCTTTCCTTTTTTGTCCTATGGAAGAACTAGCAAAGCCCCTAGAAACAGACGTTCCGGATTTAGAGCCATTACAACCAACGATGCCGCAGTCAAACGCTAACCAGCCTAAGCAATTTAAGTCGGGCATTATTAAATTCGTTAAGGAAAACCGCGAGGTCATCGTTGCGGACGGAGCCAACCTGCGATTTAAGGCGCTAGAGAACAATATTGATCTCTATACCTTCATGGGCAAAATGATGAACTGCGGCGGGTATGGGCAGTGTGGCACCTGCGTCGTGGAAGTTGTCGAGGGAATGGAAAACTTGTCGCCCCGCACCGAGGTTGAAACTCGCAAGCTGAAGAAGAAGCCAGCAACTTACCGACTTGCCTGTCAGACGATGGTTCATGGTCCTGTAAGCGTGAATACGAAGCCTTAACGCTGCAACGACAGTGGCGATCGCTCAAGCAGCAGCGGTCAAGCAGTAGCAATTTGGCGGGTTGTCCTCAACAGAGCAGTGGTATCCTAGTGGTGTCGATCCTGAAGTGATTGGTAGGCAGGTTTTATGCAAGTCAACGATCTGGGCTTTATTGCTAGCATTCTGTTTGTGCTAGTTCCGGCAGTCTTCCTGTTAATTCTCTATATTCAAACGGCAAGCAGTCAGACGAACAAAGACTCCTAACGCAACGGTTGAAATCATTTCTACTAGCGTCAAAGGCTCAAACCTTTGACGCTTCATTTGTTGATATGCTCGATTTATTGAGCAGTAGTGTCTTTTGGGTTGGGGGCTTGAGTTGCCTCAACTAACACCGACAAGTCACCGTTTGCCTCTGTTGAAATGTTCTTTAGCAGCAGTTGCAGCTTCATTCGGTGGATGTATGGCCATCCGCCCACCGTCTCAATGTCTTTCAGCAAGCTATACAACGCTTGGCGATTATCGGGAAGAGACTCCTGAAATAAGCCCTCCCGAATTTCCTGATGCAGGCTCTCAAGCAGTCGTAGAAGTGCTAAAAGTTTAAGGCTGTCCCCTCGGCAATGTTGAGCTAGCTCTCGAACGCTGCTAGCTGTTGCTTGCAGGTTTAACTCTAGCCATGCTTCTGATCCAGCACGCTTTGCATCAACCATGACCGCTGCATTCCTAATAGACCGTCTCACCCAATTTAGCGAAGTTCTGGTACCGAAACAATTTTTTACAGTTTCTTGATATTTGTACCATGTCAGTGGCACCCATTCTTGCGGTGCCCCGTTGCTGAACACCGATCGTTTAAAGTCTTTCGTGCAATAGTCTGGGCTAGAGTTTGAGCGGTCTAATTTGTGCTGCCAAACAAAGTAAATGGGACATTGCCATGTAAAATGCTGTATGAAACCATTGTTAAATCACTCCAGGAATCACAAGAATTTAGTCACGTGTGGAGGTGGTTTAACGAACCTCTCTAGTAGAGGGCTACCTCAAATGCTTATTATTTAAGCGGTTGCGAGGTCAGAATCTTCCTGTCTCTTCTTGATGTCAGACGTGATTCTACTCGTTGTACTGGAGACTGTTAAACCCAAATCTGGATTGCACTGGCAAAGATTATATCGATATTGAGGTTGTCCATGAGGTACCGTGCTCTAATCGCTGCACTATTGGCGTTCTGCTTCAGTTTTGTGCTAACTGCTTGCGCGGGTGACGCACAGGCGACCAGTCGAGAGTCGCTAACCTACGATCAGATTCGAGGCACTGGCCTAGCAAATTCATGTCCTTTACTTGAGGAAACAAGCCGCGGCTCAATTCCGATCGAATCTGGTAAATCCTACGTGTTGACGGGTCTGTGTCTACAGCCGACCACGTTCTTTGTAAAAGAAGAAGGTCAGAATAAGCGGCAGAAAGCTGAGTTTGTTCCTGCCAAGGTCATGACCCGCTACACGTCATCGATCGACGCTGTACAAGGCAAGTTGAACGTGAATTCGGATGGAAGCTTAACCTTTGAAGAAGAAGACGGTATTGACTTCCAGCCAATTACTGTTCAGCTTCCCGGTGGTGAGCGAGTTCCCTTTCTATTTACTATTAAGAGTCTAGTTGCTACCACGCAACCAGGCGCAACCAGCATCAATACATCAACTGATTTTGAAGGCGTATTCAGAGTACCTTCTTACCGGACTTCTAACTTTCTTGATCCGAAAGGTCGCGGTTTGACTACTGGCTACGACAATGCGGTTGCGTTGCCTGCTCAGGCAGACAGTGAAGAACTGCGTAAGGAAAACGTTAAGCGCTTTCAGATGGACAAGGGTAGAATCTCTCTTCAAGTCTCGAAGATTGACAGCGTGACTGGCGAAGTTGCTGGAACCTTCGAGAGTGAACAACCTTCTGAAACCGATATGGGTTCCCGCGAGGCAAGTGATGTCAAAATTCGCGGTCTGTTCTACGCGCGAGTTGAAGCTGCTGCATAAGCTTGGTAGGCATTCACAGCCAACGCGATCGGTTAACCGATTCGATACAAGCAGCTTTTCACTCCAATAATCCACAAAAAAGGGGCTGAACGCCCCTTTTTTGTGGATAATCTCTATCATGCATTGATGGAACGATCGTGATACAGCTTTTCGTGAGGTTCAATATTTGCAGAAAACCGATCAAGTTCGTTTTACACAACGATTGGTTCCGTAAAAATGCCGTTGTGAATTAGCTGTAATCAGAATAAGTTTAGTTTGCAATCAAAAGAGTATAAAGCAGATAGCGATTCTGAGTCTCGATACTGTGCTTACTGAAGCTTATCTGTCTTGTCTTGGTCTAGTGAATCTTATTTGCTTAAAAATCGCTTAGTCTATGCTCTACGTCACAGTCTTTTGCTGATTTTTGAGCAAAACTCAGTTAGCGCCTCTTCGGTTACTTACAGTTCTTACTGAAACTCGTCATGTCCATCACCGCGAACTACGAACTAAAAAGCGAGAGCCTTCAACTCTTGCGAGACTACCAACAGACCTTGTCTCCTGAGGCCCGCAATCGATTAGTAGAACTCAATTTTGGGCTGGTTCGCAAGGAAGCGCACCACTGGATTAATCAGTGTACAGAGAGCTATGAAGACCTAATTCAGGTGGGCTGCATTGGTTTAATTCACGCGATCGAGCGGTTTGACATGTCGAAGGGGCACGCCTTCAGTTCGTTTGCCGTTCCGTATATTCGCGGCGAGATTCAGCACTACTTGCGGGACAAAAGCCCATCTGTACGAATTCCTCGTCGTTGGCAAGCGCTTCATCGGCAAGCCATTTGGGTGATTCGAGAACTGCAAACAGAATTGCGCCGATCGCCAACCGATTTAGAAATCGCAGCTGCGTTAGAGATTAGCGTGTCGGAGTGGCAAGAGATTAGGCTAGCGTGCCAAAACCGGACGCTGCTTAGTTTAGATGCTCCTCTAGGTGATGAAGAGAGTGGAGGGGCGTCATTAGGAGAAATTGTTCCCGATAGTCGCTATCGCAGCTTTCAGTTAGCACAGGAAGATCAGATTCGGCTGCAACAGGCGTTGATTCGTTTGGAGAAACGGACGCGCGAGATTCTGGAGTTCGTTTTCCTACACGATCTAACTCAAAAAGAAACGGCTGAGCGTTTGGGCATTAGCGCTGTAACCGTATCGCGTCGGGTAAAGAAGGGATTGAGTTCCCTACAAAAATTTATGGTGGGCAGCGAAGACGACCTGTATTAGTGATACCTGCCACGAGAACTGCCTTTTTTCAGTCGATCGCGAGTAACCGCGATCGACTTTTTGCTTTTAGTCATTGTGCCTAGCGAAGCTAGAACTGAGCAAGCTGGAACGGCAATTGGAAGCGCACCAACAAAAAGTTCAGCATTTTTAACAAAGAGTTGAGCAGGGTCGCTGAGTACGCTCCAAGCTAAGAGCTTGGCTCATCAGATCGCCGCTGCGACGATCGCAGATAGGACGCTTCCCATTTCAGCGTGGCCTACAGAATCTACCCTTGCGCCCTCCCGGTCAGGGAAGAGGAAACTCTAGCCCCTCTCCACTTCGGGATGAAGAGGGGCTGACTGTTCCTCAATGGAGCGAATTGCTCGTAGCACCCGAACCGTAAGTAGAAAGGCAAGATTGAAGTGCATTGGTTAAGCCTTTCAAATAAGCTCTCAGAAATAGTTAGCGGCTATCTCTTAGTTTGTCTATTGTTCCCACTTACTATATTGATGGCCCTAAAAACTACTCAGCTGGTGTTTATGCTGATGAATACTGAACTAATCTAAAAACGGTCGGACTGATTAGTTAGAGCAGTTCTCGCACAGAAAAGCTTGTCAACTTACTTGAAGCTCCTCTTTCTTTCCTCCTGAAGTTCGACCATAATGCTGACATGGCGACCCAGCAAGCAAGGATGACTAAAAATCTACTGAGAGAAGGGAATTCATCGATCGGTGATCCAGCACTTCAGCAGATTTAGTCCGATCGCCCGAAACAAGACGGACAATTGGTAGGAGACAACCAGAGTGAAACTCGCAGTTTACGGCAAAGGTGGCATCGGTAAGTCCACGACCAGTTGCAACATTTCTGTAGCGCTTGCTCGACGCGGCAAGAAAGTCTTACAGATCGGCTGTGACCCGAAGCACGACAGCACCTTTACGCTGACGGGCTTCCTGATTCCAACGATTATCGACACACTGCAATCGAAGGATTATCACTACGAAGACGTTTGGCCTGAAGACGTTATTTACAAAGGCTACGGCGGCGTGGACTGTGTAGAGGCGGGTGGACCGCCAGCAGGCGCTGGCTGCGGTGGCTATGTGGTAGGTGAAACGGTAAAGCTGCTGAAGGAACTGAACGCCTTTGATGAGTACGACGTCATTCTATTCGACGTGTTAGGCGACGTGGTATGCGGTGGTTTTGCGGCTCCACTAAACTATGCAGACTACTGCATGATTGTGACTGATAACGGATTTGATGCACTGTTTGCGGCAAACCGAATTGCTGCATCGGTGCGCGAGAAAGCCCGAACTCATCCGCTGCGGCTGGCTGGATTAATCGGCAACCGCACGGCAAAGCGCGATTTAATTGACAAATACATTGAGTCGGTTCCGATGCCCGTTCTAGAAGTGCTGCCGCTAATTGAGGACATCCGCGTCTCTCGAGTGAAGGGCAAGACGCTGTTTGAAATGGCAGAGTCTGATCCGTCTCTTAACTACGTCTGTGACTACTACCTCAACATTGCTGACCAGATTTTGGCGCGTCCTGAGGGCGTGGTGCCAAACGACTCCCCCGATCGCGAACTGTTCTCGCTGCTGTCTGACTTCTACTTAAATCCGAAGACGCCTAAAGTTCGGACTGAAGAGGAAGAGTTGGATCTGATGATGGTCTAACGAAACACGTTGGACGTTTTACGCTATGAGTTATGAGTTACCTGATGTGACTGAAGACTCAGAACTTAAAACTCCAACGAAGGTTATGAATATCGAGCATTTGCGTCAGTCTCTGAAGGATCGGTGGCTGAGCTATTACGAAGAAAACCGTTCCTGGCTAACCCGCTTAGGGGTTTGGGTTAATTGCGAGGGACAGCGCCGCCCGTCTTCTAGCTTCATTTTGGCTACTTTGTCTGTTTTGGAGCCGCAGCTTACCCAACTCCTACCGCTGATTGTGGACCTCAGCAGTAACCCCGATCGCATCGTGATGGCATTAGGTCTTAACTTCAATCCTGATGAACAGCTAGAGGCGATCGCGCAGAACAACGGCACTAAAGAGATTGCAGACAGTTCGGCAAAAAGACTGCCTGCCGCCACGAACGATCGCTTGCCTCCCCGAAAAGCCGTCAACGTGCACTCGCGCATGGATGAAGCGTGCGGAGGGGTTAGGGGCGATGAGTACCCAGCTTGACATCCTCCACGACTCCAACGAATTAACTCCAGAGAGGAACCTGAACCATGACCCTTGCTGAAACACAGCCGCAAGCGCTGACTTTTGAATGTGAAACTGGCAACTACCATACGTTCTGCCCAATTAGCTGTGTGGCATGGTTGTATCAGAAGATTGAGGACAGTTTCTTTCTCGTCATTGGAACCAAAACTTGCGGCTATTTTCTCCAGAACGCGATGGGCGTCATGATCTTTGCTGAGCCGCGCTATGCAATGGCGGAACTCGAAGAAGGCGATATCTCCGCCCAATTGAATGACTACGAAGAGCTGAAGCGGCTGTGCTTGCAGATCAAGCGCGATCGTAATCCCAGCGTGATTGTCTGGATCGGCACCTGCACCACCGAGATTATCAAGATGGACTTGGAGGGCTTAGCGCCCAAACTCGAAACGGAGCTTGGGATTCCGATCGTTGTGGCTCGCGCCAACGGTCTCGACTACGCCTTTACTCAAGGCGAAGATACTGTGCTGGCAGCAATGGTGCACCGCTGCCCCGATAAAGCTCCAGAAACTGAGAAAGAAGAGCGCAACGCCATCTCAAAGCTGCTGAATTTTGGACGCAAGAAAGAAGAAGTCGTCGCAGAAGAGGCTGAGTATACTGACCATCCACCACTGGTGCTGTTTGGCTCTTTACCTGACCCAGTTGTGACGCAGCTAACGTTAGAACTGAAGAAGCAGGGCATTAAAGTATCTGGCTGGCTCCCGTCCAAGCGCTACACCGAGCTACCCGTGATTGAGGAAGGCTACTACGTGGCAGGGGTGAATCCATTTTTGTCCCGCACGGCTACGACTTTTATGCGGCGACGCAAATGTAAACTGATTGGCGCACCGTTCCCGATCGGTCCTGATGGCACTCGCGCTTGGATTGAGAAAATCTGCTCGGTGTTTGGGATTGAACCAAAAGGACTGGAGGAGCGGGAAGCGCAAGTTTGGGCGAACCTAGAAGATTATCTGACGCTGATTCGTGGCAAGTCGGTTTTCTTTATGGGCGATAACCTGCTGGAAATTTCTCTTGCTCGCTTTCTGATTCGCTGCGGCATGACCTGCCCCGAAATCGGCATTCCCTACATGGATAAGCGGTATCAAGCGGCAGAGCTGGCGCTGCTGGAGAAGACGTGTCAGGAGATGGGCGTGCCCCTACCCAGAATTGTTGAGAAGCCGGACAACTACAACCAGCTTCAGCGCATCAATGAGTTGGGCGTGGATCTGGTGATTACGGGCATGGCTCATGCAAATCCGCTAGAAGCGCGAGGCATCAATACCAAGTGGTCGGTGGAGTTTACGTTTGCTCAGATTCACGGCTTCGGCAATGCTCGTGACATTCTGGAACTGGTGACTCGCCCGCTTCGCCGCAACAACAGCCTCAAGGATCTGGGCTGGGATAAGTTGGTGAAAGAAGACGCAAAGGTTTAGTCAGCGCTGACCTCAGCGAGGTTGATCATCTCGATGATTGGGGTAGGCATCACCTACCCCAATCTTTTGTTTTTTAGAGGTAATTCTTGCATAATCTCTAACCGCCCGTTGGGCGGTTCTTCAGAAGATTCAATCTCCAAAATCTAGACCAAGGAATAGCCTACACTCGATCGAACACCACACGATACACAGGTTCGCCGCGCTCCAATGTAGACGTTTCCCGCTCGGTGGGAACTGTCAGCGGATTAACGGCTAGCCAATCGTGCTGCTGGCGCTGAAAGGCAGAATGCTGATCAAAGCGATCGCGCATTTCCTCAGCGACTTCCAAAACATCAGACTGAAGAAACACCGTGCCACCGCTAACCAAAAATTCCGCTAGCTCAGTCACGAGTTCCGGCTGCACCACACGTCGCTTTTGCTGCTTGCGCTTGAACCACGGATCGGGAAACTGAATGCTGACTCTTTGCAGTGTGTTCGGTGGAACCGATGTCAAAATCGGACGCAGAGAATTATTGACGTTGCAGAACAGGTAGTGCAAATTGTTCAAGCCTGCCTCGGTTCGCCAATTGTTCGCTTGGTCTACTAGCGGCTCCCGAATTTCTAATCCCAAAAAGTTCCAGTCCGGCTGCACCTGCGCCAGCGTAAGCAAAAATCGCCCCTTGCCGCAGCCAATGTCTAAATGTAGCGGCTGATCTGGCTGGGCATAAACGGTCTGCCAATCTGGTGGACTGACGGGCGTTTGGTATTTCTTGCTAAGGGGATTAACGTGCTCGCGTACTCGAACGACCGACAACAGGACCTCCTAAAGGTAAAGAGTGAAGGGGAGCTAGCTTCTTACCCACTCCCCACTTCCATAGTAGATTGGAAGGCATGAGCCTTCATTTCCGATTTGCGATCGTTAGCGATCCTCACATTGCGCTGCCGCACACAATTTGGGAGCATCCAAACCGTTTTCATCTTGTGGAAGTCAGCATTCCAGCGATCGAAACCATTTTTGAGCGTTTGAGCCACCTCAATCTGGATTTTTTGCTGCTGCCAGGAGATTTGACGCAGCACGGAGAGGCAGAGAACCATACGTGGCTAGCAAAGCGTCTGGCACAACTGCCGTATCCAGCCTACGTGATTCCGGGAAATCACGACGTTCCCGTGCTGCACAGCGATGGTCGATCGATCGGCTGGGCAGACTTTCCCCACTACTACACGGCGTTTGGCTATGACCAGCCAGAGCAGCTCTACTACACTCGATCGCTCTTGCCGGGAGTACGCCTCATTGGGTTGAACTCGAATCAGTTCGATGCAGAGGGTAACCTGATTGGGCGGTTAGACGACGCGCAGCTAGAGTGGCTGCGGCAAACGTTAACCGAATTTCGCCACGACTTCATTCTGGTGATGATTCATCACAATGTTGTGGAGCATCTGCCGCAGCAGTCGCACCATCGACTGGGGCGGCGGTACATGCTAGAGAATGCGCCTGCGCTACGATCGTTGCTGCGCGAGTTTGGCGTCCAACTGGTATTCACCGGACACCTGCACATCCAGGACATTGCGGTTGATCAGGGAATTTATGACATCACGACTGGATCGCTCGTCAGCTATCCCCATCCGTATCGCGTACTGAGTCTGCATGACGACTATGGCGATCGCTGGCTGCAGGTCGAGTCCAGTCGGGTTGAGTCGGTTCCCGGCTGGGAGACGCTACAGCACACGTCGCGGGAATTTATGAGTGAGCGATCGCATCCGTTTATCATTCGTCTCTTGACCGACGCACCGCTGAATTTGTCTGTTGCCGAAGCCGAAAAGCTAGCTCCTGATTTGCGCTACTTCTGGGCAGACATTGCTAACGGTGACACCGTGTTTGACCTTGCCCACTTTCCTCCTGCCGCTCGCCAGTACTTTGAGCGCTTTGGAGCCGTAAAGCGTGACGGAACTCCCCATCCGATCGACAATATGGCAAAGCTATTGTTTCGTCAGCGCATTAGTCAGTGCGCTGACGAAACATGCCAAAAACTGAAGTGAAGCCGTGCAAGAACGTACTGCTGCCAACTGGACCAATCTCCCCATCGCAGAAAAAGCCGCTAAGTGGCACCCTTGCAAGATAGCGGTGAAACAGGCGCGAGTCGAAATTTGGCTCTCCGTACAGTCCTTCGCCGCGTCCCAAGCAAGAAAACATCAGCGCCCCGGCTGGTGAAGCTACATCCGTTTGTCGATAGCGCTCTAGCAGCACCTCCAAATCTTCGGCAGAGGCTTGCGCATCCCGAAGATGGAATTGAATCCGCTGACCCGGACGAATCCGATCGCCAATTGCGATTGCGCCTGCGTTGGGATCGACTCCTAGCAGAGTGCGAATCAAGAAGTCTCCTGGCTCCAACGTCTGCTTAAAGGCGCTTTGGGCAATTCCAATGAAGAGAAAATTCTGCGCCAGCATCCGGTCCTCCTCGCTAAGGCTCTGAATTAAGTCCCGCAGCACTTCTAGCGGAGTCTGTCGATCGGCAACCGAGCAGCTACTGCTAGTGGCATCCGTGCTAGGGACAAATGCTTCTAGACCCAGCAGAATATTGCGCTCGCTCTCGGTCACCACGTACGGCTGACCGATCGGGCGACAGCCCTGCGCCACAATGGTTTCCACCACAATATTGCCGCTGAGAGCGACTCCTACAGTCCCCGATCGATAAAGGGAGTAATTCTGGAATACCGCACTTCTGCCACTGCCGGAGCCACCGCTTGCCAAGCCTCCCACCTTCAACGAGCCTGGATAGGCGAAATCAATTCCCTGTAGTAGATCATTTAACCGCGTCGAGAAGGGGTCTGCCAGCAAAACGAAGTGGGGTTGGCTTTCAGGGTCCACTCCAATCAGGCGAATCCAAGCGTCGGGCGAGCTATCTAAGTCCGGAAGCTCATCCGCATCGAGGTGAAAGGTATGAACCGTCACCCCTGGTAGCGCTGCTAGCGTCAAGCTGAGAGCGGCTTCTCCTTCTACTTCTTGCGCAGGACTACCGATCGGTGTTCCAATAATTCCGCCGCCAGCGCAGCCAATCAGAGGCAATCCAGGCAGACGCGCTTGCAGGAGCGGCATGAGCCGGGAATATTCGCTAGCGAAGGCAGAGGAGATGAAAACCAGCCCAAGGTCGGCGCGGGTGGGTAATGCTGCCTGTGCCTGTTG
>NZ_JACJPG010000325.1 GCF_014695955.1 Leptolyngbya sp. FACHB-36 | reverse complement strand
GTGCTGCGCTGCTTAGAGGCAGTTGTGTCGGGCGATTATCGCAATAGTTAATTTGAATGACTGTCTCAGCAAGGTGTTAATTATTATCTCGCCTTAACCAGCAAAAGCAGGATTAAATATCACCCTTAGCGATAATATTAAGATGCGGCGCTTTTAGATGCGACAGCCCCATTTCTATTTGGGTTTATCCATTGATTAATCCCCCTTTGCCTTACAACGAAGTAGAGCGACTCGACGCTCTTCGTCAGTATCAAGTTCTAGATACCCCCCCTGAAGCCACGTTTGACGATCTCACCACGTTAGCGGCTCATATTTGCCAAACCCCGATCGCGCTCATCAGTCTGGTTGACCACGATCGTCAGTGGTTCAAAGCCAAACTCGGAGTCACCGTCTCAGAGACCTCCCGCGACCTTGCCTTCTGTGCGCACACAATCCTGCAAAGCGCTCCTCTCGTGGTTTCGGATACGCTTACCGATGAGCGGTTCGCAGCGAATCCGCTCGTAACCGAAGACCCTCACATCCGGTTTTATGCGGGTGCACCTCTCATCACGCCCCACGGACACCAAATTGGTACCTTATGCGTGATCGATCGGGTTCCTCGACAGCTTACGGCAGAGCAATTAGCCGCATTGCAGGCATTGAGCCGTCAAGCAGTCAGCCAGTTGGAGCTGCGGCGCAGCTTGGTAGAACAGCAGCGAGCAGAGCACGCGCTCAGGGAGCGAGAAATGCGGCTGCGAGCCATTATCGATGCAGAACCGGAATGCGTGAAGTTGGTGTCTGCTGAGGGAATTTTGCTAGACATGAACGCGGCGGGTCTCGCAATGATTGAGGTAGACAGCTTCAGCGCCGTTCAGGGTCAATCGGTTTATCCCTTAATTGCATCGGAGTACCAAGCCGCTTACAAAGCGTTTAACGAGAAGGTCTGTCAGGGCAGCAAAGGAACGCTAGAGTTTCAGATTCTTGGCTGTCGGGGAACGCGCCGCTGGGTGGAAACGCATGCCGTGCCGCTGTGGAATGAAGCGACGCGATCGTGCGTTCAATTAGCCATTACGCGAGATATCACCAAGCGCAAGCAGGCAGCAGCGCTGCTGCAAACGACTCAGGCGCGACTGCAACACTTGCTCAATTCCAGCCCGATCGTGATTTTTAGCTGCGAACCCACGGGCGATTTCCAAACAACCTTTGTCAGTGAAAATGTCACCACTCTGTTTGGCTACACGTCTCAGCAGTTTGTGAATGAGCCAGCCTTTTGGCGCAACCGGGTGCATCCAGAAGACGCACTCGATATCCTGGCTCAGCTGGCGACAATAGTGGATCGGGGACAGCATCGCTGCGAATACCGCTTCTTGCATCAGGATGGCACGTACCATTGGACCGCCTCGGAAGTTCGACTCGTGCAAGATGACGCTGGCAGTATCATTGAACTAGTCGGAAATTGGCAAGACATTACCGAGCGTAAACAGGCAGAGGAGCGGATCCGGGAGCAGGCGATGCTGCTGGATAAAGCGCAAGATGCCATTGCTGTGATCAATACAAGCGATCGCGTGTTGTTTTGGAACCAAAGCGCCGAGCGGCTGTTGGGTTGGACTGCGACCGAGGCAATCGGTCGGGATGCTTGGCAGTTTCTGTTCGAGCAGTCGGATGAACTCGATCGCGCTTACACGACAGTGCGGGCGATCGGCGAATGGCATGGAGAGCTAAAGCTGGTTACCAAAGCAGCCAAAACGGTGCTTGTAGAAAGTCGATGGACGCTGGTGCGGAACTCGCGCGATCCAGAGGCTATTCTCATCATCAACACGGACATTACCGAGAAAAAACAGCTCGAACGGCAATTTCTCCGAGCGCAACGGCTAGAGAGTATTGGTACATTAGCGGGTGGAATTGCCCACGACCTCAACAATGTGCTAACGCCTATGCTGCTGGCTGTCCAGCTATTGCAGATGAAATTTGCCGATGAGCAAAGTGGGCAGTGGCTAGAAATTTTGGAGAACAACATCAAACGAGGAGCCAATTTAGTCAAGCAAGTTCTATCATTTGCTCGCGGGGTTGAAGGGGAGCGCGTGATTCTCGAAATCAAGCACTTGATTCGAGAAATCAAGCAAATCGTTAAAGAAACATTTCCCAAGTTTATTGAGCTTCAGACCGACTTAGCCACAGATCTGTGGACGCTTCGAGGTGACGCGACGCAGCTGCATCAAGTGCTGATGAATTTGTGCGTGAATGCTCGCGATGCGATGTCAGACGGCGGTGTGCTCCGAATTGCCGCTGCAAATTTGATCATTGACGAAGGCTATGCTCGGATGCACCTGGATGCCACAACCGGACCCTATGTGGTGATCACGGTGTCTGATACGGGCAGTGGCATTCCACCAGACGTAGTAGACCGAATCTTTGAGCCTTTCTTTACAACGAAAGCGCTGGGCGAGGGGACAGGGCTGGGGCTGTCAACCGTGATGGGAATTGTCCGGAGTCACGGCGGCTTTGTACACGTGTCGAGCACGATCGGCAAAGGAACCGAATTCAAGGTGTTCTTACCCGCCGAGCCAACGACGATGACGCTTGCAGCCCAAGACACACCGCTTGCCAGAGGGCACGGAGAGACAATTCTTGTGGTAGACGATGAAGCCGCGATTCGCGAGATTGCGCAGAAGTCGCTGGAAGCCTACGGCTATCAAGTGCTCACTGCCAAGGACGGAATCGAGGCGATCGCGCTCTACGTTCAACACAAGCAGCAAATCAGCCTAGTGCTGGTGGATATGATGATGCCTGTGATGGATGGGCCAACCACGATTCGCACGCTGCACAAACTGAACCCAAGCATCAAGATCGTGGCCGTGAGCGGGCTAATGACGAACGATAAGCTCTCTGCCTCAATTGCTCCCAAAATCCGAGCGTTTTTGTCGAAGCCGTTCACCACACCAGACCTGCTAAAAACGTTAGATCAGGTGCTAAATGACGAGAAGCCTCTGCCGCCAACTCAGTCTGCTGTTAGCAAGTTCATCTACCTGTAAGGCGAATTCGACCAAGCCAAATCAGTTCACTAACCGTCAAGCGCTAACCGCCATCGACTGCCTTACAGCAATCGCGTCTCAACGTAGCCCACGATCGCCCCTGCCGCCACGATCGCAATCAGGGTGCTAATGGCTAACCACAGCAGCGGAATGCCACGCCACAGTTGCACATTCAGACTGCCGGAGGGCTTAAAGGTGACGTGGAAGCGGGCAAGCGGGCGGAGCAGAGTATCCTCTGAACGGTAGTCCTTGACGAGATGGGGCAGCGGCGTTTGCTCCGCCGCGTCTGCAGCCCGCGCATCCACAGGCTGGTAATCGGCGATCGCCCCTGTCTCGTCAGCCGCTACCACGTAAGTCACCGGGCGATCGGCAATCGCCTCGCTCATCCAGGCTTCATGCAGCCGAATCTGTACCTGTCTTGCAATCTTCCGCACCTGACCGTAGCGAAGAATTTCCGGCGCGATCGCCTGCGACGA
>NZ_JACJPG010000324.1 GCF_014695955.1 Leptolyngbya sp. FACHB-36 | reverse complement strand
AAAGGCTTCAACGAAGACACCCAAGAGCTATTTCGCTGGCGCGTTGCCAGTCGCCTAGAGGATATGAACCGGGATTTGCGCCAGTTCTTGAGCAGCAAAAAGCATCCGATGGCTGGCTTTAAGACAATTCAGCGCCTAGACGTAGCGCAGCGATCGCCTGGTGGACGGGTGCTCCGCCTAGCCATCGTCACCGACCAAGGTACGCTAAACCTAGAGAAAGACGAACTCCTGCTGGCATTTGAGGCTCCTAACAGCACGCTGTTTTACCTCGACCCGATCGTGGGAGCCAATCGCACGATCAAGGGCTATACCTTTGTTGGCGGCGGTTTTGGACACGGCGTCGGTCTTAGCCAAACTGGGTCTTACCATTTAGGCAAGCTGGGCTGGTCTAGCAATCGCATCCTCAGCTTCTACTTCCCTGGCACTCAGCTTCAGCCCATTAGCGACGCGATCGTCTTTTGGCGCGATCCAAGCGTAAACCAAGTCAGAAGTGAGGGAGCCAAGTGAGGCGGCAGTTTGCTTCTCACTAAAATTTGCTTCTCACTAAAAAGCGGGAGACTTCACTAATCAGTCTCCCGCTTTGCAATATCGCTGCACCTAGTACAGTTCTTCTTCCTGGTGCGTGAGGATGGTGCAATCCGAGGTGGGGTAAGCCACACAGGTTAGCACGTAGCCCGCTTCGATTTGGTCGTCATCTAGGAATGACTGATCGGATTGGTCAACCGTGCCGTCTTTGATCTTGCCTGCACAGGTGGAGCAAGCGCCTGCGCGACAGGAGTAAGGTAGGTCAATACCTTGCTCTTCAGCCGCGTCGAGAATGTACTCGTCTTCGGGGACGTCGATCGTGGTATTTAGCCCTTCAGCTTCGTTAATCAACGTGACCTTAAAAGTTGCCATGCAGTGGTCCTCTCAATAATGAAAACAGCTCTTTGAGCTAAATGGAAGCGGCTCTGTAGCTTGCGTTCAGATAAAATCTGCTTCCGGAATCAGCTTTACTCTGATACTACGGGAAAAACCAAAGTTTATATCGTCGATCATCTTGAAGGATGAATGGGATTCGTAATCAGAGTAGTTGATTTAATCTGCTTATCTTATAGGACAGCTGCCGTCAAGAAGCCGCTTAATCCGTGCAATAGCCACGCCCTGTAGGGTTGAGCCCATTGCTAGTGTTAAGTTTTGTGCTGATTTCGTTGACTTAACGGCGACCCGAAATGATAAAGCGAATACAGAGTATCGAGTTAGAGTGAGCCTTGAGCCGTAGATCCACTGAACTCCAATCATGAGCACTGATTTAACTGCTGCGATCGCCCCCATACGTGTGTGCTTGGTTGGAACCGGATACGCGGCAAAGCTGCGAGCGGAAGCGGTGCAATCGGACTCACGCGCCGCGCTGACCGTTATAGCGGGTCACACGCCGGAAACAACGCAAGAATTCAGCCAGATTTACAGAGCAGATCCTGCTGACTCTTGGCAGGAAGCCGTCGCGCGATCGACGGTGGATCTGGTAATCGTTGCCAACATTAACCGAGATCATGGAGCGATCGTTCGCGCTGCCCTGCAAGCGGGCAAGCACGTAGTCGTAGAGTATCCACTATCCCTGGATGTGTCAGAGGCAGCGGAACTCCTTGCCTTGGCAGAGTCCCAGAATCGGTTGCTACACGTTGAACACATCGAACTGCTGGGCGGTGTCCATCAAGCCCTAAAAGCTGCCCTTCCTCGCGTCGGGACGGTGTTTTATGCCCGCTATGCCACCGTAAATCCCCAGCGACCTGCTCCGCAGAAATGGACCTTCCATCCCGAATTATTCGGCTTTCCGCTGGTAGGCGCGCTGTCGCGGCTGCATCGCCTAACCGATTTGTTTGGAGCGGTGGCGACGGTTAGCTGCCAGTTGCGCACGTGGGATGCTCCCTCCAGTCCTTACTACGCAGCCTGTTTGTGCACGGC
>NZ_JACJPG010000323.1 GCF_014695955.1 Leptolyngbya sp. FACHB-36 | reverse complement strand
TTGCAGTGCCAGACTCAAGGCAGATTCACAAACAAATTTGACCGTTGCTCGGTTGCCAGGGTCGCCCTGATCGCGGATGAGTCCCCGCACTTTGCGCCCATCCACGGCAGTACCCACTAGTTCACAGGAAAACCAGCCCTCGTTCATCGTTTGCTCCGAAGGTCCGCTTCCCGGTTGGGGCAGGATAGGTTGCAGGAGCGATCGCACCTGAGTCTGTTGCAAAACCCCGGTAAACAGGGCTTGTCCGGCGGTAACACCCGTTGCCTTCAACCATGCCAACGGCTCATCAAACTTGAGATACTCCTGATAGGTGAAGTTGGGTCCATAGGGTTCCTGCCATTCCTCGTACAAGGCGCAACTGCGGCGGACAATACGGGTATTGACGAGACCCATAAAGAAGGGTGCAACCCAGGTGTTAAGGTCCGAATCGAAGGATGGCGTTTGCGGGTCACGGTTGCGATCGGTGCCGTCTCGTAGAGAATCGCTCTCTGCCTGCCGAGACGTGCGCGGATTCAGCAGGAACGGATCAGCTATCTGTGCTGCTTCAGGTGAATCGAAGAGATTGAAAGCAGAGGCGAGTGTCCCGCCATTGAAGCCGCCATACGCCTGGAAATAGGCATTCACCTGCTTGCAAGGCGCGCCCAATCGCTGTAGGTAACGAACAACTAAATAGGTTCCCAAGTCGGACGGAACCGAGTCAAAGCCGCAGCAGGGAATGATCCGTGTGCCATCGGAGGCTGCCTGGGTGTGGTAGCGATCAATCAAGGTTCTCACCCAAGGCGTTTCTCCGGTAATGTCTACGTAATGAGTTTTGAAGCGAACGCAGGCATCGACAAGGGCATTGCCGTACAGGGCGAACGGTCCGGCAGTGGTAAGCAGCACGCGCGTCTGAGAGACGATCGCGTCGATCGCGGGTTGATCTTGACTGTCGGCAACCAGCACATCGACTGCTGCACCGACTTCTTCCCGAACGGCTTCTAGCTTTTGACGGTTCCGCCCAGCGATCGCCCAACGGACTTGCCCAAGAGAGGCGTGACGGGCAAAGTATTGTACGGTTTGTTTGCCCACGAAACCACTGGCACCGTAGAGGACAACATCGTAGAGACGCTCGGAATTTGGACGTTCAGACATTGCAGAAGCACTCCTGGCAACAGGACGACACTCGCAACTGTAACTGAATCAGTTCTCTTTCATCTGTGGCAGCAATTGGGATTTAACGTAGCGGCAAGTCAGTATGGAGCAGTTTGCGGTGTCTTAGATAACATCATGCAAATTTTTTAGTCTGCAAAGTTTCAACACCCAAACCACAAAAAGCATTTTGTATACTACGATGTGCTACAAGTGTCTTTGCAAATCATTTTGACCCTCGACTTCTATGATGTTTCCTCCTTGGTAAGCTAAAACCCCAACCAGCAAGCGATTCACCTTACAGATAAGGTGGATTTGCTCGTGGATTCCCCCTCCAGAGCCAGCGCAGTAACAAGTTTGCGTTGGTTATTAAATCTTGAGGATGGGAGAATTCCACGATGCCTTTGCAGGGTAAATACAAAACCGCCAGGACGATGATGGGGTTGACCATCATTTTCCTGATGATTGAGCTATTAGACGAGTTGGTGGACGGGGTGCGGGGTGCTGCTTGGCCCTTAATTCGCAATGACCTGCACCTCTCTTACGTGCAGGTTGGCATGTTGCTGACCATTCCCAATACGATCGCGAGCCTAATTGAGCCGATTCTAGGAATTTGGGGCGATGTTGGTCAGCGACGGCAGTTAATTCTAGGTGGAGGGGTTGCATTCGCGATCGCCCTCCTAATGATTTCCCTCAGCCAGGACTTTGCATGGTTTTTAACCGGGTTTGTGCTGTTTTATCCAGCATCCGGTAGCTTCGTCAGTTTGTCCCAAGCGACCCTAATGGACATTGACCCGACTCGCCACGAGCAAAACATGGCGCGTTGGTCACTGGCAGGTTCTTTGGGCAATGTGATTGGACCGTTGATTTTGGCGGGAACGATCGCCCTGCACCAAAGTTGGCGGGGTGCGTTTTTCATCTTGGCACTGCTGACGGGATGGCTGTTGGTGCTGCTGTGGAAGTATCCGATCGCAGCGCCATCTTCTCCAGAGGGTGACACCATACCAAGCTTCAAAGATGGCATCCGCAACGCGATCGCCGCCGCAAAACGACTAACTGTATTGCGCTGGCTAACGCTACTGCAATTTTCGGATCTGATGTTGGATGTGCTACGCGGCTTTATAGCGCTGTATTTTGTCGATCTGGTGGGTACGAACAGCATGCAGGCGGGTGTTGCAGTCATGGTCTGGTTAGGGTTTGGCTTGTTAGGAGATTTCCTGCTGATCCCTTTACTCGATCGAGTGCGGGGATTGAGCTATCTCAAGGTAAGCGCCATCCTGGTGTTGGGTCTTTACCCCGCTTTTCTAGTTGTGCCTCATTTCTCGGTCAAGTTGGCGATTCTGGCTTGCTTGGGGTTATTAAATGCAGGTTGGTACTCAATTCTTCAGGGGCAACTGTACACAGCGATGCCAGGACAGAGTGGTACGGTAATGACGCTCACCACCGTGTTTGGGTTGGTGGGTGGTTTAACTCCGCTAGCGCTAGGTTTCTTCGCTCAGCAGATCGGTTTACAGCCAACGATGTGGATGTTACTGGCAGCGCCGATCGCCTTACTAATTGGGCTGTTCAAGGTTCAATAACTTTGCTAGCAGCACGGATAAATGCGCTTTTCAATTGGAGAAATCCTGCAATGACCAACAAAGTCTTATGTATGCTCATCGGACTCAAAGGTGCTGGAAAAACCTACATTGGAACACTCATTGGTACTCACACGGCGATTCAGTTTCGACCCGTCTGATGGGGGGATACATTAGGCGCATGGCTGTGAGATCCTTAAACGCAAGCGAGAGAACTGTATTTAAGCTAAGGGCGATCGATGCTGACTTCGACTGCAACCCAAATCTACACGTGGAACGGCTACCGCTGCACCTACGATCGCCTTGCGCCACCCACTGAACAGGGCGTCCCGCTGCTGTTGATTCATCCGATCGGGGTTGGACTGTCTCGCCAGTTTTGGCAGCGGTTCTGTGCGGAATGGCGTCGCAGCGAATTGCACAATCCTATCTATAATCCAGATCTGCTGGGGTGCGGTGAAAGCGACATGCCGCATTTCGCGTTTTATCCGGCAGATTGGGCAGAACAGCTGGGCTGGTTTCTGCAAACGGTGGTGCAAACGCCTGTGGTGTTGGTGGTGCAGGGAGCGCTGCTGCCTGTGGCGATCGAGCTGGTGCAGCGGCAGCCAGACTTAATTCGTGGACTGGTGCTGAGTGGTCCGCCTGCGTGGGCGCTACTAACGCGACGCACACCCGACTGGCAACATCGCCTTAGTTGGAATCTGCTTGATTCGCCGATCGGCAGCGCCTTCTACCGCTATGCGAGGCGATCTCAGTTTTTGCGATCGTTCTCGACGCGACAATTATTTGCTACCGAAGCAGCCGTCGATGCAGAATGGCTAGAAATGCTGCAACACGGAGCACACGATCCTGCAAGTCGCCATGCGGTGTTTTCTTTTCTGGCGAGCTTCTGGCGACAGGACTATGCCGACGCGATTCAACACATTACGCAGCCGACGCTCATTGTGCTTGGAGAGCAAGCCTCCAGCATCAGTCGCGAGGGCAAGCAGGAAACTCTAGATCAGCGACTGAGCGATTACCAAGCCGCTTTTCCTAACGCACACGGCGTAAAAATTCCGGGACGAAATGTGCTGCCCTACGAATCAACGCAGGAGTTTGTGCAAGCAATAGCTCCCTTCGTGCAGCGCTTAGGCGATCGCTAGCGATCATTGCTCAGGGTCGATCGAGGAGTTTGCACCCGCACAACAGTAATCAAGAATCGTTATAGTGCTCCGCTGTAGCTTCCTTCGGGTAGGTAAAGCATCATTGGAGGGAGGATGGTGTCTAGCTACCAAACTGACACA
>NZ_JACJPG010000322.1 GCF_014695955.1 Leptolyngbya sp. FACHB-36 | reverse complement strand
GGTGGAGGTCCTCAACTTCTGCCGGAGATGACACTGGAAGCCGAAGGATTTTTGGCAGTATTCAACGGCAAGCCGAGTCGCGACCCGCTCGGCAGCCGCCAACCCAACGCTCGCACGGCGATCGCCCTGACGCAAGATAGTCTCATTTGGGCGATGGTGGCACAAACATCACCTGCGTCGGGCTTATCTCTTGCAGAACTAGCGGCATTTCTGAGAACGCTGGGCGCGACAAAGGCAATGAACCTCGATGGTGGTAGTTCGGCTTCGCTGTACTACAACGGCAAAATAAGGTACGGCAAAATGGACCAGTCAGGCAACCGAGTGCAGCGACCTGTTAAATCTGTACTGCTCGTACAGGCAATGAAGTAACGATCGCCACAACCGCCCTTAATGGGATCGGCTTTCACAACCAATAGCAATATTGGCGAAAATCGCAAGATTTTGTTACATTAATTTACAGAAGAAATAAAGCTTTACTGAGGTGTTTATGACTATTCTGATTGCGCTGTTTGTGGTTGGCTGGGTTGCGGTTGCACTGCTGGGAACGCAGGCATATTTCCGTGGTGAACAGTCTAAGCCAATTCACGAGCGGAACTGGCGCTCCAAGTCGTTTGAAACACTATCTGAATCTATTACGGGAACTGCGATCGACTATGACACCCGCGTACCTGCTTACAGCAATCTGGACGCGTATTCCAGCAGCGTCCTACCCGATGCTTAGCGTTTGGTGTGCAGGTTAACTTGCATCATTGTCTATCCCTCTGCCACTCTTTGCTGGCAGAGGGATTTTCGCATTATCGACAGCCCAGCGATTCGCGAGTATCCACACCCGTCACCGGATTGACGCCGCTCGCGGATTTACACAACTGCACGACTTGTTGGCGATCAAGCACCGCATCGCTGAAATCCGCACCTGTGACAGTCGCTCCTCTGAACGTAGACCGCAGCAGCATTGCCGAGGTAAAAATGGCATCGCTGAGATCGGCACCTGAGAAATCGCTGAGGTAAGCAATGCCATCACCAACGTTAGCTCCATGAAAGTTGGCGTTTGTTAGCGAAGAGCCGTTAAAGACAGCTCCACGTAAATCAGCATTGCTGAAGTTAGCATCATTGAGTTTGACGCTGGCAAATTCTGATCTAACCAGGTTCTGCCCCGCATAATCCTTCGACGATACGTTTACATCGTCGATCGCACGCACTGCCGCGGAACTAGCAGCATGGGCTGGAAGTGGCATCAGCATCGCCAGCACAAGGAACGTCACGAAAAGCAATCGTTGAAACAGGCTCATAATTCAGTAACGAGATCCCCTGGCTTACCGTGATCAACCGTATCATTTTTCGTCTCACAACTACGGCAGTGACTGCAAATCCGGTTTTATCTAACCGATGTGGGCTGCGAAGAGAAAAGCCGATCGCGGCTGTAGTCAGTGAATACAATACAGGAGTTGCTGTAGCGCTCAAGTAGACATTTCAATCCGTCTCAATACGTCCGTTAGACAAGCCGATTTTTATCCAGCGTTTTGAAGAAGCTGATGTTTAGCCTGCATCCAAAAGCAAGTGATGACTTCGTGATAGCCGCTGGTTTGAATTGCTGGGG
>NZ_JACJPG010000321.1 GCF_014695955.1 Leptolyngbya sp. FACHB-36 | reverse complement strand
GCACCAATAATGACGCCTTTTAGTCTTGCAGACTGCCCACGACGCTTTAGCCACAGCGCGATCGGAATTACATAAACGAGCTGCGACACTCCCGAAAACAGGATTGGAAACAGCCAAAGGTAGTTGGTAACTAACGAATTTAAGACAGAATTCGGGATCGCCTGACTAATCAGCGTAACGACAAAGACTAGCCCGAAGTAAACCCAAAAGGCGACGAAATGTGCGCCCAAAAGGAAAAAGATTCCAGCTGAAATCCCCCTAATTTCGTCTCTGCGTGTCATGTAGTGTCCTACTAGGCATCAGTCTTTTTGCAATTAATTAGTTAGGAGCGGTAAGCCACCAGTGGATAACCCTGGCTTCCTTCGCGGTAAAACATATTGTACGTATCGAACGGAATAATACGACCGTCGGGATCGGCAATGTGAATACACGATCGCTTGACCGATCGCACATCCAAATTAAACGCATCCATAAACTGCACAATCATAATCCGAAAGATGTTTTCGTAGGTCAATCCTGTCGGCACATTGACCAAAGGTAAACAGCAAAGCAGTTGCTTCAGCGTCGTTGCAGAAGAACTCGGCGAATGATTGGTCGAAAACAGCTTAAAGATATTTTGCTTCAGCTCCTCATTCTGCTCGTAAACAACCGAGTTAGGCATGACGTTGATGAACGCAGTCGGATCGAGCAATCCGGTTAGCGGAATCACCTGACCGTTGATTTTTAGCGCGTATGCCATTGCCAAGCAGTCAGGATGGCAGGGCACCGGAAGCAGATCTTTCGGCTGAAAATGTGGACTCTGCTGCAAAATAGCGCGGCGAACTTCGGTTAACGTGTAGCGATCGCGCGTTGGATCAAATCCCTCTAACCGTCCTGCTGCCTGGATGGGCTGAAAGGTTACGCCTCGGACGCATTTCTGCTGTAAGGCATAATCAATAATTTTGCCAATTTCACCATCGTTCAGCCCCTTCTTCAGCGTAACCACGAGCGTGGTTGAAATATTGAACTCATTTAGATGCGCGATCGCCTGCTCTCGAATGGCTCGCACATCCGCACCGCGTAATTCTTTTAGCGCAGCCGCTTCAAAACTGTCGAATTGCAGGTATACCTCAATTCCTGGCATGTACTGGCTGAGGCGATCGCAAAACTCTCGATCGATCGCGATTCGCATTCCATTCGTATTGATCATCAAGTGCTTAATTGGCTTGCTTTTGGCAAAGTCCAAAATTTGAAAGAACTCTGGATGAATCGTCGGTTCGCCGCCGCTGATCTGCACAATATCGGGTTCGCCCTCGTTCGCTACCACGTTTTCGATCATGTGTTCGATCTGCTCAAGACTGCGATGGCGACGCTGTAAGTCCTTACTAGAAAATTCTTCAGTGCCCGAATCTGCGTAACAGATTGGGCAGGAAAGATTGCAGCGATCGGTAATTTCTACCAGCGTCAAGCAGCTATGCTGTTCGTGGTCGGGACACAGCCCACAGTCGTACGGACAGCCACGCTCGATCGCCGTGTTAAAGCGGCGTGGCATGTCTCCCGGCTTAATAAATTCCTGGCACTGTTTGTAATACTCGATATCATCGGCAATGAGAACTTCTTCGCGTCCGTGAAAGGAACAGTGTTTCATTAAATACACGTTGCCATCGCGAAAAATAATCTTTGCTTCAGTTTTTGCTAAGCATTTAGAACAAACGCTGTTCGTCAGCGCATAGAACAAGTAGGGGCGAGTAGGCATTGCAATTGGAAGGTGAAGTGCATGAGGTTATGCTACGCGATCGTAGAATCGCAATCTGGCTTTTACCTGACTGATTGACAAATCTTCGATCGTCCCTTTAGCTACAGGGCTGATTGCTGAGAGATTACGGCGCGACTCACGATAGAAACAAAAATGGTTATCGTTCCATCTGTGAACAGTTATTCAAACGTTTAAATGTTTGCTTTAGAATGACAGAAATCAACGCTGCATTCCATCAACAGCTATGACTCAGACTCCTGCCCTCAAGACTCAACATTTGCAAGTGCGTGGAATGGACTGCACCAGTTGCGCGATCAAAATCGAGCGCAGCTTACAGCAATTAAAAGGAGTGGCTGAAGTTTCAGTCAGTGTCGCGACCGAGCGCTTAACCGTTTCCTACAACCCACAGCACGTTAGTGAAGCAGACATTCAGACCCGTGTAAAAGCATTAGGTTACAGCATTGCATCAGAGGCAGTCGCTACAAAGCAAATCCTAGATATTATTGTGGGCGGAATGGACTGTTCTGGATGTGCTAGCAAGATTTCTACAGCGCTTGAGAATTTAGCAGGAGTCGAGGACGCATTCATTAACGTTGACTCAGGCAAACTAAAGGTTTCTTACGATCCCCGCCAAATTGACCCTCAGACGCTTCAAAACCGCGTTGTGGCTTTGGGGTTTACTGTTATTGCTCCAGAATCCCAATCAGAGCTTCACGATCGTACTCATGAGCCGCGTCGTGGTGCAGAGTTTCACCTCAAACGGGAACTGCCCTCTGTACTGTTTGTGGTTGCCCTATTTGGGCTAGGGCTGATTTTTGAGGAACCTTTGCACAACACGCCCTATAGCTTCGCTGAGTATGCTGTTTTCATTCCGGCATACCTGATCAGTGGTTGGTCGGTTTTGAGAACAGCGGGACTCAACATCTTACGCGGGCAAGTGTTTGATGAAAACTTCCTGATGACGATCGCAACCGTTGGGGCGATCGTCATTCACAAACTGCCGGAAGCAGTGGGAGTGATGCTGTTCTACAAGGTGGGTGAGCTATTTCAGGAAGCTGCTGTTAGCCGTTCTCGCCGCTCCATTCAATCTCTATTAGAAATTCGTCCCGATGCTGCCAATCTAAAAACAAACACAGGTATTCAGGTTGTTTCTCCAGAAATTGTGAAAGTTCGCGATCTCATCTTGATCAAGCCGGGTGAACGGGTTCCGCTAGATGGAGAAGTGCTGGAGGGCACCTCTCAGGTGGATACTTCTGCTCTTACAGGTGAGTCTGTCCCTCGCACAATTCGACCTGGAGAAGTAGTGCTGGGAGGTATGATTAATCAGTCAGGAGTTCTGACGGTTCGAGTGACCAAACGATCTAGCGAATCTTCAATTTCTCGCATTCTAGATTTGGTCGAGAACGCTAGCAGCAAGAAGGCAACAACTGAGAAATTTATTACTCGATTTGCCTCCCGCTACACTCCCGTTGTAGTCATTCTTTCATTGGCGATCGCCCTCCTTCCTCCCCTCTTTATTCCAGGTGCAACTCATGCAGAATGGGTCTATCGGGCACTCATTCTGCTAGTAATTTCTTGCCCTTGTGGGTTGGTGATTAGCATTCCATTGGGCTATTTTGGTGGTATTGGCGGAGCCGCAAAACGCGGTATTTTAATCAAGGGATCTACCTTCCTGGACACCTTGGCAGGCTTAAAAACGGTGGTGTTCGATAAGACTGGAACGTTAACGAAAGGCGTATTTCAAGTTACTGAAATTGTCCCCAAAAATGGTTTCACCGAGTCCGAGCTGCTAGAATTGGCAGCCAAAGTGGAAGCTCATTCAACCCATCCCATTGCTCAATCGATTCGCGCAGCATATGAGCGAGAGATCGATGATTCTGAGATTCAGGATTACGTTGAAATTGCAGGGCATGGTATCCAAGCCAGCGTTAACGGTCGTATTGTGACTGCTGGAAACGATCGCCTCTTACATCGCAAAAACATTGACTACGATGTCTGCAACGTGGAAGGAACCGTTGTGCATTTTGCCGTTAATGGAACGTATACCGGACGCATTATTATTACCGATGAGCTGAAAGAAGATGCGGTTCAGGCAATTCAGGCATTAAGGGTAACGGGCATTCGGAAAACGTTGATGCTAACGGGAGATACCGAAGCGGCGGCTGCCAGCATTGCTAACAAAGTTGGACTGGATTATTTTCACGCTGGGCTACTGCCTGAAGGAAAAGTCGAGGCAATTGAAGCAATTTTGGCTCAGGAGCGTAACGGCGATCGAGTTGCATTTGTCGGTGATGGCATTAATGATGCTCCTGTTCTTGCTAGAGCCGATGTCGGAATTGCAATGGGAGCGCTAGGCTCAGATGCCGCGATCGAAACTGCCGATGTGGTTTTAATGACAGATGCTCCCTCCAAAGTGGCGGAAGCAATTCAAGTGGGGCAAAAAACGCTCCGCATTGTCTGGCAGAACATCATTTTTGCAATGGTCATCAAAGGAGGATTCATTGTGCTGGGGATCTTCGGTGTTGCAACGATGTGGGAAGCCGTTTTTGCCGATATAGGTGTTGCACTGATGGCGATCTTCAACGCAATGCGAGTGCTGAGATAGCGGTTTTACCTGAATTAGCGGCGACAGCAGACTTGGAGCCTTTAGAGATAAAGGGTAAACTTTGGCGTATCTGTTATTAAGGCTTAAGGATCTTGATATGGGTAGTTTCAGCCGTAGGCTTGGTTTAACTGAACATCTTTTTGCGACACTCCATTCACTGGGCGCAATGCTCTATGTCAATATCGCTCACATACAAGGAGCCGTTCCATTTGAGATACTTAGGACTGCTATTAATTTACTCCAAGAGCGACACCCTTTACTGCAAACCCATCTTCAGAAATCAGGGGATAGTTTTTATTTTGTTTCTGGCACTGGTTTATTAATTCCTTTACAGGTCATTGAGCAAGAATATAAGCAACAGTGGCTTGAGATTGCTCAGGGTGAGATGCTTCGGACATTTTCTGATGAGGAAGAACCACTTTGTCGAATTACGTTTGTACAAGCGAAAGAAAAAACAGATACTAACCAATTGATCGTGACCTTCCATCATGCGATCGCTGCTGGAAGCTCTGCCCTCCATCTCATTGATGAGCTTTTATCCTACTGCTGCGATTTAGCTGAGGGTGTAGCCATCACTCCTCCGGAAGCAATGCCTTTACAGCCACCATTGGAGCAGTTTCTGGAGAGGTACCTATCCAACCAGGCTCCCTTACCTTCCACTCAGATTGCATCCAGTCAAGCAGACTCGTCCCCAACTCTCATCATTGAAGAAACGACAACATCAGAGCATCGGGAAACTCATTTGATAACTCGCCTATTCAGTCGATCCTTAACACAGCATCTTCAAGACCGTTGTCGTCAAGAGCAAACAACTGTTCATGGTGCCTTATGTACAGCCATGTTAATTGCAGCTTCTACGGAGACCTTAAAAACCAGCAACCCGTCCCTACTATCCTGTAGCTCTAATGTTGATTTGCGGGTATTCTGCCACCCGCCTGTTGCACAAAGTCAGCTAGGTTGCTTCGTTTCTGCCATCACAACAACTCACTTTCTTGATTCTGAACCTGACTTTTGGCAATTAGCTCGTGACTGTCGATCAAACATTCGTCAGATGATCGATTCTAAAGTCCCTCATTATCAAGTCTCTAATCCAGAGCTGCTGAAAAAATATCAAGTTTCCTTCCTGACACAAATGGCAGAGTACAACATGGGAAGAAATACAGCGACGCATGTTTCTAACTTGGGAAAGTTTTACTCCAAAAGTGAGAGCGAGTGCTTCAGACTAAAAGAGTTTTATTTTGCGACCGGGCAACATATTGTAGGAACTTGCCTCTGGCTGGGTGTTGTTACTTTAAATAACCAAATGAACTGCACCTTCGCTCATGTTGAACCGTTGCTAAGTAAGAAAACGGCGGAATTACTTATCAATAATGTGATCATGACACTGGAGAATGCTGTCATTTAACTTCTCTACAGCCTCAGTAGCGGCTCGATCGACATGGGCAATTTTCGGATTAGCTGCCAACCTGCCAACGGCCTAGCGATCGCTTATGGCTTGGGCAAACCAGAGTCCACCCCCATCTACTTCTCCTATGAGGAAGCGGGTGGTAATAGTCGCACCGTCAATATTCCCATTCTCAGCATTACGGGCGGCAAAATCGACAAATGGATGAGCTTCACCCGCCGATTTCAACCCACGCGCTAGGAGCCACAATGGAGTTAATCGGTTGGTGGCAGCCGAAGCTGGAAAAGCTTACCTCCAGACCTACGGCAACAGCCCAGCTGCTCAACGCACAGCGCTTGCAGTCTCCCGCGATCTCTTCGGACAGGTTTCTGATCGGATTGCTGCCAGATATCCTGAACTAGAAAGCAGTTGCCCAGGATGGCGGAAGTCAAAGGCGACGAATCAGCAATGCTTTACCGCCTTGCCTTACCCATCCCATAGCCCCTTAAATCTCATCGTTCAGAACCCAATCGGGATGACAGGATTTGAACCTGCGGCATCCTGCTCCCAAAGCAGGCGCGCTACCAAGCTGCGCTACATCCCGTTAGACTACACCACAATAGCATATGCAGATAGCTGTGAACGGTGCGCTTCAATGACCAACTCTGTCGTTGAAGTGTAACAAGTCCATACAGGGTCCCCTGCCTCTTGAATCTGGATGTCTATACTGAAGGCACTAGGCAAGGGCAGGCGTATGGATGACTTATTGAAAGAATTTGAAGAACTCGTCGATCAGGGCGTTGAGGGCTTACTCGACATCGTTAGAGTGATCGAAGGGAGAACGGAACCCGACGGTTGGAGCACCTCTCGCAGCGCCACAGAGACTCCCCGAGACACCTCTGCACCCGATAGCAGTCGAGTGCGGGCAACCCGATCGACGCCGCCTGCCACGGGTGATGTCATTATTACACCGCCTGCCACGGATAGCGTTCCGCCGACCTCGTTGAAGGGAGTTGGCGGCTTATCCGACGTTTTAAGAGAGCTGCGCGAACTCGTTGAACTGCCGCTGAAGCGCCCAGACCTGCTGACGATGTTGGGGTTAGAACCCACGACGGGCGTGCTTCTCGTTGGACCCCCCGGCACTGGGAAGACCTTGACCGCTCGGGCACTGGCCACTGAACTCGATGTCAACTACATCGCCATTGTAGGACCGGAGGTGATGGGCAAGTACTACGGGGAAGCCGAAGCTCGACTCCGGAGCCTGTTCCAGAAAGCCTCGCGGTCTGCGCCCTGTATTGTCTTCATTGACGAGATTGATAGCCTTGCCCCCGATCGCGCCAAAGCAGAGGGCGAAGTAGAAAAGCGCGTCGTAGCGCAACTGCTGAGCTTGATGGACGGCTTTGCCAAAACCAAAGGCGTGATTGTTCTGGCGGCAACGAACCGCGCCGACCATCTCGATCCGGCACTGCGGCGTCCGGGACGGTTTGATCGGGAGGTGCAGTTCCGCGTTCCCGATCGGGCTGGACGGCTAGAAATTCTGGAAATCTTGACGAGTGCGATGCCCTTAGAGGCATCGGTGGATCTGAATACAATCGCCGATCTATCGGTGGGAATGGTTGGAGCCGACCTGAGAGCGCTCTGCCAGAAAGCGGCTTACACAGCGCTGCGTCGGCTCGTTCCGTCGCTGGAGAGTCCGCTGCCGCAGGGGATGACCGTAACGCAAGCAGATTTTCTACAGGCGATCAAAGCAATTAAGCCTGCGGTTCTACGATCGGTAGAGGTCGAGGCTCCCAAGATCGCGTGGGAGGACATTGGGGGACTCGACAGCGTAAAGCAAACGCTAAAAGAGTCGGTTGAGGGCGCGTTGTTGTACCCCGAACTCTACCAACAAACGAAAGCGAAAGCGCCGCGAGGTATTTTGCTGTGGGGACCGCCGGGGACGGGCAAGACGCTACTGGCAAAGGCAGTTGCGGCTCAAGCCCGCGCCAACTTTATTTCAGTCAACGGTCCCGAACTCTTGAGCAAGTGGGTGGGAGCATCTGAGCAGGCAGTGCGGGAACTGTTCAGAAAAGCACGACAGGCGGCTCCTTGCGTCGTGTTTGTCGATGAGATTGACACCCTGGCTCCGGCACGCGGCAGTTTCCAGAGTGATTCGGGTGTTAGCGATCGAGTTGTTGGGCAACTGCTGACGGAGCTTGATGGCTTGCAGGAGTGCCCAAATGTGCTGCTCGTTGGAGCCACCAATCGTCCAGAAGCCCTCGATCCGGCACTGCTGCGGGCTGGGCGGCTCGATTTGCAACTGAAAGTCGATCTGCCGGACGAAGCTAGCCGTCTTGCTATTTTGCGCGTGCACAACGACGATCGACCGATCGCAGATGTCGATTTAGCTTACTGGGCAGCGCAAACTGAGGAGTGGAATGGAGCTGATTTGTCGCTATTGAGCAATCAGGCAGCAACGGAGGCGATCCGTCGCTATCGTGCTGAAGTCTGCGACGGTTCTAGCACCATTCAAATAACAACTGATGACTTTGCGGCTGCCTACCAGCGGCTTGCCACCCAGCGAGCCATGAGCCGTTAGCCAGCTTACGCCCATCAGTCACTTAACAAACCCAACAAAAAGCCTCCGCACAAGCGGAGGCTTTTATCATTCTTGGCGTTTCACAATCGCCGCTACAATCTAGTCTCAATACTTAGTAGGCGCGACGGGTAGCTGCGTAGTAGATGAACAGAGCAACGACTGCACCCAGAACTGCTACAACAATACCGCCGATACTCAAGCCTGCAGACGTTAAAGCTAATGTACCTGTCGTTAGGAAGGTGTAGAGGCTACCACCAACAAATGCACCAATAATACCCAATAGCATTGTGCTTAAAATGCCGCCGCTTTGGTGTCCGGGATAAATCGCTTTAGCGATCGCACCAGCAATTAGACCCAACACAATCCAAGCTAGAATATCCATTTTCTTCTCCGTTTGTAAGTGAAAGATGTGTTAAACAAGTGGTTTACGTTAGCGTTTCATAATCGCCGCTACAATCTAGTCTCAATACTTAGTAGGCGCGACGGGTAGCTGCGTAGTAGATGAACAGAGCAACGACTGCACCCAGAACTGCTACAACAATACCGCCGATACTCAAGCCTGCAGACGTTAAAGCTAATGTACCTGTCGTTAGGAAGGTGTAGAGGCTACCACCAACAAATGCACCAATAATACCCAATAGCATTGTGCTTAAAATGCCGCCGCTTTGGTGTCCGGGATAAATCGCTTTAGCGATCGCACCAGCAATTAGACCCAACACAATCCAAGCTAGAATATCCATTTTCTTCTCCGTTTTTAGGTGAGAGATACGTTAATACAGATGCTTTACAGTCGGTAGTAGAAGTCGTCTACCATGCTTAATAGCGTATCAAGCTGAATGGCCTCTGAAGCACTGCCGAAAGGAGGGAACGCGGTTCTAGCTAGAGGGATAACTCACTTTGCAGAGACTTATACTTCCGGCTGAGAAAAACTAAGCTTCAGAGAGAATCATCCTCATGCGGATAGATTTAGAAAGACAAACTCTGGTTAATTGAAGACATTTAGTGGTTTAGGCTACATTTATGTCTTTCCATCTACACAAACTTCCGTAATGGCTACCAGCCATTACGGAGGTTCTTGCTCCGTTAGGGTTTGCCCCCTTCCCTTTCTCAAATGCCGCAGGCTATAACCCTCCCCGAAACGGGGAGAGAGCCTGCCCCTTCCCTGCAACGGAAGGGGCAGGCTCTCTCGGCGTACCTCACCAAATTGAGAAACGCTATAGCCACGAGGATGCTTGCAGTTGTTTGCTCAACGGCTACTGAAAGCACTGAAGTATGACCAACGATCGCCCCATCACTGGCACTGTTTTGTCACCTGAGAACGTGATCTGCTCATCCACAAACCGGGGCTGTTTCGTGTTAACGATCGCCCGCCAGTTCCGGTTTTGTAGCTGTGGCGGCAGGGTAAACTCAATCAAGTCCCAGTGCACGTTGAAGCACAAAAAGAAGCTATCGTCGCAAATGCGATTGCGCTGGATGTCGCAGTCGGGCAGTTCCTCACCATTGAGAAAAATTCCGATCGACTTCGCATATCCAGCGTGCCATTGTTCATCCGACATGCTGCAACCGTCTGGATTAAACCAGGCAATGTCGCTGACGTCTGACCCGTGGATTGCCTGCCCCTGAAACCATCGCTGCCGACGAAACACAGGATGCAGGTGCCGCAGATGGATTAAGTCACGGGTAAAGTCTAATAGATCGGCATTCTGCTCCTGTAGGTTCCAATCGAGCCAGGACAACTCACTATCCTGACAGTACGCGTTGTTATTGCCGTGCTGCGATCGCCCCATTTCATCGCCCATCACCAGCATTGGAATGCCTTGCGACAGCATCAGCGTTGAGAGGAAATTTCGCTGCTGGCGATCGCGAAACGCCAGAATGTCTCGATCGTCCGTTTCGCCTTCGGCACCGCAGTTCCAGGAGCGATTGTGGCTTTCACCGTCGCGGCTGTCTTCGCCGTTGGCTTCATTGTGTTTTTCGTTGTAGCTGACCAAATCGCGCAGCGTAAATCCATCGTGCGCCGTGATGAAATTAATGCTGGCGTGGGGGCGGCGTCCGTTCATCTGGTAGAGATCCGGACTGCCCGTGAACCGATAGCCAAACTCGCCTAGCTTGCCATCCAGTCCCCGCCAGTAGTCGCGCATTTCATCCCGATAGCGTCCGTTCCACTCGGACCACAGCACCGGGAAATTCCCGACTTGATAACCACCATCCCCAATGTCCCAGGGTTCCGCAATCAACTTGACATTCGCCAAAATCGGATCTTGATGAATGATGTCAAAAAATGCCGACAGGTTATCCACGGCGTAGAGTTCTCTCGCCAACGCGGACGCCAAATCGAACCGGAAGCCGTCTACGTGCATTTCCGTGACCCAGTAGCGCAAGCTGTCCATGATCAGCTTTAGCACTTGCGCATGGCGGACGTTCAGCGAGTTGCCGCAGCCCGTAAAGTCCATGTAGTAGCGCTCGTTGCCCTCTACCAAGCGGTAGTAGGTTGCGTTATCAATGCCGCGCAGTGACACAGTGGGACCGCAGTGATTTCCTTCGCCCGTGTGGTTGTACACCACGTCCAAAATCACTTCGATCCCCGCTTCGTGCAGCGCTTTCACCATTTGTTTGAATTCCCGAACTTGTCCACCGGGAGCACGATCGGCGCTGTAGCTAGCGTGCGGTGCAAAGAAGTTGATCGAGTCGTAGCCCCAATAGTTGGTCAATCCTTTGTCTGCAAGATGTCCGGGCTGCGACAAAAAGTGGTGAACGGGCATCAGTTCAACCGCCGTGATCCCGAGCGATCGCAGGTGCGCGATCGCCGCTGGATGCGCGAGTCCTGCGTAGGTGCCCCGCAGCGGTTCTGGAATGTCTGGGTGCTGCTTAGTAAAACCTTTGACGTGCAGTTCATAAATGACTGTTTCGTTCCAAGGCGTTTTTAGCAGGCGATCGTTGCCCCAGTCAAACGACTCATCCACAACCACACATTTGGGCATTAACTCC
>NZ_JACJPG010000320.1 GCF_014695955.1 Leptolyngbya sp. FACHB-36 | reverse complement strand
CGGGGACGAGACGGCAGTTCGGTTAGGGTCATGAGTCCGTAAGGTCCGCGAACCCGGATCGTTTGTCCAGGCTGTAAGTCGTGCAGGTAGGCAGAACTCCAACCAACGCGAGACACGCACAGTTCAATGGTTGGGCAGCGCGAGGGCGACGACGCGATCGAGTAAATTTTGCTGAACGTGCGCCCGTCGCGATCGAACTTGGGCCAAACGGACTGCCCTGGCAAAAACTGAAACTCGTCTCGGTCCAGCTGCAGCCAAATTGATTTAATGGTGGGCGTCAGCGGCACCGATTCCACCACCGTCGCAATAAAGTCTGCCGTTGCAGAACGGCGCAGGTCTAAACATTGCATCAGTCAACGTCGCCCGTGCTTCGCAGGCGTCGAGAGGAACATCCCACGATCGACGGGCATTCTGGCTGAGAGGGAGCATTACCCTCATTCACAGTTGCGGCACAGCGCCGGATTTGCACCGGACTTTCCCCAGGCTAGAGCAGCGTCTAACCCTGGCTGGACTGATCCTCCAGACATTCGATCGCGGCTTGGGTATTGTAGCTTATACCAATTCGGAATTCGCAATTCGCAATTCGGAATTGCAGAAGCTGGAGTCCGCCTACGTTTTAGTGGTTTAGTCGGTAGCTGGAATTTAGGGAATGGGTATGACGTGTTTTGACCAAAACCTTGGAGGTTTAAGTCTCTAGGTCGGTCACGATGCTTGATCTTTGGTTGAAACCTCCGAGGTTTGCGAACGTCCTAAAAGTTACGGACGCGCTCTGAAATGTCGTGTTGCTAGCGTCACCGACTACCCCGCAACTCATCGTCCCGCGTGAAGCTGCGTGAATCCGTAGCTTGAACGGCTGCTTGAACTCTTGCACTCTTAATCTCGCGGACGCGGAATCCGCAGGCGCGGCGCTCTCGGAGCCATTAAAAGCGAGGACCAAAGCTGTTCATAGCCCTTCATCATTGCCTCTACCGTGTAGTGAGCGATCGCGCGTTCTCTGGCTTGCCGTCCTAAGCGAAGCCGCAGGGAGCGATCGTCGCGCAGGCAGCGAAGCGCATTGGCAAGCCCTGCCACGTCGTCTTTTTCAATCAGCAGTCCAGTTTCGCCGTGAATAATTGCTTCCGGCATGCTGCCGACGCGAGTTGCTACCACTGGACGCGCCGCCAGCATTGCCTCCACCATTGCCAGTGGAAATCCTTCCGATCGCGACGGCAACGCGACCGCATCGAACTGGGGTAAATAACGACGCGGATTGCTCACCCAGCCGGGAAGCTCCAGTCGATCGCGCACGCCCAGATCCGTCGCCAGCGTTTCTAGGGACTGTCGCTCCGCTCCATCGCCCAAAATGATCAGGTGCACGTCGTCCACCTGCGCCATTGCTCGTAGCAGCACATCGTGCGCCTTCATCGCGTCCAACCGCCCCACACTTCCTACGACGAGTGTTCCTGGTCGGCTCTCTGCTGCCGATTCAGTCCCGCCGCCTTCGTCCGGCACTCCATTCGGAATTGATCGCACCGATCGCCGCCCCAGCGCATAAAAATCCTCCATCCGTCGCGCACTGGCTTCTCCTACAGCAACGTGAGCATCCACCCGCAAAGACAGCGCCCGTGTGCGCCAGAGATGCAGCGCGTCGGTTGTCCGCAGCGGCAGTTGGTCTACCCGCACCACCCGCGCCCCTGGAGTCGCGATCGCCGCTGCCAGCCCGATCGCACCTGCCCACGGCGTGCAGAGATTGAGGTGAATAATGTCAGGACGCAGCCGCTGGAACCTAAACCAATGCGCCAAAACTTCTCCTGCGGGCAGCACCCACCGTGCCGCCTGCGGTCGGCGATCGGCGATCGCATCTACCACCGTTTGGCTCACACCAACCACCGTCAGGTCGATCGTCGGAGAAGCCGTTGCCACCAGATGCCCCAAGCTAATCTCCGCTCCGCCTATTCCGGCTGAATCCGTATATGCCACTACCCGCATCGGCAATGAATTTATCCTTCAGACTGTTGAACTCTTCTGTACACGTCTTCGTGCGCCTCGACGATGCTCGACCAGGAAAACTGTTGTCCAAAGCGCTGTCCAGCTACACCTAGCTGATGCCGCACACTCGCGTCGCTCAACAGACGATCGAGTTCCACTGTCAGCGCCACCGAGTCGCGGGGCGCGATCGTCCGAAGAAACGTGGCATTTGCCAAATCTGGATCGGGGGGAGTTGCACGCGTGGCAATGACAGGCAGCCCGTGTGCCAGCAGCGCCAGCAGCGATCCGCTTTT
>NZ_JACJPG010000032.1 GCF_014695955.1 Leptolyngbya sp. FACHB-36 | reverse complement strand
GTCCGCAAATAGCTCTTTGGATTCCCCGCGCCCAAAGCTTCCCGGCATTTCGTCAGCAGATTTAAGTCGCTGTAACACTTGAACCGTCATGGGACTCTCCAATTAATTTTGAATTTTGAATTACGAATTTTGAATTGGCTGCTAATTCAAAATTCAAAATTCAACATTTAGAACTCTCAGGCTTTTTCCGCTTCAAGGATGCTGTTGGCAGTTTGGGTTGGAATAATTCGCGTCAGTCGATATCCAGCGGCTTCTAGCAGCGATCGGTACTGCGCCTCGGTGCGCTCGTAGCCTCCCGGCGTGGTCAGCAGCGATTCCAGATCGACAAACTTACCGACAAATGGATCATTGCCAGAGGGCATCACCATTTCAACCAGCAGCACTTTGCCGTTGGCGGTCATTGCTTCGCGGCAGTTTTGCAGAATTTTAATGGCTCGCTGGTCATCCCAGTTGTGGATCACAAACATGAGCACATAAGCATCGCCGCCAGTAGGAACGGAATCGAGGCAGTGTCCGTGTAGTAGTTCGCAGCGATCGCCAATGCCCGATGCGGCAATGACGGGTTGTGCACCCTCAATCACAAAGGGCAAGTCGTAGAGAACGCCCTGCATGGTCGGATTAGCCGTTAGTAGCGGAATTAGCGTGTTGCCGTAGCCGCCTAACACGGCGACATCGACGACTTTGCTCATGCCGGAAAAGTCGTAATTCGCCAGCAGTGCCGCCGACGCTCTGGCAGAAACGCTGGTTTTAGAAGGTCCGTGCGTGCGGGCAAAGTCAGGATTTTGCTGGCAGTAGTCGTATAGCTCCATGCCGTGAATACGATCGAAGGCAGCTTCTCCGGTTTGCACGCTTTCCAGCAGTCGTCCCCACACTTGCCAGTGCCAATCTTCACCCAGCACGTTGACCATCGGACCGATCGCATCGGGTGTGTCATGGCGCAAAAATTCGCCGTTGGGCGTCAAGTGGAAGCGTCCATCTTCGTCTTCGGCAAACACGCCAACGCTGGCAAGAGCGCGCAGCACCCGGTACAGCGACGGCGCATGAGTTTTGGTTGCCTCAGCAAGCTCCTGACTGGTTTTCGGCGCTTCAGCGAGCAGGTCAGCAATTCTTAATGCTGACGCCGTGTAGATAATGCGTGCGACCCGCATTCCGCCCAGCATTTGCAGCATGGCAACCTGAGGAGGCAGGTCCGGCATCACTTTCGGCGCGTTTGGCTTTATCGTTGTCGTCATGGGTTTGATGAATGGGGTTGGTCAATTCAGCAAATCGCTATTTGCAATTCGCTATTCACGAGTTCACTGACCTTGTTTCATGTAGCAAACGTCGTACAGCACCGGATCAGATTCGGCAATCTTCGAAATAGCAGGCATGTGCGCGGTGGCTGCCGGAGTTTGAAAAATAGCTCTAAAATCTTCGACGCTGCGCCACTGGGCGTAGTTGGTGACGCGAGTGCCGTCCAAGCTTTTGTGGATATTCGCCGAAATGAAACCAGGAAGTTTACACATCACCTCTTCGGTGGCATCAACGAGTAAATCAACCAAGAGCTGCTGGTTTTCGGGGGCGACCTTAAACACGTTGATCAACGTAACCAACTTCTGGTCCTGGGCGATCGTCGTCACTACGTTGCTGTCGGTTGTGAATGCGGTCATAAACTCTCTCCAGGTAAATCAAGCGATCACTGCATGATGGTGATAAATCGCGCTGGCTATCTGAGACTAGATTTTACAGAAAGCAAGCTGGGAGGCGTGTAGAGGTTAGGGCTAGGTTGTGTCTAACTTGGCAGAAAACGGTATACGAATTCGGAATTCGGAATTCAAAATTCGGAATTGAAATTACAAACGCTCGAATGCGACGGTTCAGTCGTTTGACCGATCTCTGGGATTTAGAGAATTGGTAGTGCCTGAGAGCTGGAGCTGGAACGCAGCATTCCGTCATTCGGTAGCGCAAACGTTAGCTTAGCTGGCTACGGAACTTGCGGACGCTAATTGTCAGCAGCACGATCGCGAACAAAACTAGCGCTAAAACGTGCATCCACAGAATGTCTAACCCCGCACCTTTGAGCAGAATTCCCCGCACGATCGCGATGTAATGTCGCATCGGATTGAGCAGCGATAGCGCTTTAAAGAACGGCGGCATACTTTCCACCGGAGCGATCGCGCCAGAGGTTTCCACCATTGGCATGTTGATAAAAAACGTTGTCAGAACGACTTGCTGTTGATATTGATAAATCGTTCCGAGCAGTGTGCCGATGCTGATGCTGACAAAGAGATAGCAGCCAGATAGAACCATGAACAGCAGAAAATTACCGCGAAATGGAACGCCGAAAATCAATCGTCCCAATGTTAGCGCTAACACCACGTCTCCCAAGAGCAGCACGAACAGCGGCACAATTTTTGCCAGCAGAATTTCCCACGCGGCTGATGGCGTCATCAAAAGCTGCTCTAGAGTGCCAACATCTTTCTCTTTGACCACGGCGATCGCCGAGACGATCGTGCCAATTAGTGTCAGCACCAAGCCCATGACGCCGGGAACAAAAAACCAGCTACTCGTTAAACCTGGATTATAGAGGAACAGCACTTGTGACTGTATGGGAAGCGTAGTTTGTACTGTTTCAAGGCGACGATTATATTGCAGAAGAATTTGCGAAATGTAGCCGTTAATGATGCCCGCTGTGTTCGCATTGACGGCGTCAATAAACACCTGAATTTCTGCCTCGCCTGCGGCAAATCTCCGAGGGAATTCTGGTGGAATCACTACGCCCACGCTTAACTTGCCCGTCTCCACCTGCTGGCTCAAAGCTGCTTCATTCAGCGGCGGAGGCTGGGCGACAAAAATTCCATTCTCTGTCAAAGCAGAAACCAGCTCTCGACTTTCATACACATTGGCATAGTCAATTACCCCCAATTTCAAATTCTGCACATCGGGATTAAGGGCATACCCATAGAGCATCAACTGCACGATCGGTGGAATGATCAGCAGAAACAAAAGCTGTTTATTTCGCAGAATTTGATTAACTTCTTTGCGAAGCAATGCCAGAAAAGGAGTATTGCGAAACATAAATTTAAGGCATCCAGTAGAGGGTACGTTCGACCAAACTAATCGTGATTAGCTATCAGTATCAAGCTGCATTTGATCCAAACCCTTACGAGAAATGGTAAAAAAGAAAAATCCTAAAACAACTAACATGAGTAGGCTGAACCAAACGCCTGTCCAACCAGTGCCCCGTACAAAGGCATCGCGGGTAATGTCGATGAAGTAACGAGCGGGAACCACGTTCGGGACAAGCGACAGCGGAAAGGGAATATTGTTGAGCGGATAGATGAAGCCAGACAGCAGTAGGGAGGTGATAAACCCAATCAGAGACGCACCTTGAACGGCTTCCGCTTGGCTCTCGGCTTTGACGCCAAGCATTAACCCAAACAAAATGCTGTCGGCTAGAAACAGGCAGGTTCCTATCAGTAAAGGAATCGGATTTCCGGCAAATTGCAGTTGAAAGACGAGGACCCCCAATCCAATAACCGCGATCGCCTCGCAAACGGCAATTAGCCAATACGCCAGCCCTTTACCCAGCAGGAGTTCAACCGCGCTGATGCTGGATGCGTAGACCTGTAAAATCGTGCCTTTTTCTCGCTCTTTGACCATTGCGATCGCAGTTAGCAGCGATGGAAAAATCCACAGCACAACGGCAAACGTTCCGGGCACTATGTAGAGCGATTCCAATCGACCAGGATTAAACCAGAGCCGAGTTTGAGCCGTGACGGTATT